>QHNQ01000145.1 GCA_003218135.1 Verrucomicrobiota bacterium
GGCGCCGCCGGCATCCGCGAATTTACGAACACGAAAACGATCTGGATTTCATAAATTGAAACTATCGAATCTAAGCATCATTCTGATCAGCACGATCGCAATTGATGCGATTGGGATAGGCTCTGTGATTTATATGATTTCGGTCTTTCCAAGACATCGAGATATACTTCACGAGCGGCAAATTTTTCCGCAAGTTATGGAGAGGTTTCGAAATCAGCCTGCCGACGAGGCACGAGTAAAGTCTCTAAAACTGTTGCAGGATTTGAACCACAGCTTGGATAGCTCAGTAAGCCTAATTGAATGGCTTACGTATTCTACGCTGACGATCTTGCTACTGAATGCTGGTGTTTTGGTGTTTGCTTTCTTCGAATTTCGGGGGACGCAAAGACCCGCTAGGTCCGCAGCCGCTCCTATTCCGTAGCCGCTTTCCGGTGCGAATCGCCGGGCTCAGCGACAAAGATCGCGACCGCCCTCGGAAGATGTATCGTTACTTGTCTGCAGAGTTGGGCGAAAGATTTTTTGCAAAGCGGAAGCCAGTTCGGGAGTAACCGAGCGCCTCGTAAAATTGATGCGCGTCTTCGCGGGTGAATCGGGTTGTTAGACTCACTCGCGTAACTCTTTTCTCCACAAAATCTTTCTCAGCTGCGCCAATGAGCGCGCGACCGATGCCGCTGCGCCGATGTTTCCTGGACACAATCAGCGCGGTAATTTTTCCGGTGAAATCGTTATGCTCGTGACTGGCGTGTGTCAGCGTCCCACTCATTCCGCAAACCTGATCGTTGATCTCGGCGACAAATGTGCGAAAGCGCGCATCGCTGAAAATTGATTTCAAACGCCGACGCATTTCGGTGGCGGTTGTTTCGTAGCCGAGCTCGCACATCAGTTGCGCAAGCACTGACGCATCGCCAGGCTCGGCGTATCGAATTCTAAGCTTCATTGTCATTCCGAGCGAAGTCCAGGAATCCCGTTGAGAAGCCTCAGGGTAATGCCGCGAGCTCTTTCGACTTCGCTTCGCTCCGTTCAAGATGACGGAATTACTCCTCTGTGCGCAAACGCGATAACAACTGCTCAAGGATCGTCGCGACCGATTCATCGACGGTTTGCTGGTCCGTGTGCACTACGATCTCGGGGTCGTCTGGAGCTTCGTAGGGGGCATCAATTCCAGTGAACTCACGAATCTCTCCTGCGCGCGCTTTTTTGTAGAGGTTCTTTGGGTCGCGCGCTTCGCAAACTTCGAGCGGCGCGTCAACGAAGACCTCGATAAACTCCGCGTTGCCCTCGAGCGCGATTTCGCGCGCACGGCGGCGATCCATTCGATACGGCGAGATGAACGCGGTGATTACGACCGTACCTGCGTCGGCCATCAGTTTCGCCACTTCACTAACGCGGCGAATGTTCTCCATCCGATCGTCTGGCGAGAAGCCAAGATTCGAGGTCAAGCCGTGCCGGATATTGTCGCCGTCCAGCACGTAGGTGTGCATGCCACGATGGAACAGATCGCGTTCGAGTGACTGCGCAATGGTCGATTTCCCGGCGCCGGAAAGTCCGGTCAACCAGATGACTGCTCCCCGATGGCCAGTTCGCAGCGCCCGTTCCCGGGCTGTAATCTTTTCCTCGGTCCAGAAAATATTTTTGCTTTTTGCGACGGTTCGATCTGTGTAGACGCCGCCGAAAATCGTGCCGCCGCCGCAGATTTTTCCATCATCAACGATCACAAATCGGCCAAGATTTGGCACGCGATCGTAATTATCGATGACGAGTGGGCCGCGAGTTTGAATCGCAAGCCGGCCAATCTCGTTGCGCTGCAACTGTTCGCGCGCGTCGCTTGTCTTTTCGAGCGTGGACGAATCCATCACCTGCTCGATGGAAACGATCTGACATTTCACCTCTTGCGTTGCGAGGCGCAGATCGTAAAAATGTCCTATCCGTAGGGGTTCGCGCACGATCCAGAACAAATCTGCGTGGAACCGGTTTGTCTCGACCGGTGTTTCGTTCTGGTGCGATGCGACATAGCCGCGCTCGACAAAAATCTGTTCGGCCAAAGTGATCCCGATCGAATCGCCTGCAACGACTGTCATTCCGGGCGAAGTCGAGGAATCCCGTTGCGTTACCGTTGAGCTAGCTCTGCGGGATCCTTCTACTCCGCTCAGGATGACCTGTGGCCAGCGCTCAATCGTAGCAACCACTGATGACTTATTTGCCGGCGAGAATATCAACTCATCTCCCACTCTCAGCGTTCCGGTTTCGATCCGGCCTGCAATGATCCGTCGTCCATCGAAGCGATAAACATCCTGAACACAAAAGCGCAGCGGAAGATCGACGTCAGACTTTTGCGGCTCCAGCAAGTCGAGCGCTTCGAGAACGTTCGCCGCGCAGTACCATTTCATTTTCATGCTCGACCGCGCGACGTTCTCACCTTCACTCGCCGACGCAGGAATAAATGTGTGCGCGTTGAGTCCGAGCTGCTGGAGAAACTTCCGATAGTCCTGTTCGATCTCGCGAAATCGTTTTTCCGAATAACCCACGAGATCCATTTTGTTTACCACGACGATGAGGTTCCGGATGCCAAGCATACTGAGCAGATAACCGTGACGACGGCTCTGTTCGCGCACGCCTTCGTCCGCGCCAATCACCAGGATCGCGGCGTCCGCTCTCGACGCGCCGGTGATCATGTTCTTCAAAAATTCCTTGTGCCCTGGCGCGTCGATAATGGCGTAACGGCGGCGCGCTGTTCGGAAAGGAATCTCCGTCGTGTCGATCGTGACGTTTTGTTTCTGCTCCTCCAGCAGCGCATCGAGCAGGAATGCAAATTCAAACTCCATCCCTTCCGCCGCGCAGGCCTTCTTAATTTCCTCGATCTTGCCCTCGGGCAGTGAACCGGTGTCATGCAGGATGCGCCCGATTAGCGTGGACTTTCCGTGATCGACGTGACCAACGAAAACCACGCGCAGCGGAGTAGAAATCGGAGAGCGGATAGCGGATACCGGATAAGATTCTGATTCCGACGTGGAGCGTCCTTTCAAATTTCCTTTCGGACGCGTCATAGTAAAATCTTTCCGGCATCCGCTATCCGCTCTCCGGCTTTCATAAAAATCCCTTCGCCCTTAATTTCTGCATCGCATTCCGTTCGTAATGGTCTTGTGCACGGCCGGCGCGCTCGGTTGTTTTTGTCGCCTCTAGCTCGGCGACGATCTCGTCGATTGTAGATGCGTTGCTTTCGATTGGATGCGTAATGGGGCTGCAGCCTAACGAACGGAAACGTTTTCCGTTTCGGGCAAAATACATCTTCGGGATGGGAATGTTTTCTCGCTGGATGTAGCGCCAGACGTCGATCTCGGTCCAATCGAGCAACGGTTGCACGCGGACATGTTCGCCCTTTGCTGTAGTGGTAACGAATTGGCTCCAGAATTCCGGAGGCTGATCTTTGTAGTCCCATTCGAACTGCGCGTTGCGCGGCGAAAAATACCTCTCCTTCGCGCGCGTGGGATCTTCATCGCGGCGAATGCCGGTGATGAGCGCATCCCATTTATATTCCGCAAGCGCCTGTTGTAACGCGACGGTTTTTAGCTCGTGCGTCACTGTTACCGGATCATTCGTCTCGTACCCGATGCCGCGTGCGCGCGCCTCGGTATTAATTTTCACGATCAAATTCAGGTTGTGATACTTCGTCGCCCATTCACGGAACTCCAGCATTTCTGGAAACTCATAAGTCGTGTCGATGTGCAAAATCGGAAATGGTACGCGTCCAAAAAAAGATTTGCGCGCCAGCCAGATGAGAACGTTTGAGTCCTTGCCCATCGACCATGGCGTCGCGATGTTTTTGAAAGCGTGATACGCCTCGCGAAAAATAAAAATGCTCTGGTTCTCGAGAGCGTCCAGATGCGTACGCGCTACTTCAGTCATTACAAGAGCGTTTCTATACATTCGAGAGGGGTGTCGCGCAAAATTACGCCGTGAACCGAATACTGTGCCAAATCATCCGACGAAACGGCTAATTTAGTGGCAGTCTCATTAACAGCGTGTCTTCAGACCGGTGTTTTCACGCACGAAACTGTCGAAAGCCCGTTTAAACGACTTTCCCACACCAGATGTAAAATCACCCGGTTAGAACCAGGTGTTACTGAGACAACGCCGAACCAATTACATGCTTGCGGATCTTGCACACCCAATTCTGCACGTTACCCTTTTCGCATGTCAGAGAAGCGAGCGACGGCCTACGATTCCAAGATCGAAGGCAACATGATTTTTACACGCTTCGATGCGGCGCTGAATTGGGTCCGCAAAAACTCGCTCTGGCCAATGCCGATGGGCCTGGCTTGTTGCGCGATCGAGTTGATGGCAACGGCTGCATCGCGCTTTGACATTGCGCGGTTTGGCGCGGAAGTGATGCGCTTCTCGCCGCGGCAATGCGATGTGATGATCGTGGCCGGCACGGTGACCTACAAAATGGCTCTCGCGGTGAAGCGGATCTATGAGCAGATGCCGGAGCCGAAATGGGTGATCGCCATGGGCGCATGCGCTTCCACAGGCGGTATGTACCGCTCTTACGCTACACTGCAGGGAATCGATCAGCTTATCCCCGTCGATGTTTACATCTCTGGTTGCCCACCGCGTCCGGAAGCGTTGCTAGCTGGTTTGATGAAATTGCAGGAGAAAATTTCCCGGCACCAGTCGTTCAGGGACCAGAAACCGAAGCTCACTGAAAAGCTCGAGGAAATGCTCGCATCATGAGCACGCGGGCTGCAACTCGCAATTGTAGGGCAAGCGCATCGCTTGCCTTCTGTCACGATCTCGGCAGGCGGAGCGCCTGTCCTACAACATAAGCACAGATGACGAGCCAGGAAGCACGCGAATCGCTGAGCAACTCATTTGGGGGAAAAATTCAGCGCGAAACTGAATTCCGCGGCGAAACGAGTTTTACGATCGCGGCCAGTGATCTCCATGAGATCGCCAAATTCTGCCGTGATGAGCTTTCATTCGATTATTTGCTCGACATCACAAGCATCGACAATTTCGGCGAAGACCCGCGCTTCGAAATTGTTTATCATCTTTACTCGATGCCGCACGGCGTGCATCTGCGCTTGAAATTAAGAGTTCCCGAAGAGCTCGGCGCGGTCGACACCATTTCCGACATTTGGCCCACAGCCAACTGGCACGAGCGCGAGGCTTACGACATGATGGGCATCAAGTTTAACGGGCATCTCGATCTAAGACGTATCCTGATGTGGGACGGTTATCCGTACTTCCCGTTGCGAAAAGATTTTCCGCTCGAAGGATTGCCGAGCGAAATGCCTGATGTCGCTTTCACCAAAGTCACACCGATGGAAGGCGGCCCCTTCGTCACGGTTCCGAGCAGTGCCGGCTCAAAGGATCGTGAGCCGCGTGCGCATCCGCCTGAACTGTAGGGCGTCTGTGTCGGACGCCATCTTTGCTGCGATTACGCAGCCGAGATTGGCGGAGCGGTTTCAGGTTTGCGCCTGGCGGCCATCACGTCTGGGCGCAAGATTTCGTCGCGCGGCACTGCCGGTCTGTGCCCTGCCTTTGGATAAGCGATTCGAGTATGCAACATCGATAGAAGCGTGAATCGGAAACGGTCGGCGATTACTTTCAATTCGCCGAGCGTCAGATCGCATTCGTCCAGTTGCCGATCGCTAATGCGCTCGTCGATCAGCTCGTTCACGAGCGCTTCGATTTTTTGCGGCGTTGGTTTCTCCAGGCTGCGCGAGGCGCTCTCAATCGTGTCGGCCAGACTGACGATCGCGCTTTCCTTCGTCTGCGGTTTCGGCCCGCTGTAACGAAAACTCTCCTCGTGCACTTCTGGAATATCGTCCTCGCGCAGCTTCATGATCTTGCCCCCAGCGCGCGCGTCTTCATGCTGCTGGACCGCGCGTTGATAAAAATAACGGACGAGCGAGGTGCCGTGGTGCTCCTGGATAATATCGATGATGCGCTGGTTTAGCCGATGCTTCAGCGCAAGATCCACGCCTTCCTTGACGTGCGCGATGATAATCAGTGCGCTCATCGTCGGCGCGAGTTCATCATGTGGGTTGCGTTCAAAGCTCATGTTTTCGGTGAAGTATTCCGGTTTCACCAGCTTGCCAACGTCATGGAAGTACGAGCAGACGCGGCAAAGCGTCGCGTTTGCATCGACCGCTTCCGCTGCCGCTTCGGCGAGATTGGCCACAACGAGGCTGTGATGATAAGTGCCCGGCGCTTCGATGGTCATGCGGCGCAGCAAAGGGTGATTCAGATCGGAAGCTTCCAGCCACGAAATATCTGTCGTGATTCTAAACAGGTTCTCGAGCATTGGCAGCGCCCCGCCAACCAGTGTGGCAGTCAAAACCCCATTTCCGATCGCGAGCGCACTCTGCCATCCGAGCATGCCCCAGTCATTGGCCGTCGGATAAAACCAATTGATAGGTCCGATCAAACCAAACGTCAGCGACAATAACCAGATCGCGAGTCCGACGTAGAGACCAGCCCGAATCAATTTGCTGCGCCGCCGCACCTGCAACGTTAGAGAGACAGCAGTAAATCCGCTGATCAGACTGGTTAACAAAAGCGGGGCATCAATTGGACCAAACAACATGCTGCTCCATAAGCTGACGAAGAAGGCAGCATAGAGGCCGTGCTGCCGTCCCAGCAGCACGCTCAGCACGAGCGGCGCAAACGCATAGGGCGTGATCAAGCCGGCCATCTCCGGCTTTAAGAATCGGTAATCGCCGCTGTTACAAATGACCAGCAACAGTTTTGTAACGGCCAGTTGCGCAAGGATAACGCCAAACACAAGAAGAAGTCGCGAGTTTTGGTAAAAGCTCTTCGGTTGGTTGATCCAAAGCTGGGTAATCGCCGTGGCCAAAACAAGCAGCGCAATCACGTAATTTTTTGTCGGTTCAGGCTGTTGACCACTGAAGACTAGAAATGCGAGGCCGGCCGCAAACAGTGCAAGGAGGAATACCCTCACGTAGGTCGCGTTTTCCAGGTTCCGCATGAGCTCGCTTCGTGCCCGTCGTCGTCGCCGCATCTTGCGTGAGGCCAGTCCGCGTCTGATGAGTCGCCCGCGTTTGAGGAAATCGAACATGGTTGTTTTCTATTTGCGCGGTGACGGCGCGGGCGACCGGTGCAGTTGGTACGCGCCAATGATGGCGCGCACGAGCTCATGGCGCACAACGTCGCGCTCGGTGAAATATACGGTCGCAATTCCCGGCACGGTTTTCAATGCCTGTAACGCTTCGACCACACCGGAGCGTTTGTTGGCGGGCAAATCAATTTGTGTGACGTCACCCGTAACCACGCATTTGGAATTCAAACCGATTCGTGTCAGCAGCATGAACATTTGTTCAGTCGTGGTGTTCTGTGCCTCGTCTAGAATCACAAAAGCATTGTTCAAGGTGCGTCCACGCATATACGCCAGCGGAGCCACTTCAATCGTTTGCCTTGAAATCGCCCGCTCCATTTCCTCCGGCTCCAACATTTCATGCAACGCATCGTAAAGCGGGCGGAGATATGGCGTAATCTTTTGTTCGAGGTCGCCTGGAAGAAATCCCAGCGCTTCACCGGCTTCCACCGCGGGTCGCGTCAAAATAATGCGCGCCACCTGTTCTTTCTTGAGCGCCGCGACGGCCATCGCCACAGCAAGAAAAGTTTTGCCCGTGCCAGCCGGTCCAATTCCAAATACCACGTCGTGCTTTTGAATTGCATCGACGTACGCGCGCTGGTTTGCGCTCCGCGCCACGATCGGCGGCTTGCGTGACGAGGTTGTGATTTTCGTCAATACTATCTCGCCGAGGTTTTCATCCTGGTCTCCGGTCACGGATTTAAGCGCATAATTGAATTCGTGCCGTTGAATATCGACACCTTGCTGGCGCGCTTTATCAAGCTGTTCGAACACTTGTTGCGCTTTGTCTAGGCGACCCGGATCGCCCTCGAGTTTCACCCAACCTTCGCGCGTGGTCACTTTTACACCGAGCGAGTCCTCGAGATTCTTCAAAAGCTTGAGATCGTTAGCGTAAAGCGATTGCAGAGCGCGTGGGCTTTCAAACTGCAAAGTTCGCGTTTCAGTCATTTTCCAAGTAGCATCGGCATCTGCCCGATTCGAAGCCACTCAGTCCTACCGAAAACCATACACCAATGCCCAATGAGTCCGATCCTCTGGCGATTCCTCAACACTGACTATGATGAAGTAGCTGCCGGTCGCTTTTGGAATAACGTGTGCACCTGCAAAGTGGCCTTTTTCCCATCCGTCCGGCTCTTCGGCGAGTTTCCCATCTGAGTCATAAACGTGAACGGAAACCTTTGCCTTATCGACTTCCGTTCCCAACCAAAACCAATATTCGTTCCCTTTGAACAATTGCTGTCGGACTGCCTTTTTTTCTCCGGAACCGAGGTCGCCTCCCCAGTAATCCTCACGCACCTGAAATCCTTGTTTTACATATGGTTCAGCGGCTTGAAGAGCAAACGACTGTGCATCGTCCACCGATGCGAAAATCACAGGTTGAAGGGCTACTAAAACGAGCAGCAGAGCGCTCGTCTGGAACACGAGTTTCGCGCAGCTTTTCATCGAAGTGCTAGTCTCTTGTGACGATGCCATGGCCGAGCCGGGTTGTGATTTCATTGACCTTCTTCACTGATTCGGGCGGAATGCGGCGATCGCCGACATCAATCAAAGGTTTCACCTCGACCAGCGCGTCTTGAATTTGGCGGATGATGGGCAGGTTAAACTCGGGCATAGCTTGGAGCCTTGTTTGAAAATAGGAAAGCAGATCGGGCTGGTGCAGCAGCTCGGCGCCATCGCTGGAAAAATGTTCCTTCACAACCGAGGTCAACACCTCTGTACCACGCAGCCATCCGCCCAGGCTTACAAGCTGTGATAATTTTTCATCGTGCACCTCGTTCATCGCCTGTTGCACGCTGTTTTGGGTGCGATCCAGTTCTCTGCGGACGTTTTCCCAATTACGCTTGTCGGCCGCCTCGATGATCGCCTTGGCATGTGGAGTAATCGAATTTCCCACGCCGATACCCTTCGCCAGGGCCAGGACGCGCTGGCCAATATCTTTTACGGCGTCCGCGTCTTCCGCCTGCACTGCGATAAAACCATCGGCGATCACCGTCCCAAGTAAAAGAGCGATACGCGGCCTCTCGGTAAAGTTCGGTCCTTTGTCGCTGCGCACGTGCTGCTTCCAGTTCACCGTGCCCAGTTTGTTCAGGGCGCCGAAAATTTCGTTCGGCAACGGCACGACAACGTCTTCCACCCTGGTTGCTAATTGTTTAATATTGATGTGCTGTGGCGCTTGAGCGGCACCTGCACACAATGCAAGCCCACAGAGGACACCCACGCCTAATTTCAAATATCTGGTAAACGGAATCATTGGCACTTTCGACTGTTGATTTCGAGTTCGATTTAAGGATTTAATGGAGCGAACTTTAACAGAACCCGCTCCGCGCACAAACGCCGTCAACAAAAATTTGCTTTCCCATAGTCGAACCATCGCGCTGCCTCGGCGGCATCTTCTGCACTTTTATGAACCTCAACAGACTCAAGACGCTTCTGGATCGTTCGTCATCAATGCGAATACTGGTCATCGGCGATTTGATGCTCGATGAATTCGTGTGGGGAAAAGTCGGCCGCATTTCCCCCGAGGCGCCGGTTCCTGTTGTGGAGGTCACCAGAGAGTCGTTCTACCCCGGAGGCGCTGCCAACGTCGCACGCAATCTGCGCGAATTCGTAGATTACGTCGCGATCATTGGCTTGCTGGGAAACGATCGCAGTGGCCAGCAACTTCAGGAACTGTTGGCGGAACAAAAAATCGATTTCTCCAACGCGGTTAAAGACGAGTCGTTCCGCACGATTGTGAAAACGCGCATCATTGCGCGTCATCAACAGGTTGTTCGCGTCGATCGTGAACAGTTTACCGGGCCATCGGCACACCAAGTCCAGCATGTGC
Organism: Verrucomicrobiota bacterium; assembly: GCA_003218135.1. Taxonomy (GTDB): domain Bacteria; phylum Verrucomicrobiota; class Verrucomicrobiia; order Chthoniobacterales; family UBA10450; genus Udaeobacter. Next base: position 9,945 of record QHNQ01000145.1, read on the forward strand.
TCGCGGCGGTCCGAAACACCATTGCGCAGACAGACGCGATTATCTTTGAAGACTACGGCAAAGGGTTTTTGTCAGCTGATATGGTTTCGGAGATTACAGATGTTGCGCGCTCGGCCGGCAAGATCGTGGCGGCCGATCCCAATCCCGAGCATCTAATGGATTGGCATGGCGCCACAGTGGTTACGCCGAACCGCGCAGAGGCTTTTCTGGCAGCTGGCATTCCAGGGCGCGATCCGGATGCGGTCCCGCCGCACGATGTCGATCTCCGGCGCGTCGGCGAAACGCTTCTTAAGAAATGGAACACAAAATATCTCCTTATCACGCTGGGCGAACACGGCATGATGCTTTTTCAGCAGATAGAAGAGCCACATTATATTCCAACAAAGGCACGACAGGTTTTTGATGTCTCCGGCGCGGGCGATACTGCCGTTGCGCTCTTTACCCTCGGGCTTGTCTGCGGAGCAACTCCAATTGAAGCGGCAGAAATCGCCAACCACGGAAGCGCAATTGTGGTTAGCAAACTTGGAACTGCAACCGTGACGCGAAATGAACTTATCGCCAGCTTCCGAGAGGACAGCGACCATGACTGATGAGCTGTCTCCTGCCGTCTTTGTCGATCGCGACGGCACCATCATGAAGGATTGTGATTATTGTTCCGACCCGAAAGACGTCAGGATTTTTCCAGGCGTTCCGGAAGCATTGCGGCGTTTGAAAGCGCGTGGTTTCAAACTGATTGTCATTACAAATCAGAGCGGGATCGGTCGCGGTCTGATGACAGTCGAGCAATATCGTGCCGTTGACGCGGAGGTCCTGCGACAGTTGGATGATTTGATCGGGGCGACCTATTTTTCCCCCGATCTTCCCGGGCAAGATTCCAGCTCTCGCAAACCAGCCCCCGGGATGATCTTGCAGGCCAAGCAAGAACACGGGATTGACCTTTCACGCTCATTTTTCATTGGCGACAAGGAAGTCGATGTCGAATGCGGTCGCAACGCTGGCGTGCGCACGATCCGCGTTCAAACCGGTTTTCAACGCGACATTACTAGCAGCAAGGCTGATTGGATTGCGGAGGATTTCCCCGCAGCGGCGGAGATTATCTTGAACATAACGTCATGATTACGCGGTCATTCCGAATCAGGGGAGGAACCCCGCCCTTTGGTTCGTTGCACGGAGACGTCCACTTGCGTAATGCTTCGGCAATCGAGAGATCCTGCGGTTCGCTCAGGATGACAGGCAATGAATAAGGCATTGGGCGTCATTCCAGCGCGTTGGTCGTCTACACGTTTTCCGGGAAAACCACTGCATCGCATTGCCGATAAACCACTTCTGCAACACGTCTGGCAGCGGTGTCAAACAGCCAAAAATCTAGACCGGCTGATCGTTGCCACCGACGATATGCGCATTGCCGAGGCCGCTTTCAAGTGGGGCGCCGAGGTCGCTTTGACCTCCCCGAGACATCGTAGCGGGACTGATCGGGTGGCGGAAGTCGCACGCCGCGCAAAAGCTTTTTCGTTCGTGCTCAATATCCAAGGGGATGAACCGTTGCTCGATCCCCGTTTGATTGATGCAGTCGTTGAAAAACTTCGCTCGGGCGTGAAGATCGACATCGTTACTGCCGCGCATCCGTTCCAAAATCCTTCCGAAGCAGAATCACCGCATCAAAACAAAGTCGTCATAGATCGGCACAATTGCGCTCTCTACTTCTCGCGAAGCGTTATCCCCTACTCTGCCAAACCTTCCCGTGTTCGTTATCTGCGGCATCAGGGTATTTATGGTTTCCGTCGCGACGTGCTGCTCCAGTTTGTGAAGTGGAAACCGAGTCCACTTGAGCGCGCTGAGTCGCTGGAGCAATTGCGCGCGTTGGAAAATGGTGTAAAAGTTCATGTGCTCGTCACCAAACATGGTTCGCCCGGCGTGGACACGCCCGCCGACGCAAAATCGCTGGAGCAAAAACTCGTTCGCGCCCAACAGAGTGCTCGCTCCGGATGAAATACATTTTTGTCACCGGGGGTGTCGTCAGTTCGCTGGGTAAAGGCTTAACCGCAGCCTCACTCGGGACGCTACTTGAAGCGCGCAAGCTGCGCGTTGTCCTACAAAAGTTCGATCCTTACCTCAATGTCGATCCCGGCACGATGAACCCGTTCCAGCACGGAGAAGTTTATGTGCTCAACGATGGCGCTGAAACCGATCTCGATCTTGGACATTACGAGCGCTTCACCAACTGCGTCCTCACACGGCACAACAACCTGACCAGCGGCCAGGTTTACGAGACCGTCATTTTAAAGGAGCGGCGCGGCGATTATCTCGGCAAGACTGTTCAGGTCATTCCGCATGTCACGGACGTGATCAAAAATCGCATTCGTGAGCTTTCCGACGAAAGCAAATACGACGTCGTTATTACTGAGATCGGCGGAACGACCGGTGACATCGAAGGTCTGCCATTTCTGGAAGCGATTCGACAATTTATTCTAGAGGTCGGCCCGGAAAACGTGCTGAACATGCACGTGACGCTTGTTCCATACATCAAGGCGGCGCACGAATTAAAAACAAAGCCAACGCAGCAAAGCGTGGCGAAGCTCCGCGAGATCGGTTTGCAGCCGCAGGTGTTGATTTGCCGTAGCGAAAAACCGCTGGATCGGGATGTGCGTCGGAAACTGTCGATGTTCTGCAGCGTTTCTGAAAAAGCCGTGATCGAGGAGCGCGATGTCGAGCACACGATTTATGAAGTGCCGTTAACACTGCATGCTGAGGGACTCGACCAATTGGTGTGCGATCTTTTGCATCTGCAAACGCCTGCCCCCGATCTGGCAGACTGGCGAAAATTTGTCGAACGCGTTGTAAATCCAAAGCGCCGCATCAAGATCGCTGTAGTTGGCAAATACATGGAAGTCCGCGACGCCTACAAGAGCATTTATGAATCACTCACGCACGCCGCCGCGAGCGAGGACTGCGGAATCGATCTTAAACTGATTGATGCCGAATCGCTGGAGCACGGCGTGGACTCGCAGTTGAAAGATATTGGCGCCGTCCTGATTCCTGGCGGATTTGGCGCTCGCGGTGTTGACGGAAAAATCAACGCAGCACGTTTCGCACGGGAGCATAAGATTCCGTACCTCGGTCTGTGTCTTGGTATGCAGGTGGCGACGATTGAATTTGCGAGGAACGTCTGTGGAATCAAAGACGCTAACAGCACTGAGTTCGACAAGAAAACTCCAGAGCCGGTAATCTCCCTGCTGGAGGAGCAGCGTGGCGTCCGTAACAAAGGGGCAAGCATGCGACTGGGCACATGGCCAACCAAGGTTGTCCAAGGCACGCTCGCTGAAAAAATCTACGGTGACACCGAGGTAACGGAGCGGCACCGGCACCGATACGAGTTCAACATGAAGTATCGCGACCGAATGAACGCAAAAGGCTTCGTGATTTCAGGTACATCGCCGGATGGCACCCTCGCCGAACTGATTGAGCTGCGCGATCACCCGTATTTCGTCGGTTGCCAGTATCACCCGGAGTTCCAAAGCAAACCAAATAAGCCGCATCCACTGTTTAAAGGATTTATTCAGGCATCTCTGGGGCGACAGAGTAGCCGTGCGACGCACGCTCAAGCCGATCAAGAATCGCTGCGCCGAGTCCCTGAGAGGGAACTCGTTCCGCAACGATAAGATCGAGACCAAGTGCATCGAGTTCGCGCAGATATCGAAACAAGTTCGCAGCTGCTTCGCGAAGGTCTTGTTGTTCGCTGAGATTTCGGACTGCGAGAAATTGCAAGGAGCGGCGGTCTCCAGTCCGCCGCTGGGCGATCTGGAGATCGCCCTTTCTTGGATGCCATGCCAGCAAACCAACGCGTTGGTCGTTTTTCGGTGAAAATGATTTCGCGTCGTCGATCAAGTCCAATGGTGTTTTGGGCGCATAATGCGATGGCAATTGTCCCGGAGCCGAAATTTTCTGTGTCGACGCCGCGACGATGTTGATCTTTGCAAATTCCGATAACTGCTCTGCGGTAATCGGCCCACGCCGCAAGATCTGGATGCTGTTTCCCCGCACACGAACAATTGTTGACTCAAGTCCATGTTGGGTTCGCCCCGCGTCGATGATTAACTCGATTCGTCCATTGAGTTCAGCGAGCACGTGTTGTGCAGTCGTAGGACTGATGCGGCCGAATCGGTTCGCGCTAGGCGCAGCAATTGGTTTTCCAAGTTCGGAGATGATTTCGGCAAAAACCGGATGCGAACTCATTCGCACGGCAACGGTGTCGAGCCCTGCGGTTACAATTTCCGGAACAATCGATCGCCGATCTAAAACTAGTGTGAGCGGTCCGGGCCAGAATCGCGTGACCAACTTATTGATCGGCGCGTGGGAACGATTGTCGATCTTTGCTACGCGTTCCAGCCATTCTTCGTTGGGCAAATGCACAATCAGCGGATCGAACCGCGGTCGTTCCTTCGCCTCAAAGATTTTCGCGACTGCAATCGGGTTCAGCGCGTCAGCAGCGAGTCCGTAAACCGTTTCCGTGGGCAGTCCCACAATCTCGCCTTTGCGCAGCAGTTCAACCGCCGCAGCGCGGTCGGTTGAAATCACTGTTTTCACTTTGGCAATTTCGCAGCCAGTACAGCTTCCGACTGTTTCTTACGAAAGGCCTCCAGTTGATGACGAATCGTCTTATCGGACGTGGCGAGAATCGCAGCCGCGAGAAGCGCGGCGTTTTTCGCCCCCGCCTCCCCGATCGCTAAAGTGCCGACGGGAATGCCCCCCGGCATTTGAGCAGTCGACAAAAGGGAATCGAGCCCCTGGAGCTTCGATTGAATCGGAACACCGAGCACAGGCAGCCATGTATGTGCAGCAATCACTCCAGCCAAATGCGCCGCGCCACCCGCGCCAGCGATAATCACCCGTACGCCGCGATCAGCCGCTGTTCGCGCGAACTCCGTAGTCGCGTCGGGAGTGCGATGCGCAGATAGAACGCGCGCTTCATTCGCCACACCGAGCTCATCTAGCGTTTCTACGGCGTGCCGCATCGTTTCCCAATCTGATTTGCTGCCCATGATGATGGCAACCAAAGGCTTCGATTCAGGCATGGGCAAATTGTAGGGCGTTTGATTCGTTTGCGCCAGCAAACTCACCCTTCGGGCTTCCCGTCCATGTCGCTCGGCTCCCGCCGGCTCCATTCTGTGAAACGCCAAGCCCTCCGTCATTCCGAGCGAAGTGAGGAATCTCTGATTATTGGTTTGGCGGCGAACAGAATAATCCAGAGATGTTTTGCTTCGCTCTACATGACAGCAACGCGATGCTGATTCGAAACACAACACGTCTGGCTGAAGCAAGGTGTTAATGAGATATTGTCCTGTGAACGCTGTCGCTGGATCGATTGTCCTCATCGGCATGATGGGCGCAGGAAAGTCGTCCGTTGGAACTTGCCTGCAGCGGCGCACGGCACTCGTCCTATTCGACACCGACGACATCGTTGCGTCGAAATTCGGACTCTCGATCCCGGAAATCTTTTCCAAACACGGCGAGAAGAAATTCCGTGAAGCGGAAACTCAAGCCCTGCGGCAACTGTCAGAGACAAAGCGGGCAATCATCGTAACCGGTGGGGGTATCGTTTTACGCCACGAGAATCTGCAGATTTTGAAACGGCTCGGCTTAACCGTTTGGCTGGACGGCAATGAGGAAGCGCTATTCGAACGCGCCTCGCGATCAGGCAACCGACCGTTGTTGCAAGTGAAAAGTCCAAGGCGATCGTTTGCGCGAATGTTGCAGGCACGGCAACCACTTTATGGCAGCGTTGCGGATGTCCGAGTCGATACGTCGATGCTTACAAATGAGGAAGTTGCCCTGGCAATTTTGAGCAAACTCGGAAGAGTTGGCGCCAACCCGCAGCCAGGGACGCCTATGCCGACTACAGCATGATGACTCAAACTTCGCAAAGAGATTTGAAGGCGCAGCTCGTGTCTTTTGCGCGGCAGATTGGTTTTGATTCCTGTCGCATAGCAGCTTGCACCGAGCCAGCGCATACAAGTGAATTTCGGGAATGGTTGCGTGACGGCGCGCACGGCGAAATGCATTACATGCAACGCGGCGAAGAGAAGCGTTGCGATCCGCAGAAAGTTTTGCCCGGCGCGCGATCCATCGTTACTTTGGCGCTGAATTATTTTCAGGGTGAACAAGTTCGTCGGTCGCCCCGACATGTCGGAGCTACGGGCAGAATCGCGCGCTACGCGTGGGGCGAGGATTATCACGATGTGATCGAGGCGAAGCTCAGCAAGATCGACCAATTTCTTCGCAGTTTTGGCGGACAGCAGAAATATTACGTGGATACCGGCCCTATTTTAGAGCGCGACCATGCGGCGCAAGCTGGAATTGGCTGGCATGGCAAAAACACCATGCTGATTGATGAACGGCTCGGGACTTGGTTCTTTCTCGCAGAGCTTTTGACGACGCTTGAACTGTCGGTGGATGAGCCAGTCGCCGATCACTGCGGAACATGCGAGCGCTGTATCGCTGCGTGCCCGACAGGCGCGATCACTGCTCCGCATCGACTCGACGCACGCCGCTGCATCTCTTATCTGACGATTGAGTTGAAAGGTTCCATTCCCTTGGAGCTTCGCGCACTTATCGGAGATCGGATCTTCGGTTGCGATGATTGCCTGGATGTTTGCCCATGGAACCGGTTCGCTCAAGTTTCTCACCAGACAGCTTTTTCAGCACGCCAATCAACGACGGGTATGTCGTTGCGGGAGTATTTGGAACTCAGTGAAGTAGAGTTTCGCGCCGTTTTCAAAAATTCCCCAATAAAACGAATCAAGCGCCGTGGTTTTCTACGCAATGTGTGTGTCGCTCTCGGTAACACCGGCGACGTATCCGATCTTCCGGCGCTCGAACGCGCGGCAGACGATCCGGAGCCTTTGATCGCAGAGCACGCGCTGTGGGCAGTTGAGCAAATTAGGGCTCGCCGCGGCGTTAAGTCGTGGGATCGACCGACAAGATCAGCGTCATTGAAGGAAGCTGCAATTAGCTGAATCCAAAGCGGCTTTTCGGCGCATCCCAACGTTGTCATGAATGGGATTTCGTTTGCAAGAGTCCAACAACCAACTAACCCTGAAGCTTTCACCCCGCGAACCGCTCTCACAATGCACCAAGTTGTAAGCACACCTGCCCCGGCGCCTTTGACGGCGAAGCAGCGTCGCGCCCGACGCAAAAAGCAAATCATTTGCAGTTCCATCGGCCTGGTCGTGCTTTGCATCGCTGCGTCGATTATCTGGAGCAAGCGCGAGAAAGCGGTTCCGGTTACCACGGAGAAGGCGATTCGTAAAACTATCGTGCAGACAGTTTCAGCAACAGGAAAGGTGCAACCGGAAACAGAAGTAAAAATTTCTCCCGAGGTCGCGGGCGAAATCATCGAGCTACCGGTGGAAGACGGAAAGCGAGTCAAGCAAGGCGATCTGCTTGTACGGATCAAACCGGATTCGTACAAGGCGCTCGTGGAGCAACAGGAAGCGGCGATCAGCGCAGCGAAAGCAACAAATCTTCAGCAGAAGGCGACGATGCTGAAGACCGAGCACGATTTCAAGCGAGCGGAAGACCTGTTCAGTAAGAAGCTAATTTCAGAACAGGAATACAATGCAGCTGAAGCAGCGTATGACGTTGCGAAGAACACTTACGAAAGCTCGCTCCATGAGATTGAGCGCGCGCAGGCTGGCTCGAGTCAGGCGCGCGATCAGCTGTCAAAGACGACAATTTATTCCCCGATCGATGGCACGGTCACAGTTCTCAACAGCAAACAGGGCGAACGTCTGGTGGCGACAGGGCAATTTGCCGGCACGGAAGTCATGCGCGTTGCTGATCTCAGCCACATGGAAGCGCGTGTCGATGTGAACGAAAACGACGTCGTAAGTGTCAAGGTGGGCGACAAGGCCGAGATCAAAATTGACGCCTACGGCGATCGGAAATTTCATGGCACGGTTTATCAAATCGCCAACACTGGAAAAACAACCGGCGCGGGCACTCAGGAAGAGGTCACCAATTTTGAGGTGAAAATTCGAATCGAAGACGCTGCCGTGACGTTGAAGCCCGCGCTGAGTTGTACGGCGGAAATCCATACAAACGAGGCGAAAGACGTCGTGGCAGTGCCGATGCAGGCCGTGACCATTCGCACCGGCGAGAGCAATTTGAGTCCAGAGGAAATCGAAAAGAAAAGGCAGAAGGTCGCGCAGCGCGACAAGGGCGATAACAACGCGGAGTTCGTCAATGAGCGAGCCGAGAAAGCGGCACAAAAAGAAGAGCGCGAAAAAGTCTCCAAGGTCGTGTTCCTCAAAAAAGGAACCAACGCCCAGATAGTGAAAGTAACGACCGGTATTTCCGACGATACTTACACCGAAATCAAAAGCGGTATTCAGCCTGGCGACGAGGTGATCTCGGGAAGTTACAGCGTGATCAGCCGAAAATTGAAAGACGGCATCAAGGTCACGTACGACAAGGAAGGAATGAAGTAATCTCGACGAGCGACTATCGACATTGCGATGGAGACTCGAAACTCAATCAGACCGCCTGGGCCGGTCGTGATCGACATTGAGAACATCACTAAAGACTACGTGATGGGCGAGGAAGTGGTTCGTGCGCTGCGCGGTGTCAACCTGAAGATTCATCGCAACGAATACATCGCCATAATGGGGCCGAGCGGCAGCGGCAAATCCACGCTCATGAACATGCTCGGTTGTCTCGATACCCCGACCTCCGGCCGCTACGAATTCAATGGCAAGAACGTTGCCGAAATGGATGACGACGAGCTTGCGGCCGTTCGCAATCGCGAGATCGGCTTCGTGTTTCAAACCTTCAATCTTCTGCCCAGATCGACATCCCTGCGTAATGTGGAACTGCCGCTCATCTACGCGGGCATCCAGCCCGAGCGGCGTGTAGAACGCGCGACCCAGGTACTGACAGACGTGGGCTTGGGCGATCGCATTCATCACAAACCGAACGAACTTTCTGGCGGCCAACGCCAGCGAGTGGCCATTGCCCGCGCGCTCGTGAACGGACCATCGATTATTCTCGCCGACGAGCCCACCGGTAACCTCGACTCGAAAACGGGCGAAGAAATCATGGAACTCTTGGAGGATTTATATCGTCGCGGCAACACGATCATTCTCGTGACGCATGAACGCGATATCGCTGCGCACGCGCGTCGAACCGTGCATTTGCGCGACGGACTCATCGAGATGGATCACGCCGGATTCATTGCGGAGCTCGATATGCCCGTTGCTACACAAACATCGGCATGAAACGCCTTCTATACGAGCTGAGCGAAAGTTGGAAAATCGCAGCGGCGCAAATGCGCTCGAATCTGACGCGCTCAACACTCACCGCCCTCGGGGTGATCATTGGCATTATCGCCGTGACGTTGATGGGCACCGCAGTGAACGGGATCTCTATCGGTTTCGACAAAAGCATGGCAGTTCTCGGCGACGACGTCTTGTACGTGACGCAATGGCCGTGGAAGCCAGTAGACGACTGGTGGAACTACCGGGACCGCAAAAAGATCAAAACTGACTACACCGAGACATTAAACAGGATGATCGCGGCAACGCCGAATTCGAACCTAGTCATCGCAGTCCCGACGTCGAATTTGATGCGATCAATCAAATATGGCGGCAACCAGGTCGACAACGTCTTCGTGCTCGGGACGACGTCGGACTTCATCGTAATTGGTTTGTTCAGCTGGGACTCAATGGTGGCGATGCCGCTCGGCGCGTTTAACAAATATTTCTCCGCTAAAAGTGATTCGGACGTGCGTGTGAAAGTAAAAGACAAGACCAGACTCGCCGATGCGAAGGACGAGCTCACTGGTTTGATGCGACGCGTGCGCGGATTGCCCCCCGAGAAAAAGGACGATTTCTCGATCAACGAGCAACAGGCATTCAAGAGCACGCTCGATCCGGTGAAAAACTCAATTGCGATCGCCGGACTGTTCATTACTGGCCTGTCCCTTTTCGTCGGCGCGATCGGCATCATGAACATCACGTTCGTCAGCGTAAAAGAGCGCACAAAGGAAATCGGAACACGCAAAGCGCTTGGCGCGCGGCGGCGAACGATCCTGCTGCAATTCCTGATCGAATCGACGGCGCTTTGTCTCCTCGGCGGGTTCATCGGGCTGGCGTTTGCCTATCTAATGTGCTTCGGAATTGGCAAAGCGTTTCCGTCTTTTCCAATCCATTTCTCGGTGGGCTTGGTGTTTCTAAGCATGATTGTCTCAATACTGACCGGCTTGTTCTCGGGTTTCGCGCCAGCTTGGACAGCGTCCCGTCTCGATCCAGTAGCGGCACTGAGATATGAATAGACCTTTAACCGCAGAGGACGCAGAGGACACAGAGACTGTGAAGAATTTGAATCAACTCACGGATGCGATCATTGGTGCCGCTATGGAAGTTGACCGGACGCGGCCTCGTTGAGGAGGTCAGGTTATGATTCAGCTCTGCGAACTCTGCGCCCTCTGCGGTAAATAAACGTTTGAAATGCTATTCGGCGAAATCATAAAAATGGCGTGGTCGTCGCTCGGCGCGAATAAACTGCGCTCGGCGCTGACAATGCTTGGCATCACCATCGGCGTGTTCTCGGTGATTTCAGTCATGACTGCTATTGGCGCATTGCAATATTCAATTGAGAACGGCATTAGCTTTCTCGGGTCGAATATTTTCCAGTTTGCCAAATACCCAGCCAATGTCAGTGCGAGCGGCGATGTGCAGGAAAAATTTCGGAACCGCCACAATATTTCCTACAAACAGGCGATTCATTATTATCGGTTGATGGAAGGCGAGGCGCGCGAGATTTGCCTCAAGAGTTTTGGTTATGAAGTAAAAGGCCAGGCGGTTTACAACGGGGTTAAGACGACGCCGAGCCTTCTCATCGTTGGGACGAATCGAAGTTTTCTTACTGCCAACGCGCACACGCTCGGTTACGGCCGCAATTTGAATGATGAAGATGTCGAGCTTTCGCGGCGCGTCATCGTTGTGGGAAAGGTTGTAGAGAAAAGGCTGTTTCCACACGAAACGCCGATCGGTAAAGTCATACGCGTGAGCGGACACACGTACACAATCGTCGGCGTGCTGGCGGAAAAAGGGACCGCATTCGGCCAGAGCCAGGACGACCTTGTGCTCATGCCGATTACGCGCTTTTTCGAGGATTACGGCGAGGCCAAACGTACCGTCAACATCGCGACGCAAGCGTTCACGCAAGACACGTACAACCGCACATTTGATCGTGCGATCGGCGCCATGCGGATCGCCCGCGGCTTGCGCCCCGATCAGCCGAACGATTTCGAGATTTACAGTAACGACTCGCTCAAGAGTGCGTTCGTTAACGTTGCGGGCTACGTGCGAGTAGGCGCGTTCGTCATCAGTTTCATTGCGCTCGTCGCTGCCGGAATCGGCATCATGAACATCATGCTGGTAAGCGTCACCGAACGGACAAAGGAAATCGGGGTTCGCAAATCGATCGGTGCCCGCAGTCGCGATATCCTGCGTCAATTTTTAACCGAGGCCGTCTTCATTTCCGAGGCCGGCGGTATGCTCGGAATCGTTCTTGGAATCATCGTCGGCGACATGCTCGCAGCGTGGCTCAAGGTGGACCTAATTTTCCCTTACGGCTGGGCGATTGCGGGCCTTCTCGTCTGCTCGGCAATCGGCATCGCCTTTGGTCTCTACCCCGCCTATCGCGCCGCTAACCTCGATCCCATCGAAGCACTGCGTTACGAATGAACAAGCTGACTCGTTAAGTTTTCGTGCCGTGAATCGCTTGGCGGTGATTGCCGTTTTCGCCCTGTGCAGCTGCACGAAATTTTCTGAAACGAGTTTTACTGGCACATGGCGGGCGGAAACGGCAGACATTGTGCAGGAAATCGCACTCAGCAGAGATCACATGTTTGTTGCATGGGTAAGCGAAAAGAATGCACTAACTACCCCGAGTTGTCCTACTAGCGCAGGCACGTGGAGGCTGCAAAATGGACAAATTGCCGTTCATTTCACTTCTTCAATTGGGCTCGACAAATGGGAACCCGAGGACAAACAAGTTCAGTTTATGATCGTGAAGGCCACAGGAGATACATTGGAGCTCGTAGATCCCAACGAAAAACGTGTTCTCAGCTACAAGCGGCTATTTCCTGACTCCACCGTGAGGGCATGCACACGCGACGTTGTCGATACCGATTTGTTCGGTTCTTGGCGTGTCCACTATAATACGCATGACTACGAAATCGTCCTTGGGCGAGATCACAGCATCGGCGTGTTCGCAAACATGCCAAATTGGCGTGAGCCGGGAAAAGGTGACGTAAGAGAGCAGCTCTGGGCAGGTATATGGTGCACGGCAAATGGAAAACTGCTAACAGAGATGAAAACCGTGCCGAGCTTCAAAGGCGAAGCGATTGAAATGCGGCATCGCCAGTGGCCAATCATCGGCATCGAAACCAGTCGAATTGCAGTCCGAGACGGTCCAGTTCGCTACGTGTGGCAGCGGCTGAACTGATTTTATCAACGCAGCGCCGCACCGAGTGGACGCCGCAGTACGGCATGTCTACCTACTCCAACCCAAGCGCCTTGAAGGTCGAACCGACGTGCTTGAAATGAATGTCGAGCGAGCAAAGGCGATCGATTTCTTCCGGTGAAAGTTTCGCGACGATTTCCGCTTCGCATTTTGCGTTTTCGGCAAATGTCCCCTCGCCTTTCCAAGTTTTCATAGCGGCGCGTTGAACCGCTTCATAAGCAGCTTTGCGTTCCGCACCCGCGTTCGTCAGAGCAAGCAGGACCGACTGGCTGAAATACAGTCCCTTCGTGAGGGCGAGATTCTGCGCCATTCGCTCGGGATAGACCTGCAATTTTTCGACGATGTCTCGCAATTTCGCGAGCATGTAATCGAGCAGGATGCATGAATCCGGCAGAATGATTCGCTCGGCGCTCGAGTGACTGATATCGCGCTCGTGCCAGAGCGCCACGTTCTCCAGCGCAACGACTGCATTCCCGCGAATGACGCGCGCCAAACCGCTCAAGCGTTCGCTTGTGATTGGATTGCGCTTGTGCGGCATGGCGGAGCTGCCTTTCTGGCCTTCGCCGAAAAACTCTTCAACTTCAAGCACCTCGGTGCGCTGGAGATGACGGAATTCTGTCGCCCAACGATCGATGCTCGATGCGATGACGGCGAGCGTTGCCATAAATTCCGCGTGGCGGTCGCGCTGCACGATCTGAGTTGAGAGTGTCGCCGGTTTTAGTCCGAGTTTTTCGCAAACCGCGCGCTCGATCTTAGGATCGATGTGCGCATGAGTACCGACCGCTCCACTGATTTTGCCGACGCGGATGCGTTCGCGCGTTTGGGTGAGCCGCTCGATGGCGCGGCGGAATTCATCATACATGAGCGCGAGCTTCAGACCGAATGTGATCGGCTCGGCGTGCACGCCGTGGCTGCGGCCGATCATCGGAGTCATCTTGAACCGGCACGCCTGCCCAGCAATAGCGGTGCGTAGCGTTTGCAGATCGTCGAGCAGAATTTGGCACGACTCGTTCAGTTGGACGGCGAGGGTTGTGTCCAAAATATCTGATGAAGTCAGCCCCTGATGAATCCAGCGTGCTGCCGGACCGACCGATTCAGCTACGTTCTCTAGAAAAGCGATGACGTCGTGATCCGTACGCTTTTCAATTTCCAAGATTTTCGGGATTGAAAATCGCGCCCGCTTGCGAATCTCCGCAGCGTCCTCTTTTGGGATCTGACACAGCTCCGCCATCGCCTCGCAGGCGAGCACTTCGATCTCCAGCCAAATCTGAAACTTGCGCTCATCCGACCAGATCTTGCTCATCTCTGGCCGGGAATAACGATCGATCACTGCGTTAAGATAAAAGCGACCGACTCACGCGAAAAGTGTTTTGTTGACGCGATCGACGCTAACATTAGGAGCCGAAACTGAGGCCGAACGCCGTAATGTGAGCTGTCCTCAGCGCGTTGGATCTGGGGCCGACAACACGAAGTCCGCTGAGACAGAGGTCCAAAAACAAAATCGCTCCAGCGACAGAACACGGGAGCGACTTCTCAGAATCGTTATTCGGTCCGCCGTCTAACAGACGCGCGCGCGCAGGTAACGTCCGTTGTCGTCCAAGCGCACCCGGCCACTGGCAAGAAGATCCGCAACGGTTGCGACCGTTTCCCTGCTGCTGTTGGTGCAGGAACTCACTGCCAGGATGAGATCGCCAAGAGACAACCTGGTGCGCCGCTTTAGAATTTGCCGATTTCTTTTCATATTGTGTCTGCTTTTCCGGAGAGCAGTTCCGGTGCCATTCCCTGATGCGAATATCTCATCCATAAACCCAATGCAGTTATTCATACTTTGTTCACCTACCACTGACCGTTGAGCGACACTTTTGTTCAATTTTCAAACACAAATCTTGCGACAGCCTCTCGCTCAGTGAGGCGCCGAGGGAGGCGTCTTGCGTCAGCCGCCTGCGGAGGTCTTTGGCGGCGGTTAGGAAATTCGGTCTCCGAATATGGGAACGTATGCGGCTTTTTCTGGCAGGTTGCCAGGGCGCTGCCTATGCGCTGGAACGCGGCTTCAGCAACCGCAGAGTGAGCATGTAAAGAGCTGCGAAAAGCGCGATCACCAGCAGGATCCCGCGCGATTGTCCTTGGATAAAGCGCACAAGCGCATCCGGATTAGTCAAGAGCTCGGGTTCAATGCGATATGCTTTGTCGCCAAGGTAAGCCAGGATCGAGCACCAGAGCGCCGAACCAGCGATGGTGACGATACTGAAAACGCCGAAGTTCATCCGAACGATCCCCGCCGGGATCGAGATCAAATGGCGAACCACGGGAAGCAGACGCGCGAAAAAGACGCCCCCTGCTTCATAGCGCGCCAGCCAATTCTCGGCTTGTTCCAGTTTTTTAGGACTGATGAGAACGAACCGACCGTACTTTACGATAAGCGGACGTCCAATGAGCCGTGATGCCCAGTACGTGATGGCCGAACCCAAATACGATCCCACTGTCCCGGCCAGCACCACCCCAACAGGATTCAATTTTCCTTGCGCGGCCAAAAATGCAGCCGGCGGAATGACGATCTCGCTCGGGACCGGAAAGATAGAGCTCTCCATCGCCATCAACACGACAATCCCGGTATATCCACCGGTCAATACCCAAGAGAACCAAGTTTCAAGAAGATGATGCATATTGTCATTCCGAGCGAAGTCGAGGAATCTCTCGATTCGGGCCGCAATAAAGTTTGCCCCTAGTTCAGTCTAAAAACGAAAATCCGCAATCCAAAATTCACATGTCGATTTATCGGCGCGTTCTCCATTACTACCGACCATTTCTGTGGCAAACGATCTTCGGATTGTGCCTGGCGTTCGTTGGCATAGGTCTGAACCTGCTCAAGCCGTGGCCATTCAAGATCATCGTTGACGATTTTCTGCGCGCAGGGGCAGCGATACGGCCCGACTGGCGCACGTGGGTTCTCCTGCTCTGTCTGGCGCTGATCGGTATCCAGTTTCTTTGGGGAATCATTAATTGGATCACGAATTATCTGTTCGTGAAAATTGGGTTACAAGCGTTGCTAAAGTTGCGCACCGATTTGTACGCGTATCTGCAATCGCTCTCGCTCAAATATCACGATGCGCGGCGCTCGAGCGATTCCAGTTTCCGCGTGGCGTACGACTCGCAATCGATTCAGACAATCTACAACAAGGGATTCACCAACATCTTTGCGTCTGTCATCACGTTGATCGGAACTTTCGTTATCATGCTGCGACTGGACTGGCAGCTTACGTTGGTCTCGCTTGGGATTGTTCCGTTAGTTGTCGGCGCCATCTATCTCTTTGCCCACAGGATTCGCCGCGAATCGACATCCATTCAAGAACAGGAGAGCGCCGTTCTCGCGCAGGCGCAGGAAGGCCTGAGCTCGATCCGAATGGTGCACGCGTTCGGACGCGAGGACTTTGAAGTGCGGCAATTTCAGCAGCAAGCCCGCCAGAGTCTGCAAGCAAATTTGCGGCTGACTTTGACGAACGTAAACAGCGCCCTCGTGATCAGCACGCTGATGGTGGTCGGCACGGCCGTGATGTACTACATCGGTACGCTGCATGTTCTGACGGGTACGCTCACACTGGGCTCGCTTCTGGTCTTCAGCGCGTATCTGCTAATGCTTTACCAACCGCTGGAATCGCTCACCTACACGGCATGGGCAATGGAAGGCGCCACCGCAGGCGCGAAACGTTGCTTCGAAGTTTTGGACCGGCAGGATGACGTTGTTGATTCACCGAACGCGGTTGCCATTTCTTCCGCGAACGGTGCCATCGCGTTTCAATCGGTAAGTTTTGCTTATGCGGGAGATCGCCAGGTCTTGCGCAACATCGATCTTCGCATCGAGCCAAACCAGATCATCGGGCTCGTAGGCGGGACTGGCGTGGGTAAGAGCACTTTACTGAGTTTGGTGCCTCGATTTTACGATCCCTCGAGCGGTTCTGTCATGCTCGATGACCGTGACGTGCGCGAAATAACGAAAAAATCTTTGCGGGCGCAGATCGCAATCGTGCTGCAGGACACATTGCTGTTCTCGACTACAGTTCGCGAAAATATTGCCTATGGCCGGCCGGATGCGACCGAAGAAGAAATCATCGAAGCGGCGCGTCGGGCGCAGGCCGATGAGTTTATCCGCGAGATGCCTCAGGGATACGGCAGCCTCGTCGGCGAAAGGGGCGGACATCTGAGCGTTGGTCAACGGCAGCGCATTGGAATCGCGCGGGCGTTTCTGAAAAATGCGCCCATCCTGTTGCTTGATGAACCGACTTCGGCGCTCGATCCGGCTACCGAGGCTGCGATTATGGAGACAATCAAAGAATTGATGCGCGGCCGGACAACTTTGATCGCAACACATCGGCTGGCCACGATCCACAATCTCGATCAAATCATCGTGCTCGACCACGGACAGATCATAGAACAAGGTCGAGGCCACGAACTTGTCGCGCGCGGCGGTGTTTACGCGAAACTTTACAGTTCAGGAAAATTTCCGACGTGACGTAGTGCCCTGTCATGTTGAGCGAAGCGAAACATCTCTGGATGCCGAGGCAATCAACGCGGAGAAAGAAATATTGAGATTCTTCGCTTCGCTCAGAATGACAGGAAGACCCTCATGAGCAACGTCAGAGAAGATCGACACGTGGAAGGCGATTGGTGGCCGGAGCCAATTCCAGGCAATGTTGAGTTCGGAGAAGGATTCTACTGCGAGACAGCGCAAATCTTCCGAAAGCTCCGGAGCAAAGAGCCGCGAGCAGTAATTATCGGCAAACACGTTTCATGTTACGCGGGCTGCTCATTTGCGATCGGCGAGAATGGTCATTGCACAATCGGCGATTTCACGCTGCTCAATGGCGCGTTGATCATGGCGGAGGAAAAGATCGAGATCGGATCGCATTGCCTCGTTTCATGGAACGTCGGTATCGCCGATTCGGACTTTCATCCGCTCGAGCCCGCACAGCGTCTGATCGATGCACAAGCTCTTGCCCCGTATTACAAAAACCGCCCGGCTCGTCCAAAACTAACGACGGCTCCGGTGAAAATCGCGGACAACGTCTGGATCGGCATGAACGCCGTGATTTTGAAAGGCGTCACGATCGGCGAAAACTCGGTTGTCGCCGCAGGCGCAGTGGTTACCAAATCGGTCGAGCCAAATGTTGTGGTGGCCGGCAATCCAGCCGTAGTCGTCAGAAAATTTAACCGCAGAGATCGCTGAGTTCGCAGAGATGAATTCTTTGTTTGTAACCCTCTGCGTCCTCCGCGCTCTCAGCGGTAGGTCATGAAACGCAAGCGCATCGTCATCATGGGTTTCATGGGATCGATGCCGATCGCAGGGGTGATCTGGCAGCACATTCACTACATTGTGGGACTGCAACGCCTTGGGCACGAGGTTTTCTTCATCGAGGATTCAGCGCGCTTGCCGTACAATCCGGAAACGTTCGAAGTCACCGACGAGTTCGATTACGCAGCAAAAGTTCTCGCCTGCCTGGCGCGCGACTTTGACTTCAAGAATCGCTGGGCATATTGCGCACGTTATTTGCCCGGTAATCCAACTGCCGGTCTGCCGTTAAAAAAAATTCGTCAACTCTATCGCGAGGCTGATGCGATCCTGAACGTTTGCGGGACCCAAGAATTTAATAACGATTTACTTGTTTCCGATCGCATCCTTTACGTCGAGAGCGATCCTGGCGTTGAGCAAATCAAGATCGATAAGGGCGTGAAATCGACAATGGAATATCTGCGAGGTCATCGCGCACTTTTTACATTTGGCGAAAACGTCGGGACGAAAAGTTTTCCCGTTCCAACGCATGGATTCAAATGGCTCGCGACGCGGCAACCGGTGGTGACTGGTTTCTGGAAAACAAAGCGGTCTCCTGCGAGCGCTCCAGTTTTTACGTCAGTAGCAAACTGGTCCACGAGCGGCCTCAAAGATATTTCGTGGCGTGGAGAGAGATATCTTTGGAGCAAATCGCGAGAGTTTCTTCGATTCGTTTCCGCACCAGCAAAAGCCGGAGAAACATTTGAACTGGCAACGAATATCAAAGATTCAAAAACACGCACGAAATTCCAACGAAACGGCTGGCGGCTGCGCTGTCCTCTGCAGATGAGTGTCGATTACTGGCTGTACCGCGATTACATTCAGCGATCGAAGGGAGAGTTTACGGTGGCCAAGGACCAATATGTCCGCCTCAACACTGGCTGGTTTAGCGACCGCAGCGCGTGCTATCTGGCCGCAGGTCGCCCGGTGATCACCCAGGAAACCGGCTTCACCAAAAATTATGGCGGGAAAGCAGGACTCTTATCCTTCCGATCCGTCGGGGAAATTGTTGACGCAGTAGAAGAAGTCAATCGCGACTACGCTAACCATTCGCGCGCTGCTTACGACATTGCCCGCGAATTCTTCGAGGCCGAAAAGGTGCTCAAGTCGATTCTCGATCGTGCTGGTATTTGATCCCGCTGTGCAACACACATACATTAATGATTGCTTCGAGACTTTGAAGGGGCAACGCTTCGTGCGTCTCGTGACACATTTGAACGGGCGAAGCATCTAAAATGTCTGTGTGTCACCAAAAGGGCCAAATGCAAATTCCAATCCGAATGTTGATTTTGGATAACACTGTCTAAGGTTGCAGGCTTTCCGCCGATGAAGCGTTTTCTTATTGCTACCACTATTGCCTTGTTGCTCTCGCCGGGTTTGCCCGCGCAGGAAAGCACACCGGCGGGGCCTCCAATGGAGCCGCAAGGTCCACAGGCACCCCAGGCTCCGGGTCCAAGGCGATCGAGCCCACCTGCACAAGAAGTAGTTCCCGTTCCCGTTCTGATTGCGCCGCCAAAACCAAATGGACCGGTCCAGAAAAGTCTGGTCCGAATCACAGCGACCGCGGTGGAACCTGACTACAGGGCGCCATGGAATGCAGGTGGGCTGCAACGTGGGGTGGGTGCCGGGTTTGTGATTAGCGACAACCGCATTCTGACAAACGCGCACGTCGTCGCCAATAGCCGGTATCTCACCGTGGAGCGCGATGGCGATCCCAACAAATATCCGGCCACAGTGCAATTCATCGCGAACGATTGCGACCTCGCACTCATCACGGTATCGGCTCCGGATTTTTTCAAAAACATGATCCCGCTGAAATTTGGCGGCATCCCTGCGCTGGAATCGACCGTGTCGGCCTACGGTTACCCAATTGGCGGTGAACGAATGTCGGTCACGACCGGGATCGTGTCGCGAATTGATTTTCAGCTCTACACGCATTCGTCGATTGACCAGCATCTTGCGATACAGATCAGCGCGCAGATTAACCCGGGCAACAGCGGTGGGCCCGTGATGCAGGATGGGAAAGTCGTCGGCGTTGCATTTCAGGGCTACAGCGGCGACGTCGCCCAAGGCGTGGCCTACATGATTCCCACACCGGTGATCAATCGGTTCTTGAAAGATATCAGCAACGGGCATTACGACGAATACCCGGATCTCGCCATCACCTACGCGAAATTGCAAAATCCTGCCCAAAGAAAATTTCTTGGATTGAAAGATGATGATCGTGGGGTGCTGGTAAGTTCTGTGGTCGCGGCTGGGCCATCGGACGGTATTCTGCGACCGGGTGACGTTCTTCTAACGATCGACGGCCATCCTATTGCCAGCGATGCGAATGTCGAACTGGAGGGCGAGCGCGCCCAATTCGAGGAGGTTGTCGAGCGAAAGTTCAAAGGTGATTCGGTCAAGTTTGATCTCTTGCGGAACAAGCAGCCGATGACTGTGACAATTAAGTTATACAAGCCCTGGCCTTACGCCATCCAAGGCCATAGCTATGATGTGCGAGCACGCTACGTCCTTTATGGCGGTTTGCTTTTTCAGCCGTTGAACCTCGACATGCTGGAGGCTTATCGCGCGACAGATCTGCGCCTCCGTCATTTCTTCGAGTATTTCACCGTGGAGCAAATTTATTTACAGCATCCCGACATCATCGTGCTGAGCAACATTTTGCCGGACCCGATCAACACGTACCTCGCGCCTTATCGCGGGGCGATTGTGGATGAAGTAAACGGCAAGAAAATTCGGACTCTCGACGAATTGGCGAACGCTTTTGCCCAGGCACCGGAACAGCTGGTCATTCGCATGATCGGTGACGGGCCTCCGTTGGTGCTTGATCGCAACAAAGTGGAGGCTGCACGTGAACGCATCAAGACGCGTTACAATGTAGCGAAGGAACAAAATCTTCGGGAACAACCGGAGGCAGGTCCGCCGAAGCAGGCGAACAAGACTTAACATGCTTAGACGCTCTCTTATCGTTTTCGGGGTCATGGTTGTCGCAACCAGCGGGATGTTGGCGAAAAAAGAACCTACTGTTCCGTCGGCGGCAGGTAAGCAGAAACAACTGGCGTTGGTTCGCGTAAATGTGACCGGCCAATCGTACGATTATTTTCGGCCTTGGCAAAAGAAAGCGCCGTTTTCAAAACGCGCCCTTGGAGCGGTTTTGTCCAAAGGACGTGTTCTTGTTACCGCCGATCTCGTTGCGAACCAAAATTACGTAGAACTGGAGCGCGCGGAATCAGGCGAGAAAACGGCAGCCAATGTGCGGGTGATCGATTACGAAGCGAACCTGGCGCTCCTTGAACCGGCGGAGAAAACATTCCTCGACGGAATCACGCCGCTCGAAATCACGCCTGATACGGTCGTCGGCGACCGGCTCGCAGCGTGGCAGTTGGAACCAACCGGTGCCTTACTCGCAACAGAAGGCTTGGTGACAACCGTGCAAATGATGCCTTACCCGATCGAAGTTGGGCAATTCCTTACTTACCGCATTAGCATCCCCATGCAATATCGCGAGAACAGCTACACGGTTCCCTTGGTTAAAAAGAACAAGCTCGCCGGGCTGCTGTTGCGTTACGATTCGCGCTCGCAGCTGGTTGATGCCATTCCGGCGCCGATCATCACGCACTTTTTGAAAGAAGCCGAAAGCCAGAACTATCGCGGTTTTCCCTCTGCTGGCTTCTCATTTTTTCCTACGCGCGATCCGCAGTTGCGCGAATTCGCGGGAGAAAAAGGCAAGGGCGGCGGCGTGTACATTACGAATGTGGAACCAGGCACGCCGGCAATGAAAGCGGGTCTGCAAGTCGGCGATGTCATAACAGCGATCGGGAACAATGAAATCGACCAAAATGGTAACTATGTGGATTCGCTTTATGGCAAGATCGAATTCACAAATTTACTCACGGCACACGCGTACGCCGGCGACGTTGTCCCTTTCCACATTCAACGCAACGGCAAGCCGATGCAGGTAAACGTCACTCTCGAACATCGCGACGCGAAAGATTACGTTAGCCTGCCCTATTATCTCGATCAGCCGCCCCGATATTATGTCGTTGGCGGCCTGATTTTTCAGGAGCTGTCCCGTCAATATCTCAAGGAATGGGGACCCAACTGGCAACGAGAAGCGCCTCAGCGTTTGGTTTATTTCGACCATTTCCAATCCGAGCTCTTTCCAGAGAGGAATCGGCGCATCGTGATCCTCAGCCAAGTCCTGCCTGCCAACAGCACAATCGGTTACGATGACCTTGCGTATTTGACCGTAAAGAAGGTGAACGGCAGAGAAATCAAATCGTTAGACGATTTGGCAGAAGCCGTAAAGCATCCAATCGAAGGTTTCATCAAAATCGAGACCGAAGAAGATCCGAAACAGATCGAGCTCGACGCATCGCAAGTCGCCGCCGAAGCCCCCGCGCTCCAAGAAAACTACGGCATTTCGTCACTGCAAAGACTGCAGTAAGCTAACGAGACACAAGATCAGCGACCGCGAGCCCTGTGATGCGCGCCACGCAGGCAACGGGTGGATGGCAAACACACAAGACTGAGATCGCAAGCTGGCTCGCGGTTCGCTGCATCGCATGGTTAGGCGCTGGGAGGAAGTTGTGTTGCAGTATCGGGTGCATCATGTTAGGTGGGAATCTCTATGACCCGAAGAACACGCCACCTGAGAAGCTTCTTCCGAGGGTCGTAGGTCGCTTCACGCTCTTCGACCTGATCCGGCCCCACGGCCTTTGTAGCCTTAAATCGGACGTTTGTAGAGTCTTCGTCCCACCTGATATCTTCAATTGTGTTGTAAACACCAATAAGCGTGTAGGATTGTCCTTGCTTGAGATAAAGTCGCTTCCACGCGAAATCTTGTTGCTCCCCTTCATCTCGTAAAAGAACCGTATAAGCGCCATTCGGAGAAACGACGGTCTGAATCGTTTTACCGTTTCCGAGTCGTGTGTTGCTCTGTTCTGGATCGGCCTCCTGCCACGATGACGCAGCGGAGAGTGGGGAGGCCGTGAACTGGAGCGCTAGAAGCAGAATGATACGAAAGGGCATTGGAATCATGTGTCGATTGGTTCTCTGTGATCGGTGTTCTTGGTAAGGAGTGGCACATGCGTCTAACGAGAATTCGATCCAAATTTTGGGCCTAATCCGGGTCGACTTTAAGAGTTGCTCAGTCCCCAGCGACGTTGACCGCGCGCGGCTTTGACAGAAAACGGTCGACTTCATCATTGTAAGTCTCAAACGGGTTGCCCATAACAAGAAAATCCCGGCTGTCACAGGCGATCGAGTCCCAGTTAATTACATAGGGGATCCCGCAGGCGCCGGACTGGAAAAAAGCAACTGCCCGCGCGCGACCTGAGGCGCGCGTGTTAGCGGGAGGAACGCGCATCGCGCTGGGACGACGTACACTGTTGTTCCACTCAGTAATTCGCTTTCCGGGCGTAACGGCAAAGAACAAGCCGCGCCGTGGGTCGATGTTGTGATATTCCAGATCAATGCTTTGCAGCCATGGATCGTCCCAGCTTAACCCTTCAGATTCGACAAACGTTTCCAGCAACCATTTCTTTGTTATCCAATCGACGCCGCCGATAAGCGCATGAGGATTATTCGTCAGCGCTTCAAGAACGAATCCCCAGTTTTCCAGTAACCAGTTGGTTTCGGCGCTGCTGTTGTGCAGGTACTTCTGCGCCAGTTGATGGAATTCCCACTGCACGTCGATCGCGTCGATGGTTTTACCGTTTTCAAGACGCACCGTCCATCGCTGAGTGGGATCGCGAGAAATATCGCGCGTGCTCTGCACTGCATCAGCCAGAATGAGATTTCGCGGCAAACGGCCCTCTTCCAGCAATGAGAGAACGCAGGCAGTCGTCCCGATTTTCAGCGCATTGGCATAAGGGCTCATGTTGGAATCGCCAATCAGCAAATGCAGCCGGCGATATTTCCGGTAA
Source organism: Verrucomicrobiota bacterium (assembly GCA_003218135.1). Lineage (GTDB taxonomy): Bacteria > Verrucomicrobiota > Verrucomicrobiia > Chthoniobacterales > UBA10450 > Udaeobacter. Next base: position 33,723 of record QHNQ01000145.1, read on the forward strand.
TCAGCCAGCGGCTCGTCGCGCGCGTTGATGATTGCGCGATTAAATTGCACCCATTGATAAATGTCGTTCACGATATGGTCGGCGCGCTGACTAAGCTGAAAATTGACATGTGCCTCGGGTTGCGGCGGCTCGAAATCGAATGCCAGCGGGTTGGACTGCCCGACGCGTCCCGAGCCGGTGAAGATCTGGCGAGTCGCCAGGAAAGTTAGCAGCGTTCCGAGAATTGGAGGCGTGAACTGCGCCTCCCGTTTCATCAGATAATTCTCGTGGCAGCCAAACGTGGCTCCGGTGTGATGATCGACGTTATTCTTGATGAAGGACACACGGTCCTCCGCGCCGAGAGCCACCAGCGAAGATTGCAGGAGGTCGTCGCCGGCCAATTCATAGGTGACCAGATCATGCAGATGCAAACATTCCGGCGACGCGTACTCGATATGGCCCATGTCGAGGTAGAGACGTCCGCCGTTGAGGAGAAATCCTCCATTGCCAGGGGGTTCCTCGTAATCGCGGTAATGCAGATCGATCGTGCCGGCATCCGCCTTTCGGAACAGATAGTTTTTGACCTTCGCCGGCCATAACTCCGAATTAACGTGCGGTTCTTCTTCACTCAGAAGACAGCCGTATTCGGTTTCTACTCCAACGATCCGATCCATTTCAACAATTTAGCGAGTTAGCGAGTGAGTGATTTAGCAAATTGAAATCACTAAATCATTGAATCGCTAAATCGCTAAATATTTCCGCGCGCTTGAACCGCGCGAAAAGCGGCTCAAGTTTCTTCAATGGTCGCATTTCCACTCCGCAGTCCTACAGAAAAAGTTGGTGGCCTTTTCTATTTTGGTCGGATGCTCGACAAAATCCGACTGCACGCCAAGGGCGAATTGCCTCCGGATTACCATGCGAACCTTGGAAAAGGCTTCGATGAGAAGTGTGTCCGCTTTCTCCGAGTAGATTACGATCGATTAGTCGACCGCGTGAGAAAGGGCGGCACCGACGAGGAGATTTTGCAATGGTGCTTCGAAGTTGGCCGCAGGCCGTCGGAAGACGACCTATACGTTTGGAACGAATTCATGCGCAAGCGCGGCTGGAACGATGAAGTTTCCGGCATGGTTACGCGCCGCAAAGCGGAGGCAGGGATGAGTGACAGATCGGACATTGAGACATCGTTTCAATTTATCGATGCGGACGAAGGACGACTGCCCTAGGACAGAAGCTCCAAATTCCAAACTTCAAATCCCAAACAAATCTCAAACATCCAAATCCAAAAAGCCGTTCCGCAGGACGTGGCTGCGTTTGTCGAATTGAGAATTAGAATTTCTTTGGAACTTGGACGTTGGGATCTGCGACTTCGAATCCGCTATTCCTCTAGCGTATCGATTCTCTCGGCGAGATTAAAATCAAGCTCGGTCAAGCCGCCTTTGCTATGAGTTGAGAGGACCAGGCGCACTTTGTTGTAGCGGATGTCGATGTCGGGATGGTGTTCTTCATCCTCAGCGACTTCCGCCACAGTATTTACGAAATCGATCGCATCGGCAAAATCATCAAACTCAAAAGTGCGCTCGATATGTTTCTTCTCCAGTTCCCATTCCGGGATCTTTTTAAGCCGTGCTTTCAGCTCCTCTGCTTTGATCAAGTCAGCCATAACGGCACAACGAGTAACACCCGAAAATCGTTTTGCAACGCTAAATCGAGCGACTTTTCGTAACAGTCATGTAACGCGGATTGGCGTCTCGTCTGCGGATTAAAGATCAAGAATCGTCTTAAGATTCCTTCGCGAATCGAAGACCTCGACCGCGCATGCGCGCGCCTTCGCGGACAGCAGCGGCCAATCGCGCAGCACTTCGTTGACGGCGGCTTCTGCCTCGTCTGCATCGCGAACAAAACTGAATCCATTGTTCGCAGGCAGATGATGTCTGGCGCCAGTGTCTTCGGTGATCACCGGCCGCCCGAGAGCCAGAAATGCTGCGGCGCGATCGCTGATCCATCCGGTGCGCCATGCTACGTCAACGCCCTTGATCGCGGTGAATTCAGCGATCGCGCTGGCCAGGTAACGGCGGTAAGCCCGCGGGGTGCGCGCGACCCGGTGGGGATCGGCAATTTTCCAGCCGAGTCGTTGTAACCGTTTTCTTTCCGGATCCTCGGCGGCGATGTTCATCGCCAGTTCGAAGCACGCCTCCGGTACGCGGGTCGGAAGCTCCAGATAAGACTCGAATGCGAATTTTTTTGATAAATCAGGAAATTCACCCGCAACTTCCACGGCTCCGCCCCAATACCATTGGCCAACGGTTGTGAATTTTGACGCGGGCGGACGCGGTCGCGGCCCGAAAAACTTCGTGTCAACCAATGGATAAAATGTGTTCCACTTTAGCTTTTGTAGAGGCAGGCGTGTCGCCTGCTCAGAAGGGAAAGCAGCCGGCACGGCTGCCACCACAGGCTTCGGCAGCTGACAATCGTCAGCGTGAACATTGAGTCCAATTGTCCAGAATTCGTGATGGTACGACTGCCCCATCTCCATCTTGGTCATCCAGTAAAAAATTTCGCTCGGATCGAGATCGCAAAAGATGCGACGCTCAAATTTCAGCAGCAAAGGCGGATGAATTGAATACGCGAGATTGAGCAGAACACTCGGTCCGGCAAGGCGATCGAGAAGGTCACGTTTTGAAATTCCCATGCAGCGAATCCCATCCAAATCATGCTCGTCGGATGCAGGTTTCTGATAAAGCAAACAATATCGGCCGGATAATCCGTGCGCGCGCAATAGGTTCTGGAAATTCCTAATTCTCGCTTCGTCCTCCGCCACATCGTTCGTGGCCGGCAGTAACTCCAACCAAATCGCATCCAGCTTCAGACGCCGCAGCCCAAGCATCCACTGCAGGGGCACGGAAAAATTTCCGCCGCCTTCGCGATACTTCGCCGCAAACCCGCAGCCGAGGAAGATGGTCATGTAAATGTGAGAGGTGAGGAGTGAGAGGTGAAAAGTAAAGATCAAACCTGCGTTAATCACTTCTCACTTTTCACCTTTCACTTCTCACATTCACCGCGGGTGTGATTTGACCTCTTTCGCTTGTACCGGCAAGTTGCTGCTCTTCACGGGCGCCCGTAGCTCAACTGGATAGAGCATCTGACTACGGATCAGAAGGTTAGTGGTTCGAATCCTCTCGGGCGCGTTTTTTCCTCTCGAATGCTGAGTCTGGCGCGCGTGCGAAAGCGGCGTCGAGCGCGCCGCACTCCAAAGCGCTTCGCGCGAAATTTTTGCTCAATTCGCGTGATTGGCGAACTAAAACACTCACGCAACACCACAGCGATTACTGAAAGTATGGCCGGATCTGCGCGTATTTTTTGTCTCCGATTCCGCTCACTCTCTTCAGATCATCAGCGCTGCGAAATGGGCGCGCTGCGATAATGCGAGTCGCCGTTACACGCCCGATGCCTGGCACCGTCATCAGTTCTTTCTCCGTCGCGGTGTTGATGTCGATCTTGCCGAGCGGCGTCTTTTCCTTTCGCGGTGACTTTTGCGCACCGCTTGGGCTGCTACTCCTAGCCGGGGCACCAGGCGTCGGCGTTGGAGTAAAGCGGGCAGATGGACTCGCCAGTGGCGTTGGGCGTGGCCGAGCCATCGGGGCGAGGGCGAAATGGCTGAAGTCAGACGGCTTTTGTGCACGCGCATTGAGCCGCCCAGCAGCGATGCCCCAGCCTCCGATTTTCTCTAGTCTGGCTTCATTTTCGAATAGCTGAAGCTTTTCCATTTCCACTCGCGAATTTCTTAATCCCGGTGGTGCCGCTTTGTATCCATAAATTCGCGCCAACCCGTTGCGAACTAACTGCTCGCCTAGATCGCCGTCCTTCGTCTGAACATAGGCGTAGAACCTCTCGAGCTTGCTGCGACCCATCGCATCTGACAGATGCGTAAACACTGTGAACGGCTCGGACAATTTCTGCCGTGTGAACTCTTTGGCCGCCTGGCCAACTTCGATGACCTGCGGCACCGTAACACCAAAATACTTCGCCTGTTCAACGAGACGTCCCGGTGCCAGGGCATCCGTTTCGGGCGCATCGACCAGATAGAGCCGAAAGATGTATTCCTGCGCGCCTGCGCTCGCGTGAAAACTGTCGCCGTCATTCGCCGGGTTTGTGATAAGCCGGCAATTTTCCAATACAACCCAGTCTTTAGTTCCTTCGCGTGCGCAAAGATCGACCGCCGAGATCCAAAGAACAGCGACGGCAACGACGGCGATCCCGTGGCGCGATTTCATAAGCTTCGCTGTCCCAAACTCACAAGTACAAACCTTGCGCCACATCACAATCACGATATTTCAAGTCGCGCCAGATGCGCCGCGTATGTAGCGACCAGCGCGCCTAAAACGCTGCCGGCAATTACGTCGCTGACAAAATGATAATTCATCGCGACAAGGCTCACGAGCATCGGCGCGCAAATCAGCGTGGCTGCGACTCGACTAGGGGGCATCGCAATCATCCACACCGTGGCGAACCCGAAGATCCTCGCCGCATGGCCAGAGGGGAAGCTGCCAATGTCGTCGCCACGCTGAAACGGATGAAAACCGTACGTGCCGGTGCCGATGAGCGATGGGTTATCGTGAGTCCAGGTCTCGGGCCAGTAGCGACCGAAAACATCGCCTAACGAGATGCGGAAATCATCGGCAACGATCAAGCTAACACACGCGACCAGCAGCACCTTTTGCCAGCGCAAAAATGGTCCCCAGGCCCGTCGAAGCACCAAGATCGTTAACATCAGAGCCGACCAATTCTGTACTTCCGGCGGCGGATAAGTGAACCATCGAAAGACTTCGATCTTGTTGATGTGATGGCCATAAACAAAAAACGCCACAGGACGATCAATCCAGAAGTAACAGATCAAGACGGCAACAATGCATACTGCCGTTATGATCAACGTGCGCCGCAGCAATCTGCGATACTCGGACTCTTGCATCGTCATTCCACGGGCACCTCAAATTGGCTCATGAGTTTGAATGTCTCGTACCGCCTGGTGATTTCCTCCATTGTGAGCTTGCGCAACCGCTCGAGACTGAAGGCTTCTACGCAAAAACTCGCGAGCACGCTCCCGTAGATCATCGCTTTGCGCAGATCGTTGAAGTGAACCGTCTTCACTGTCCCAGCGAGATACCCGGCCATGCCGCCAGCGAACGTGTCCCCTGCTCCGGTTGGATCGTGAATGTCTTCGAGCGGATACGCGCCACAACTGAAGAACTGATCGCCTTCACCGAAGAGCAATGCACCGTGCTCGCCTTTTTTTATCGCCACGTACTGCGGCCCCATCTTGCGGATGCGCCGGCCGGCCTTGATGAGGCTGGTCTCCTTTGTCATTTCGCGCGCTTCGCTGTCGTTCAGGATGAGCAGATCAACACGTTGAAGCAGCGCGTCGAGATCAGCTCGCGCAGACTCGATCCAGAGATCCATTGTGTCCGCGACCACGAAGCGCGGCCGTTTCATCTGGTCGAGCACATGCGCTTGCAATGAGGGTGCGATGTTGGCCAGCAAAACGAACTCGGTTTCACGATATGCTTCCGGGAGTACCGGCTTGAAATTTTCGAAGACGTTGAGCGCGATCGAGCGTGTCTCACGCGTGTTCAGGTCCCATGAATATTCGCCTGACCAGCGGAAGGTTTTTCCATTCGCTCGCTGCACGCCTTCGCTATCGATCTTGCGCGACCTCCAAAACTCAAATTCCGATTCAGGAAAATCGTCGCCCACAATTCCGACCAGCCGAACTGGAGAAAAGAAGCTTGCCGCTAGCGCTCCGTAGCAGGCGGATCCGCCTAACAGATCGGAATGTTCTTCAACCGGCGTCTTAACTGCGTCGATCGCGATTGAGCCAACAACGAGGACGGACATGATTAGAATGACGAAGCATAAATGAAGAATGACGAACAAATCCCGAATGATAAACGATGACCTACAAAAGGTTGCCAATGTTTAGTCATTCGGATTTCGTCATTCCTTCGGCATTCGGTCATTCGTCATTCGTCATGCGTCATTTATGCCAGCATATCAGTCACACAGCGTGCATAATCCACAATGCTGTGCGCCTTGATCAACGCGGAAACCATTACGACGCGCTTCGCTCCGGCGTCGATCACGCTCTGTAGATTGTCGATGTTGATTCCGCCAATACAGAAAATCGGGATGCTGACTTCTGCGTGAACGCGGCTGATGTCCGCAAGGCCAATCGGCGCATAATCGGGTTTCGTAGGTGTAGCGAAGATGGGGCCAAATCCGATATAGTCCGCGCCCTCGCGCTGCGCTGCGAGTGCTTGCTCGATGCTGTGTGTGGATTTTCCGACTAAAACTTGGCGATGTGCTTTGCGACGCGCTAGTTCGATCGAGTCATCTTCCTGACCGACGTGCACGCCTTCCGCAGGAATCTCTCTGGCGATCTCCGCATGATCGTTCACGATCAGTGGCGTCAAGGACCTCGCTGTTATTTCGTGCAGCCTGGCAGCGAACCCAGCAAGTTCGTCGACGGATTTTTCTTTTCCGCGGAGCTGAATCAGATCAACGCTGCCTTCGATCATTTGCTCCGCGACGCGAGTGACATCTGATACTTCAACGTATCCCAAATCAATGATTCCGTAGAGACGGCATTCGCCGATCGCCCTCATGAATTGCGTGTTACAAATGACGTGCTGTAGTGTCCGACTGGTCCGCCGGAGCCTTGGCGAAGGAGGCTGTCCTCAGCGGATCGTCCCAGCCCCAACCCCAGTGCGCTGGGGACAGCACGCGCCACAGCACACTGCGCTTTACTCATGCAAGCGAATGGGCCGCGAAGCGAGCTCGAGTTTGCCCGCTGAAATGAGGCGGTCCATTAATCCCGTGTCGTAGTTTCCATCGCGGAAATCGCCGTTTCGCATCATGGCCGCGTGGAACGGCACCGTCGTCTTAATGCCGGTAATATAATACTCGTCGAGTGCGCGACGCATTCGATCAATCGCGTTGATCCGTGTCGCACCGACTGTGATTATTTTTGCAATCAACGAGTCGTAGTACGGCGGCACTGTATAGCCGGTATAAACATGTGAGTCGATTCGTACTCCCCGGCCGCCCGGCGCATAGTAAAAATCAATTCGGCCCGGTGTTGGCTGAAAATCATTGGCCGGATCTTCGGCGTTGACGCGGCATTGAATGGCATGCAATCGCGGGACGGCGTGCGCGATATGCGGTGACAGCGGTTGGCCGGCAGCGATGCGGATTTGCTCCTTTACAAGGTCGCACGCGAACACTTCCTCGGTGATGGTGTGTTCCACCTGGATGCGCGTGTTCATTTCCATGAAATAGAAATGCCTGTCTTGATCGACCACGAATTCGATCGTGCCTGCATTTTCGTAGCCGACTGACGTCGCCAGCTTGATGGCGGCGTTTCCCATTTTTTTGCGAAGACTCGGCGTCATCAATGGTGACGGGCATTCTTCAATCACCTACTGGTTGCGT
>QHNQ01000146.1 GCA_003218135.1 Verrucomicrobiota bacterium
AGTTAATCACCGCGCCGCGCAATTTTGGGGCAAAAACTTTTATATTGCCGCCTTCCACGCGCACGGCGGCACCCAGCGCCTCGAATCCTTTCAGATGCAAATCGATTGGACGATCGCCAATCACGCATCCGCCCGGCATCGATACGGTCGCTTCTTTACAACGGCCGAGCAGCGGCCCGAGCACGCAAACCGAAGCGCGCATTTTGCGCACGACATCGTAAGGCGCGACCGATTGCACGTTCTCGGCCGCCACCGTGACTGTTCCGCTGGCGCGTTCCACTTGCGCGCCGAGATGGATCAAAATTTGCAGCATGTAATGCGTGTCGCTTAGGTCGGGCACGCGATGAACGATGCACGGTTCGCGCGTGAGCAATGTGGCGGCCAGAATCGGCAGCGAGGAATTTTTCGAGCCACTGACCTTGATGGAACCGGAAAGCGGATGGCCGCCGTGAATGAGAATCTTATCCATACCTGGCAAATAGGAACCGTGTCACACCTGAATAATCGGTTTTCGAATAAATGTCGCGGTAATTTTTTTCCGCCAGGGCCGAAAAAAGCGCGTCGCCCTGGCCGATTCCGATCTCTAAGGCCAGCATTCCACCCGGCCGGAGCTGCGACGGCGCCTGCGCAATCAATTCGCGCACCAACTCATCGCCTCGCGCGCTGGCGAAAAGCGCGACCTCTGGATCATGCAAAACTTCCCGGGAAAGACTCTGGCGGTCTTGGATCGAGATGTAAGGAAGATTCGCGACAATCACATCGAAACATCCCTCCACGTTTTCCCGCAGATTGCTTTTCAGAAAGCGGACGCGAGTAGCCAAATTCAACCTGGCAGCATTCTCTTGCGCGAGCGCGAGCGCATCATCCGAAATATCGACAGCAACTATCTCTGCCTCGGGAAATTCGATCGCCAGGTTAAGCGCAATAACTCCGCTGCCGGTTCCGACATCCAGAATTTTGGATTTTGGATTTTGGATTTCGGATTTGAGGAATTCAACCAACTGCTCTGTCTCCGGCCGGGGCACCATCGCGCGTTTGTCGCAAAGAAAAACGTGCCCGCAAAATTCGACGGTGCCGAGCAGATGCTGAAGTGGCTCGCCTTCGCCGCGCCGCTTCACCAGAGCGCGCAGCGGCGCGAGTTCCGAGTCGGTCAGCACGCGTTCAAATTCCAAATAGAGATCGATGCGCTTTCGGCCAAGCACGTGTGCAAGCAGGTGCTCGGCGTTCAAACGCGGGCTCTCGACGCTGTGCTTCTTGAAATACGCAGTGGTTGCTTGCAGCACTTGCAGCACAGTCATGATTGCTTTCGCTGCCTGGTCACGCTGGCACCGCTGATTCCTTCAAGCGTTCCGCCACATCGGCGGCTTGCAAACCGTTGATCAATTCACCGAGGTCGCCCTCCATCACCCGGTCCAAATTGTAAAGTGTCAACCCGATACGATGCTCTGTGACGCGGTTCTGCGGGAAATTATACGTACGAATCTTTTCTTCGCGTCCGCCGGTGCCGATCTGGCCGCGACGTTGAGCACTATATTTCTCCGCTTCTTCGCGCTGCCTTCGCTCGAGCAATCGTGCGCGCAAGATCGATAATGCTCGCTCTTTGTTTTTGATCTGGCTGCGGCCGTCCTGGCAACGAACAATCATGCCTGTCGGAATGTGCAGAACCTGCACGGCCGAATCAGTTGTGTTTACGCCCTGCCCACCAGGCCCGCCGGCGCGCGAAACTTCGATTCGCAAATCTTCCGGCTTCAACTCGACATCAACATCTTCAGCTTCGGGCAGCACCGCGACTGTCGCCGTCGAAGTATGAATGCGGCCTTGCGCCTCCGTGGCAGGCACACGTTGCACACGATGCACGCCACTTTCGTAACGCAGTTTTCGAAAAACAGATTCGCCGGAAACTCGAAACATCGCTTCCTTCAATCCGCCGAGTTCTGATGGGCTCGATTCAAGATCTTCGGTTTTTAGCCCGGCGGATTCTGCGTATCGATGGTACATACGGTACAGATCGGCAGCAAAAATGGCTGCTTCATTTCCGCCCGTTCCGGCGCGAATTTCCACGATGGCGTCGCGCTCTTCATTTTCATCGGCTGGCAGTAAGGCGATCTGAAGATCGCGTTCGAGATCAGCCACTCGTTTTTCCAGCTCCGGAATTTCGTCGTCGGCCATGGCCGCGATCTCAACATCGCGGGACATGGCGAGTTCGCGGTTGTCATCCAATTGCTTGCGCGCCGCTTCGAGTTCGTCCCACTTCGCCAGCAGTTGCTTAATGTTCGCGTGCTCGCGCATGATCTCGCTTGCACGCTGGTGGTTGGAAAAAAGCGCTGGATCGGCAATCTCGCTCTCGAGCTGCTCGAAGCGTTTGCGTTTCAGTTTAATGAGGGAATTAAAGTCCATAATTGTAGCCGTGATCGCTGATCGCGGCTCCGGCCGGGGGTCACCGACCCCGGCTACAGAATCCAGCTAACCTTTCTTCTCAGCCCGCGCAGCTTTGGTGCTACCGTAACGTCGGGCAAATTTTTCCACGCGCCCGGCGGTATCCACAAATTTCTGTTCGCCTGTGAAAAATGGATGACAAGCCGCGCAAATACCGATCTTAATATCGCGACGAGTGGAGCGGGTGTGATACACCGCCCCGCATGCGCATACAATATCAGTTTCGTAATATTCTGGATGAATGCCTGCTTTCATTTTCGCTGTAGCCGCTTCCGTGTGGGAAGCCAAGGAGCGCGGAATTTAATCTCGCGAGGCCGCGAGTGCAAGATATGAAATTGACTGATGCATTGCTGCATGCCTGGCGCGACACTTTGCGCCGCGCAAGAAACGCAAGTGCCATTTTCAATGCGGACGGCAAGGTCCTCCGAACATTTGGCGAAATAGAGGAATGCGCCCGCGAGTTCGAGGATGACTTTGAAATGTTCTCACCGGGCAGGGTTATTGCTATTCAGATCGGGAATCACGAAGATTGGCCGTCGCTCTTGATCGCTTGTTTGCGCAGACAGCTGGTTGTTCTCCCGCTGGAAGAATCGATGAGCGCCCAACAACGCGATGCTGCGTTACGGCTCTGCAATGCCACGGCTGTAGTGTCCGCTGTCCCAAGCCGAGCCGCCCCAAAGATATCTCGGCTGAGGACAGTCGACACTACAGCGACTTGGGATCGGACGCCGTCGCTCCTAAAGCTTACCTCTGGAACAACGGACGCGCCGCGTGCAATTCGGTTTGGAAGCCAGCAATTGCTGGCCGACTGCAATCAGATTTGCGATACCATGGGAATTAGCGATGCCGATCTGAATTTTGGTGTGATTCCGATCTCGCATTCGTATGGCTTCAGTAATTTGCTCACGCCTTTGATCGTGCGCGGTGTGCCGATGGTCGTTAGCCGCGACCGAACGCCGCGCGCTGTGCTGGCTGATCTCGCGCGCACTGATGCAACAGTGTTTCCGGGAACGCCAATCTTTTATCAGGCGTTTTGCGATATGCATGACGTCCCGGCGCTGCGGCAACTCCGGCTTTGCATTTCCGCCGGTGCGCCGCTTTCCGGTACGGTGGCAAAGAAGTTTTTCGACAAATTCAAGCTGTTGATCCATTCATTTTACGGCGCGTCGGAGTGCGGCGGCATTTGTTACGAGCGCGATGGGACGGCCTTCGAGGACGGAGTTGTCGGCGAACCGCTGAAGAATGTCGATGTTGAGATTATTGATCCAGCGGCGCCGTCGAGTCAGATTCGCGTGCGCAGCGCCGGAGTCGGCGACGGCTATTTTCCCGAGCCAGACGAACAGAAACTCGCCAATGGAATTTTTGTTCCGGACGATTTGCTTGCGCGAACGGAGCGCGGATTCAAAATCGTCGGCCGGATTTCAGACGTAATCAACATCGCCGGAAAGAAAGTGAACCCGGGCGAAGTGGAAGCCCACATCATCGGATTTCCCGGCATCAAACAGGCGGTCGTGTTCGGCCGTCCCGCGGCCGCCGGAGCATTGCGCAATGAAGAAATCGCTGCGTGCGTCGTAGCCGATGTCGACCTTCGCGAAAATAGTCTTTTGGAGTTGTGCCGAAAAACATTGAGCCCGTGGCAGGTACCGAAACGAATTTTCATCGTTGATGCAATTCCCACCAATGAACACGGTAAAATCAGCCGGCGCGATTTGGCCCGGCGGTTCTCAGCTAACCAGACCAGTTCCTCGTTGCCAACATTGGGCGCTTGATAAAGGCTTCACATGGGATTTGCTTACTAGGCCAAAGGAACACCATGCCGAAATCACGCGGCAAACCCAAATCTATAGAAGCTCACATGGAATCTTCGAATATCGAAGAACCCGAGGAGAGCGTCGGTACGCCTGTTCCGCAAGAGGAGGAACCTATGCGGGACGAAGCTGTGCCGGAACCGGAACCTGCTCCAAGTGCAGAGAGCGTTCAGTCTGAGGACTGGTGGAACGCGACGGCATCGGCCCCCGATTGGGACCAACCGGCGGCTGAACATGCGCCGGCCGAAGTTATTCCTCGAAAAGAGCTGGGCATGGCGGATGTTTATTTTTGCGGCCACACGAGTCTGTTTCCGTTGAGCCGTGCATTGCGAGCCGTAGCAAACGAGAGACTCACGGGGTTACTACGAGCGTTCTGGGAACAGGAGCCGATTGAGCTTCTGGCGCGGGACGGCGAGATCGTTTTAGTCACGACGCGGGATCCAGCTCTTTATTGTCCCGAAGTGCCGGACGTTCTGACCGATGTTGATGTCGTAGTCGTTGAAAGGGCCCGCGAGCAACAGAGAGAAAACGGAAGCCCGTTTTTCTTGACTCTTGCGCGGGAGGAAGCGATCGGCCTCGACGCTGCCACCCAACTGATGCGGCAGTATGGGCAAAATCTTTTCTCTCAACTTTGGACCGCGCCGCGCGTGCGGATCATGTTTGAAAAGAATGCCGATTTGTTAAGTGACGTCGCAGATGTCCCTGGGGATCCAAATGTAAGAGACTGGGCAATGGAAACGTTGCGTCTTGTTCAGAATGCTGATCAACCTGCAAGCTTCGACCCGACATCAATTCCCGCTTACACCAAAGATGGTTTCGAGCGAGTCCAGCGGTTGAAGCTGACTGCAGACGAGGCCCAATTCGCGTCCCAATTCAATGGTGGTCGGTCCGTGCAACAAATTGCGAAGAACCTAAGGCTCGATTTGAAATCTGCGCAGCAACTGCTGTTCCGGTTTCTCGCCCTCGAAATCGTGGAATGCTGGCCTGGCAGCACGGCAGCAAAACCAGAACGGCAGACTTTCTTTCAGCGTCTTCGCCGCTCGCGCCAGCGCGACCGGTAGCCTCACCCCGAATATTTCGGGGATCGGTCGCTCATGAAAAGAAAAGTTTTGGTCGTCGATGTCGGCGGCACACATGTAAAACTGCTGATGTCGCCTCTCGACGAGCGCCAATTTGCTTCGGGACCGCGAATGGGACCGAAACAATTTCTCGTAAAATTCAAAGAGAGTGTGCGTGGTTGGAAATTTGACCGGGTATCGATCGGGTTCCCGGTGCCGGTTCGCAACGGACGGATCACAAGAGATCCAAAGCATTTGGGTAAGGGCTGGATCGGCTTTAATTTTTCAAAGGCACTTGGAATACCGGTACGTCTGATCAACGACGCCGCCATGCAAGCGCTCGGCAGCTACCGTGGCCAGGGACGCATGCTCTTTCTCGGACTCGGAACTGGCTTGGGTTCCGCGCTTCTCTGGAATAGCACTTTGATGCCGCTTGAACTCGGCGACCTGCCCTATCCTGACGAAAAAATCATCGAGAACTATCTCGGCATTCCAGGCCTGGAATCATTGGGCGAGAAAAAATGGAAGCGAGAAGTTACTTACGCGGTCACACAATTAAGAAAATCTTTCATCGCCGATTACGTCGTCCTCGGCGGCGGCCTTGTGCACCGCTTTCGCCAATTGCCCGAAGGAATCGAGCGCGGACGAAATGAAAACGCGTTCCTCGGCGGAATACGTCTGTGGGAGACCAAGAAAAATTCCAGCAAACTGAAGTGGCGTGTGTTGTGACCAGCGGAATGCAGCTCTGTGCTCCGGTTGCGAACTGAAGGATCGGGTCTCGGAAAGCTCGGAATTCTGCTGCCGCTCCTGCGCCCCGTTCTGACACGATTCGATTCTTCATCAGAGTAACGAGTTCCTCTCCGCCGTCTGAGACCGGTTTCATAAATCCGTCAATGAGAGTCGCGCACAGCGCGAACTCCCGCGGCCAGTGCTCTAGCCATCGTCTGTTTGTTCCGGTCCTGTTTAATCCATTCGGCATCCTTAGGATTCGTTAGGAACACCATCTCCACGAGAATTGTTGGCGCTTCACTAAAGATCGAACCTGTTAACGCTCCCTGCCGGCGGCCAATGAATGTGTCTTCGTCTCCTTTAACGCCGTTGTCGCGCAGTTTATTGTTCGAGCGCCGCAGCGAACGCAGTATGAAACCGGTTGGCAGCTGCCGCTGATGATTGCTGCACGTCTTTCGACGGCCCTGTAACTCCATGAACTGTCCCTTCTTTGCGCGGATAGTAAATAGTAAACCCTGTAGATTTCCCAGCGTCGGCATGTAGCCGCAGAAATAAATCGGCATCGCTCTCATTTGCGATCGCAGCACGATCTTTGTTCGTGATGAACTCGCCTTCGCTCTTCTTCGTCATGACTACTTTCATTCCATCCTTCTCCAGCTCATCGCATAGCAACAAGGCCACTTCCCAGTTCATCGTGACCTCGCGCAACCCGTTGGTGACTGCGCCGCCGTCATTGTTTTCGCTGGGATGACCGGGATCGATGCAGACGCAACACTGTTTCCCGGATTTTTCAGAAGCGGGATCAGCGTCTAAACTCTGCGCAATCGTTGCACCGAATAGGAAACCGATGGCAGCCAAATGGAGCTTGATCGGCCTAACGTACACGGGCTTGGCGGATACGTGTAAGAACTCAAGATTCGCATTCTCTAATGGCGATAGGTGCCTGGCAGCTTCGTCTTGAGATCTGCCAATCACCACGCGGTCGCGGTACCAGGGCAATCTCATGAATATGTCTTTAATCTCGGGCGTCGCGAAATCGTAGCCACCTCGCGCGTAAATTTCGTTGATACCGTAACGCAGCTTATCGGCGTCCCAACCGCCTACGTCCGCCGCAGTTAACCGACGCGTGCGAGTTTCCGAGAACATCTCACCGGGCCGCGCTAAGGACACCCTTCTGTCGCTCCAAGGCTCTTTGCTTGAGAGAAGTGATTTCGGGAATTCCGCCTTGAATCCTTACTTCAAGGGTAACCGCGACTTTGCCCCTGGACCACTCGCGGCGCGCGGTGCTCTCGGCATAAAAGTTCTGGTCAAATCGAATCGTGTACGACTCGCCACGCACGTGTTCCTGCACCTGAATGTCGCCGACGATGCTGTTTTGCCGTAGTGGCCAGCGTTCATTATGATTCACGATCTCTTGGCGGATCTGACCGAGGTTCTTTAATCCCTCGTCCAGGATATCAGCCGTAGGTGCGTAGAAAGAAACCGCTCTCTCCATATTTGAGTCTCCGGTCGAATCGACATAATCTCTTACAAATTGTGTTAGCCGATCGATCCATGACATGTAAGAAGAAGACTGGCGCGTAACCGTTGATTCGGGTCCAACCGCAATCACAGGCGCAGCCGGCGCCGCAGTCGCTGAAGCTGCACTACTTGGAGCAGCTGCTGGCGGTTGAGTTGCCTGCCCAGTCATGGTCCCAAGGCGACGAAGGTTATCCTTTGCTTGTTGATTGCCCTTATCAGCTGCCTTTTGATATAACTCAACAGCTCTGCTCAAGTTCTTCGTTACACCGCTGCCGTTCTCATACAAGAGGCCAAGATTCGCCTGCGCTCCCGCATTGCCTTGATCCGCTGCCTTTTGGTATAACTCAACCGCCTTGCTCAAGTCCTTCGCTACGCCGGTGCCGTTCTGATATAGGAGGCCAAGGTTATGTTGCGCTCCAGCCAAGCCCTGATCCGCTGCCTTTTGATAAAACTCCGCTGCCTTGCTCAAGTCTTTAACGACTCCGCTCCCATTCTGATACAACCAGCCAAGGTTGTGTTGGGCTTGGGCGTTGCCTTGATCCGCTGCCTTTTGGCTTAACTCAACCGCCTTGCTCAAGTCCCTCGCCACTCCCGTGCCGGTCGCGTACAACCATCCTAGGTTAGTTTGCGCCCCGGCGTAGCCTTGATCTACAGCTTTCTGATATAACTCCACCGCTTTACTCAAGTCCTTCATCACTCCAGTGCCACCCTCGTACAACCATCCAAGGTTAGTTTGCGCCCGGGCGTTGCCCTGATCTACAGCTTTCTGATATAACTCCACCGCTTTACTCAAGTCCTTCGTCACTCCAGTGCCACTCTCGTACAACCATCCAAGGCTAGTTTGCGCTTCCGCGTTGCCTTGATCTACAGCTTTCTGATATAACTCCACCGCTTTACTCAAGTCCTTCGTCACTCCAGTGCCACTCTCGTACAACCATCCAAGGTGAGTTTGCGCCCAGGCGTGGCCTTGATCAGCTGCCTTCTGATATAACTCTGCTGCCTTGCCCAAATCCTTAGCCACTCCGGTGCCTCTCTCGTACAACCATCCAAGGTTTCTCTGCGCTTCCGCGTAGCCTTGGTCCGCTGCTTTCTGATACCACTCCGCTGCCTCATTTGTGTGCGCACCCACACCGATTCCCATCACATAAAGAACTCCCAGGGCTTCCTGGGCGGTTGCCCGGCCATGGTCCGCTGCGGCGATTAGTCCGTCCGAAAGCGATTGCTTCGCCAGGTCTTCAGCTTTTGCAGCGTCTTTCGGGACACCGAAACGACCGTCCTTGGTGAAGAATGCCAGGCGAGCTTCCGCTTCGGGATAATGCTTCGCGGCGGCACGTTGCAAAAGCTCGACCGCTTTAGCACCATCTATCCGTACCCTATTCATGCCGCTGGTGTATTCGATGGCGGAATTGTAATCCTTTTCGACGGATGAGCTCGCAGCCGCCAGTTGCTGCGTTTGTTTGGGCTGCTGAGTTGAAGGCTGGTGTCGTGCGATCACTATGCTCAGGATTGCCATGAGAATGACGGCTGCGGTCGCCAATCCTGCGATTATTGCGATTTTTTTTAAATTCGCGCGTCTGCTCGGCGACTCGGCGATTGAAGAGAATCCCCGCGACTCTAATTCCAAACGATGCGCACCTTGGGTCACTGATTGCGGACGCAGCGTGGCGGGTGGCGAGACAGTTGAGCTGTCGGGACGCTCGGTGAATCCGGCAGAAGGATGCCCGGGTACTCGATGAACGATGCCTTCCGCGTTTAAGACTTCACGCAAAACTTTGCCACATGAAGAATCTTCGACCTGTCGGGCAATAACCATCGCCAAAATCCGATTCGATTGTTCGGACAGACCAGGGACGGCCACATATGCTTGTGTCGAGAGCGAAGCGGCGACCGGACAGTTCCTTCCGGCAACTACGCGGTACAGGAGCGAAGCAAAATGCTCAGCCATGTTGTCCGCCCTCGCTGGATCAGCTAACAGGTCGGTGGTCATGGTTGAGCTGGTGTTTTCCGGCTCGTTCATCCGGGCTAGTTCAGTCGCCTCGCTCACGGCGAGAAAACGCGGGCAAAGCCAGATCTGGGCTTTGCTCAGGCCACCGTTAGACCGCTCCACAAAAATGCGGGCCGGTGCGAGCTGCACGCCCGGTAGTCGAGCGGCGCAGAGCCTGTCACAGACGTCGGCGATCTTCTCGAGTAACGGCGCAGCTTCAACCAAAGGCACGGTGCGTTCCGTGCGCAGCACACTCAGCAGGTCAGTGCCTCCCGGTTTATCCGAAATAACGGCGACATAATCGGAATAACGTTTGATCGCCTTCGGTCGGACAATTTCAGCTAAATCCAAGCTCATCAATTGCGCGATGTGCACACGGAAACGATCGAGCGCCGACTCATCCTTCAACAATGGGGGATGCAGAACGTGCAGGATCGACATCGCCCCTTTCCTTCCGACTTCGTCGGCAACGTAATTGATCCCGCTGAAGTCTTCGTTGATTCGGGTAACAATACTGAATTCCGAAGTTAACGGCGCAGTAACCTCCTCGATCTCGACCGGCTCGAGCTTGGCCAGCGCGCCGCTCTCAGTTGCTTGTGCATCTTCCGAATCGATCGCCGCCAGCGGCTCCGTGTAATCTCTCGCCTGGCGAAATCCGAGCGCAGCTCCGCATGCATTAAGCGCGTTGAAGACATCCGCCGCAGTGGCGAACCGATTCTTGCGGTCTTTTTCGAGCAGCCGGCCAAGCACATCCCGGAGCTGCGGCGGCAGATTCGCCGGCAATCGCGCAGCCTAACTCTCCCGGTTCAACCGACTGGCGGCAATCTCGGCCGACGATCCGCTTTCCGGTGCGCGTCCCGCCATTAGAAACCAAAGAGTCATGCCCAAGGAGAACAAATCGGTGCGCACATCCATCGGTTCCTCTCGAAGTTGTTCGGGGCTCGCAAACAACGGTGTACCCAGAAACCGGGCGCCGTCCGCGGACTGATCGTCAGCAAAAGATCGCGTCGCGCCGGGAACGCTCGGCTGCACCAAACCGAAATCGATCAGCTTCGCAAACGGCCGCCCATCCGGCGCGGTCAACATAATATTGGACGGCTTGAGATCTCGGTGAATGAACCCGGCTGTGTGCGCGCACTTGAGCGCGCCGGATATTTGTTGAGCGATCTCGATCGTTCGCCGCAACGGCAGCGGCCCGTTTTTCGCCACGTGATCAGCCAAGCTCCCGCCACCGCAGTATTCCATCGCGTAATGCAACACGCCATCCTTCTCGCCAAAGTCGTACAGTCGTGCGATGTGGGGATGCGATAGTTTCGCCACGGCCCGCGCTTCTGTGAGGAAACGTTGGCGCACCGCAGCGTCAGCCACGTAGCGCTCGGTGATAATTTTGAGCGCTACGATAATGTCCAGGAAACAATGGCGCGCCTGATATGTTCGCCCAAATGTGCCTTTGCCCAACAATACCGGGCGACCCTCAGGGTCGTTCATGACCTCGAAGTTGCCGAAGCGCACCTTTTCGGTCGCTTTTTCTCCGGGGGAGAGGAGCGGTTCAGCTGCCATTAGAACCGCCACGTTTACAATGGCGCGGCTGGTTAAGCCAAGCTATTTCCGCGCCGACCTTAGAAAACGCCATTGACATGGCCATCATCGACAACGTCCAAAAAATTTCCGATACGATTTGGGAAATCGCCTTCCACCTACAAGAATGCGCTTCGCGAAAATCGTCTGGCGCTTTCGATCACTGCGCGCCTCTTCGCTTCACTGCCGAGCCAGGGCAGAGGCGATTCGATGAGAAAGCAATCGCGATGTTACGAAGCCGGAAGAATCCAATCAAGCCCGGCGTGTTTCATGGGTAGAGCCGCTCGAGCGAAGCCAGGCATCCTTCTTCTCGCAAGATCGCTAATGTGTCTTCTCCCAATGCCTCGCGGCTACTGGCAACCGCGCGGTCGAATTCGGTTCGGCGACGAGGCGTCAGTGGCGCGCCGATTTCCTGGCGCAAAGCTTCAAGTTTGCCGAGCAACCTGGCAGCGCGTTCGTGTTGGCCTCGTGCGCTGGCAAGTTGGAAAGCCTCTTGCAACCCAGCGATGGCATAACGTTTGGATTCCATTTGAACGACGAGGTCCATCGTTTCAGTAAGAGCAGACTCGGCAGTTTCGTATTCGCCTTGAAGCCTGTCCAAATGGGCGATCTCGCACAAAGTCAGCGCGATTCCATCTTTGCTTCCCGACTGGCGAAAGATGTCGAGACTTTTCTGGAGAAGTTTTTTTGCCGACCTCAATCTGCCCTCGCAGATCGCGGTGCTTCCGAGTTGCAGGGTGACCCAGGCGTTGGCTTTCCCGAGGGTCCGAAAGATCCAGAGCGACTTCTCGAAAAAACCGCTGGCCTCGGCGAATTCCTCCGTGTCGAGCGCGATTTTGCCCAGTTCATACAAACACCAGGCTTCACCCACGGCTGTGTTCATTTGTTGAAAGGCCTTTTGAGACTCCTCAAATTCGATTCGCGCCTGAGTGTATTGTCCGTGACCCTCAGCGACCTGACCGAGTTTAAAGCGATCCCAGGCCGCATTATGTTTTTCTCCAGCCTTGTCGTGAATTTCCAGAGCTCGCTGCAACAAAGAGCTGGCCCGATCGTATTCGCCCGTTGAGATCGCCACCGCCGCGAGATAACTCGTACATTGTGCGATGCCCGCTTGATAGTCGCGTTTTCGACAGATGGCGGCAGCTTCCCCGAATTTTTCGGCGGCCCGGTCGAAATCGCACTCTGCCAGTGCGAGATCGCCCAGCTGAAACAAAGCTTCGGCGAGGCGATCTTGATCATTCAATTTGAGCGAAAGATCATAGGCGCGCTCGAACAGCGCCTGTGCATCCGAGTTACGGCCTTCGTTGTGAAGACGGATGCCGCCCAACTCGTTTAACGCCTCAACCGTTTGGACACTGGCCTCGCATTGTTCGCTCATGGCAAGGCTCTTCTCGAACATTTCTTTCGCGCGTTCTGGGTCGCCCGTGACTCTGGCGCATTGGCCGGCGAATCGCGCGCATCGCGCTTGAAGCGGCAACAGATCAATCCATTTTGCTGTGGTAACTTTCTCACAGGCCGTTCGCAACTCAGCCCAGTGGCCCTGGCGAAACCAAAATTCGCCAACTGCAGCCGTGATTCGAATCGCCAGGTCTGGCGCGTTTTCAAACGACCAGTTCAGCGCGGTACGAAAATTATCGCGCTCCGTTGCGACCCGCTTTGCCCAGATCGCGTATTCTGGCCCGCGGCGGTTTGCCTCGGCGTCCTCAGCGAAGGAGGCAAAATATTTGGCGTGTGCGCGACGGGCTTTCGCGTCGGCAGGCGATTTTTGCAAGTGTTCGAGCCCAAATTCGCGGATGGTTTGCAACATACTGATTCTTGGCTCGCCTTCGGCAGGGACGCTATGCCGCAACAAATTGTTATCGATGAGGGCGCCGATAGCGTCGACTACTTCAGTCTCGAAACCACGTTCCTCACTACAAACTTCTTCGGCGGTCGAGATTGTGCATCCACCCGCAAACACAGCGAGCCGGCAGAAGATTTTCTTACAATCGTCATCGAGGAGGTTATAGCTCCATGAAATCGCGTCTCGCACAGTTTGTTGGCGAGTTGGAAGATCGTGCGCGCCGCCGCTCAGCAGATGCAATGAAACGTGACCATCTGTGGAGGCCAGTCGCTTCAGCAGCGCTTCGGGCGAGAGCAGTTTCATGCGAGCGGCAGCCAGCTCGATTGCCAGCGGAAGACCATCAAGCAACGAACAAATTTGCCCTACTGCTATGAGATTTTGATCGTTAATAACGAAGTCACCACGAATCGCTTCGGCGCGTTCGATGAAAAGACGCACAGCAGAAGAGCCTAACAACTTACCCGTGCTGGGGCCGGTATCGAGACAGGGAACATCGAGAGGTGGAACAGGATAGATGTACTCACTGCGCAGATAGAGTGGGGAACGGCTTGTCGCCAATATTTTCACGAGCGGCGCAGCTGCCAGAATGGCCGAAAATGTTTTCGCCGCCTTTGCGACCTGCTCGATGTTATCCAGCAAGAGAAGAAGCCGTTTTTCGCGCAGATGCTGCGTCAGACGCAAGAGAGTCGATTGCTGCCCGGCTTCTGTCACACCGAGGACGCTTGCAATCTTGCTCGGAACCAGGTCCGGATCGACAACGTCTGCGAGATCGACAATAAAGGCGCCGTCGGAAAAATCGGCCAACAGCGTGGTCGCGGCCTGAAGCGCGAGCAATGTCTTGCCGACGCCCCCCGGGCCGGTCAGGATAGCGAGCCTTACATCCGGGCGACGCAGCAGTTCGCAAACTTCGGCCAATTGTTCTGCGCGGCCGATGAGCGGCGCGATTTGGGCCGGCAAATTGTTCGGGCAATTGTTGAGGCTGCGAATCGGCGGAAAGTCCGATCTCAAACCTGATATGACTAGTTGGAAAATGTGTTCCGGGTGTTCCAGATCTTTCAGACGATGCTTGCCCAAATCGCGGAACGTGATTTCTCCGGGAACTCGGTTGCCGGTGAGAATTTTTGTGGCTGCTGAAATAAGGATCTGGCCGCCGTGCGCGGCGTCGCGGATCCTGGCAGCCCTGTGAATGTCCAAGCCAGTGTAATCTTTTCCCGAGCAACCGGGTTCGCCCGTGTGCAGCGCCATTCGGACCGACAACGAGGCGTTTTCCGGCCAGCTGTGTTGCGCGAATTCGCGTTGCGCGCACGCGGCCGCAGCAATGCCATCGGTCGCGCGGCTGAAGGTAACAAAAAATGCGTCTCCATCGGTACTGACTTCATAGCCACCGTGCTTTGCCAGCGTAGCGCGCAGAATGGTGTGGTGTTCGGCAAGAATTCCTGGATACCGATCGCCCAACCGCCGCAACAATTGGGTCGAACCTTGAATGTCGGTAAAGAGAAGTGTGACTGTGCCTGTCGGTGCGGTCAGCATATTCAAATGAATTTAGTCGGCCGATTTCTCAGGCAGGCGAATGCGGCGATGCCGATCATTTCCCGGTTTGTTTGCGAACCAAGCCAAACAAAATCGTGCCGTAACACGCCACGTTCCAAAAAACCAGTATCCCGGTGGCGAACTGAACCGCTTGCAACGACCAAAAGGGCGTCCCCTTTGAAAAACGGACGTCGTGCCTGCTCTCAACGGTGTCGCGGTATTCCTTATGAGACCAATCGGAGCCAGGGGCCTCGGCCTGTTTATGCTGACCTAACCAGCCAGGAATCACCGCTATGTTTTGCCACGACATGTTCACCGGCGACAACTTATCATAGCTATGGGAAAGCGACTCTTTACCCTCCTGCCATTCGATAGTCTCCTTTTCGCCGCGGGAAGTTAGAAAGAGCGGCGTCTTCGTTCGGTTGGTGAGAAACGGAGTGGTTAGGCCGTACAATCCCGCCGTGTCCATAATGCGTTGCGCAGCGAAGCTGGGCATGATGTGACTAAAAGTGCGGACGGACTTGCTCATGTCCGGCACCGTCACGACCACGCCCCCGAACAAGATCTGCGGAATCAGAACAAGGGGAACCCAGAGCACGGCCTGGGTCGTATTCGTCACGATCGATGAAATAGTCAGCCCAATGCTCACACCCGTCAGCGCCGCCAGTGCGACGGCAAAGACGCGCAGCCCTAGCGCGACCAAAAGCACATTCAGGACGCTCTTTCCGGGAACAACCATCTGCCGGCCTTGCAAATCGAGACGCGGTGTCCCATCCGAAGTGGTGAGGATGCGCGGTCCCGAGTCCAAAATGTTTTGTGATATCTGAAAAAATGCAGCGAGTTTCATGAGTGAGCCGATCACCACCGGATTCGGCTGCCAAGGCGTTTTTTCAACTTGTTCCGGTCGCGATGTCGATGGTGTGTTCGCCGCAGGCTCACCCGAATCTACCGCGCTAAAATCGCTCTCTGTGCTGGACTCGCCTGTTAAGAGCTCCAGCGGCGCAAGCCGATCGGCGAATTCTTTCCGGATGTTCTGAGCATCGACCTCTTCCGGATGAAAAACGGCTGTGAAAACGAGTGTGACAAACAACAGCAAAACCGCCTGGGCAAGTGTAACGCTAGAGAGAAACCCAAGCTTGCTCAGGACATAAGCGTTGAGTCCTTGCCCGGACACGCGTTCACGCCGAAAGATCGGCAGTTCACCTACGATTTGTTGGGCGCCGTTGCTGCAACCAAACCACATCGTGGCGACGATGCAGAGAAACATTCGCAGAGCCGCTTTGTCCGCCACCCAGCCAATCAGGAACCCGATGAGCAGCGGCTGCACCAATAAAAACGCGATGTTTAGAAAATCCGAGCGAATGATTTTCCACTGACGCGCGGCCAGCAGCAAAAACGTTGTGAACTGATTAACCTTCAGCTTGTCGGACGATTCGCGCGATGTGTGCATCGGCTGCGCCCTTGGCAATGGCGGAAGAGCACGCGCGGCAAACGGCGAACCCCGGAACGCACTTTCCCAATCGCTGGCCGACCTCGACGAATTCGCCAATAGCCCGTAAATCCGCTCCAGAGGCGAGTGTTGCAGCGATCCATGATCTTCGCCGCTGGATTGCAACAGAAAATGCCGCCGCGCTTCGTCGCTGTTGCCGGCAAAAATCAATTTGCCTGATTGTATCACAAGGATGCGATCAAACAGATAAGCTTTCTGGAGAACGTGCGTCGTGCAAACCACAGTGAGTTTTGTCAGTGTCAGCGATTGCAACAGCGTCATGAGCGCTTCTTCATTAGCCGGATCGAGACCCGAAGAGGGTTCGTCCAGAAACAGGATGCTCGGCTTGGCCAACAATTCTATGGCGATGCTGACGCGCTTGCGCTGGCCACCTGAAAGATCGGCTACACGTTGATGCGCATGCGGCGCAAGGCCCAGGCGAGTCGTAATCCGTGAAACAAGTGCGTCGATCTGATGGGGCGGCAACCGCAACCTCAATTTGGCGCTAAAGGTGATCGCTTCGTTCACGGTCAATTCGCGGTGAACGATGTCGTCCTGCGGAACGTAGCCGATTCCGATTTCTCGCAGCCGCGCCCGGTCGGCCAGTGGAACGCCACCGAGCCGCACCTCGCCGGAGGTGGGCGGGTTGATACCGCAAAGCGCATTCAGCAACGTCGTCTTTCCGTGCCCTGATCCGCCCAGCACTCCAACAAATTCGCCAGCGGCGATATTTAGAGAAACCTGATCCAAAATGCGGCGGCCGGCCGCGATCACGGTCAAGTTTTCGGCAGATACTGTTCCCGAACTCTCCGGGTGAATCAGACGCAACGCATCGCCTGTAAACTCGAAGATGTAGCCGGAAATTCGCATCCGATCGCCGAACACCAGACGTTCCCGCGTGAATGCAACGCCGTTCAATTCGGTGCCGAGCCTGCTACGATCGGTAAGAAAATAATTGTCGCCATCGCGTTCCACCATGGCGTGAACGCGCGAGATCGCGATTTCTTCCGGGTCTAGATCGACGCGCGCGGCGTCCACCGTGCCGTGTGGATCGCCGCGGCCGATCACGAGTGGCTGACTATCGAGCGAAATCTGGTCGGTTGGCTGGCCCGCTCGCACGGGCGGCGCCAGCACTCGCTGAAATTGCAGGAAGGCGCCCGGCAATTCGATTATATCGAGATTGGTTAGCGGAATCTGTTCGCCAGGCGCAACGGCACGGCGGTTCACGGTCACCGGAGCAACCAGCGGCAGTGGACAATTCAGCATCCACGTCGCCCGTCGCGGCTCCCAGCTCAACGATAACAGCGACGGATAATTGCCCTCGCCTTTTACAAACAGTGGATCGGCCCGCGAGGTCCCCAGCGTCATTCGGCCGCGTGACAACTCCGCTTCCCTCTCGCCGGAAGCATCGATAATCCTCAGCAAGCCGGTCATTGATTCGCTAATTTCACGGACCTGGGGATTGCCCGCTGCCGGGCCATTGAATGATCACGGTTCGGTCTGAACGACCGGTCGCGTTGTTCGGGGCTGGTTGCTGAACGCCGCGGGCGGGCGGATTCGCCGCGCCAGAAGGCGCGCTCGGTTGATTCCTCGAAGGCGCCGCACCATTGCTATCAGGCCACTGAATCACCACCGTTCTGTTGCCCGCGCCTCCAGCTCCAGCGGCGCCCGCTTGTTGCGGAACGATTACTGCGGCGTTCCCGGGAGCCGGCGCCGGACGGTTTTGGTTAGCCGGTTGATTAGGTAAAGCCGATGCGCCGCTGCTGCCCGGCCATTGAATCGTCACCGAGCGATTCGCCGGCAGTGAATCGGTCACAGGCCGCTGCGCCGGAGCTGATTGATTTTCTGCAACTGAAGCGCTCGGTTTCGCTTCTGCAACGCGGGGTGACGGCGAGACGGGCGCGGACGCGCTGTTGGCGGCAGCCTTAAGCCGGGTCAGTTCTGCATTGCTTGCGTCAAGCGCCTGCTTTGTGCTGCGCGATTCGTCCTGCGTCCGGTTCAATTCCTTTTCCAATTCGGTGACGCGTTCCTCGAGTTGTTGCGAACGGTCCCCACATCCGGCCAAACAAATTGCCAGCATGAATATTGCGCACAATGGCCCGACGCAGATCAGGTGAAACCGTGATCTGCCTCTTCTTCTTCCTTTGTCGCTCGAAACGCGCCGCAACGGCATAAAATTCGGCCTCTATATTTATGCGCAACGCGTGCTGAGTCGAGCACTATTCTGGATTTCTTCTCGCCGAAAAAACAATTGGCTTGATCGTTGCGACTTTCTTCACGCTGGTAAGGGCTTGAGTTGTGCTGACTGACAGCGATGGAAGAAAGCTCGCACAGTTGGGATTCTCAAATGAGTGAGAAAGCCTCACTTTTTTGAAAAAAAGGGCTTGCATCGCGTTGCGCAAATTTGTTAGACGATTCGATTCATATGACCTCAACCTTACATTTCCGCAGGTTTGCCGGTTCGTTGTTCGTCTTGTTCCTGCTGTGCGCGTTTTCGTGCGCCGTGTGTTCAGCGCAGCCAAACCAACAACAGCCTACAAAGAGCCAGAAGGGGCAGACGGAGCCGGCACAAAAGGGCGAGAGTGCAGAAAAAGCGCCTTTCGATCCAACCAAGGCGAAAGACGCCGGAGTGGGAATGCCGACGCCTTACGATAAATTCATCGCGCTCGATCAAGTCTTAACGAAAACCAAAGTCGACTGGCCACAAGTCTTTCGCAAAGTCGCCGTCGATATCGATCCAGACAAGTTCACCGACAAAGATGTCGCCATCCCGATGATCCTGGGCGTCCGAATCGCCGACGGCGTGATGGCGATTAAAGCCAAGGACGCCGAACTGCTCAACAAGTGCGCCTCGGACATCGAGAAGCTGGCCAAAAAACTCGGCGTCTCCGATGCGGATTTGGGACGCGCCCGGGCGGTGCGCGCCGCTGCAAATAAGGGCGAGTGGCTCAAAGTGTTCATGGAACTGGGCTTTTTCCAGCAGGACATCATGAAGAAAATCGACGAGCCCGAACACGCCACCCACGGCACGCTTTTGATTGTGACCGGCTGGATGCAGGGCGCTCGCTACACCACTACGGTGGTAGACGACAATTACTCGGCGGAAACGTCGAACCTGCTGCGCGAACCTCTTCTAGCGAAAGCGCTCAACGAAAAGATCGGCTCTTTGCCCGCTAATCTCCAAAGTTCGCCGTTAGTCGCGAAACTGCGCGATGTTTTGCCGCAGATTGAGAAAATCCTGAACGTTCCCCGCGACGGCGCTATTTCCAAGGAAGACGTGGAGCAATTGAACAAGCTCGCCACCGACGTGGTAAAGGCTGCGATGGGCACGACATCCTGATCAACAAAGTTCAAACCCAACACCTATGAAACTTCAAATCCTCCTAATCTCCGGCGGTTGCGTTGCGATGCTCGCATTTGCGCCGCTCGTTCACGCGGACCCGGCCAAAGCCGAGGACGCGTGTTATAACATGGCTGTCCGTTACACCCAGCGCGGGTTCGCCATGTCGCCCACCAATACCAGCGGAGTCGGGACGGCTGGCTTCGTGGTGAAAGTAATGATCCCAGTTACCAAGGGACTTGATTACCTCATTCTTGTCGGGGGCGACAGTTCTGCCGTGGATCTCGATCTGTACGTGTACGACGAAGACGGCCAACTGATCCTCGACGATCGCCGTCCCCCGCGACGGGCAGTCCGGGAGCGGATACGCGAAGGAAGACGTGGAGGTGTTGAACCAGGTGGCGACGAATCGGGCGTGAAATTCCGCGCCAGTTATACCGGAACAGTAGAGGCATTTATTCACATTGCCGCTGCGCGAGGGCTTGCCTCTTATGCCGTACTCGTAGGCAGACGCGGCATCGAAAGCGCGCCTGCACAGGAACCACGCACGTTAGGCTTTGAGCCGACTTTCCAAATGGGAGGAAGCCCGACGCCTGCTCCACAGGCGCCCCCAGTCGCGAACCCTCCAACTCGTCCGTCACCAAAATACCCATAAAAACCCAAACCCAAACGCTATGAAAAAACTGATCCTCATCCTGCTCCCAACGGCGATCTTTGTCGCTGCCTGTTCAGAACCCGCACCACCCCCACCGCCACCACCGGTCGCGCACAAAGCGCACAAAGCCAAATCGGAGCCGCAAGAATTCCAAGCGGTTGAAAAGCCATCCTCTTATTCGCAGTAACCGGAGTAGAAAAATTTTCAAAAACGTGGCTTGCCTGCAATCCCCCAATTCGTTTACGACTTGTGGATCGCGGCCACCCTTAGCCCGCTGCGAAATAATAAATAAGGAGAAACGATGCTGAAGATAAAACTGAAAAATTTGTTTTGGACAGCTGCTGCGCTTTTCTGCGCGACGCAATTTTGCTCCGCTCAATCGAGCGATACCCTGCCCACCATTGGGGTCCCGCTGTCGCGTCCCGCCCCTCTGATTCCAAATTCCGACACCGATCTGACCATGGGCGGCGAATACAAATCGACTAAAGAAGTCGTCCAGCAGGAGAAGCCGGTCTGCTACAATTGGTACGCGGAAGGGGGATACACATCTGAATATATCTTTCGCGGCACAAACCTGATGCCGGACTCGGACGGCGGCGGCTTCCTCGGCGCCCAAGTGAGCCGATGGGGATTTACGCTTGGTGTCTGGGGAATTCACCAGTTCGGCACCGCACGCGCGCCAAGCTGGTCAATGGGCGAGAGCGGGGGAGGAGGCGCTGGCCTTTTTTCAATCTTTGTTGCTAATCCTCCGCCCCCATTCCCCCCGCTCTTCCTTTCCTTTTCAGCTAAGCCAGAGACCGTTCAGAACCGCTTCAATGAGATCGATGCTTTCCTGGAGTATCATCGGCAGTTTGGCTGGTTCGACATAACCGTCGGCAACATCGCATTTTTCATTGACCGAAGAGCCGAAACATCCTTTGACGCGACGTCCTTTATACCTTTTTTGGGTAGGTCCGTCACCTTCCCCTTTCAAGCAGTTGGCCAAAATACTGTCCAAGACGAACAGTTTGACCGGCTTTATGTCAGCCTGTCCACGTCTAAAATCCCCTACATCACTCCAAAGATCACGTATTATCAAACAATCTATTCGGAGGGAAACGAACCATTCAGAAAGCTGTTTTTTGATCCGGACTTTTTTCCAAGCATCGGCCTTCCAGGCGGCGGCCTCTTTGTCTCCCATCACGTACCAGAGCGAAACGACGCGCTCGGAGGCTATTTGGAGGGTAGATTGAATGGGAATTTCCATATTACCGACCGGATTGATTTTAATCCATATGGCATTATTTCAGTTAGTTTCCATGATCGAACCGAGCCGGTAGACGATCCGATAACCAAAAGGGAAATCATCAGGGGTCGGACCTTGAGCGGCTTTAATAATGCGCAGATCGGCGTCGAGGTCCCGATTCTCCTATTGCACGGGGGCGGGGTTTCGACAGGCCCCTGCGCACCACCCGATCCTCACTTAAGGCTAGTGCCCTTCGGGTGGTATTCCTATCACATTTCAGAACCCGGTCCCGGCACGGACCGTAACGAGTGGTGGGGCGGCGCTAAGCTGACACTGACCTTCTAAACGATCTCACGTCGAGCGGAGTTCGCCAGCCGTGCCTTGGCAAAGGTTCACCGCGGATCCCTCGGCTTCGTTCGGAATAACAGGCTGAGTGCCACCCGGCTGACTAGTCGCCTGGAGCGTTAGGCCACCAGGGGGAATGATAAGCGCGGACGTAGTACCAATCTGGTCGAAAATGGACTTGCCGATAATGGCGGCGTTGCGCCGTGGATGCGGACCTGCGCGGGCTCACATTCTTTCGTTCCGTTTGATCTATCGCCGTCTCGGATGACGAATATTTCTTCTCACCGCTTACTGAACCGTCTTCGGCTTTGCAGAGCGTAGGAATGAATCCCACCGTGATTAGAGCGAGGAATGCAACGCGTTTCATATATCATTAGACAAGTAGCATGACTTATTGTTGTGCATAATTTTTTCTTTAGCCGCCGGGAACGCCGCCTTCAAACGCAGGTCTATGGGCTGGCTCGCTCCTGGGTTTCGAAGGGGCCGGCGCGCGCGGCGCTGGTCTCGCGGACACAGGTGGAGGCGCGTTAGACGCGGTGGATGACCGAGTAGTGCTGCGCCCGGCTCCAGACGATTTTGCAGCAGTTTGCCCGGAGCTCGTGCCTCTCGTGCCGGTGTCGCCTGATCGCGTTCGCCCGCTAGCGTTCGACGGATTCTCCGGCTGTTTCGCGGCGATCTGCGGCGGGCCGGGTTGCATGTGCGAGGTCGATTGTTGACCAGCAGCGGCGTTGCCAATCGCATCTTGATTTGGCACCGCGACATTTTGTGTGGCGTTGGGCGCAGTTGCAGGATTCGGCGCGGCGGCCAGCTCAGTTGGGGCATTCGTTAACGCCGGCGGCGCGCTTTCCGTGGTCGCCACAATTGTCGGTGCCGCAGTTTCCCTCGTCGCCGCGATTGGCTGCGGCGACGACGACGGCTGCTTGGCGATGACCATTCGCGGTTTTACTTGCGTCAAAGCTTTTACTCCCATATACGAGAGGGAAATTGCAAGCACCGCAGCGATGCCAATCCCAATCGGCTTGAGTTTTCGGGCGTCCCAAACCTGCGGTTCCTCTTCAACGTCCCCCGATCTTCGCCGAGACACTGGAACTTCAGGCGGCGGCATAACCTTCGGCGTCACGACAGCCGGCTTTTCCACAGGCGGCGGACTGATTATCGATTTTGAAACGGCCTTCTTTCC
>QHNQ01000001.1 GCA_003218135.1 Verrucomicrobiota bacterium
TACTCGCCCGAGCTGCGCGATCTTTTCCTCGGCCGCGGCGCAAGCGTCGAGCGCGAACGAATCTTTTTTGAGCGCGGATTGCGATTTTGACGGGATCGCAATGCTGTAGCGTCCGCTGTCTTAGCGGAGATTGCTGATGAGAACGCACGCCAAGATAACGCGCTGAGGAGATCGCACACTACAGCACGTTCAATTCTATGGTGTCGGCGACGGGGCTTCGACAGGAGGTTCGTGAAAATGACGATGCCGCCAGCGCCGATGCCGCTCCTGGATTTGCTGTAATTTTTGGCGCTGTTCGTCTGTGAGAATCGTAGCCATCTGTTTGTGCGCGTCCGCTATCGTTTCATGAACGTGTCGGGCCGTATCTCGCCGAATACCTCTGAGTTGCAATGTTGTTTTGTCGATGATCGGCGAAATCTTGGCGACTTGCTCCGGTGTGAGGTTGAGCTCCGTGCGGAGCCTTTCCTTCATGCGCCCGCCGATCAGTTCAGGACGATGAAACGCAAAGAAATGATGCCGCGCATACGATCCTCCCAGGAACGCGCCACTAATTCCCCCGGCGACAAACACGAGGATAAATGCGGCAATGAGTTTCCATTGCAACGCGCGGTTCATCTCAAAAACTCGTCCTGAATCGCGGAATCCGCGATGGTGAATTCGTTCGTAAGAGATTCACCGATCTCGCGGTTTTGGTTTGCTTCACGAACGGCTGCGATTGTCGATATGACGATCACGGCCGCCGACAGAAGAGCGACGCGCCGGACGAGCGAGACGATGCCATTCGACCTCGAAGTGCGGCGGCTGCCGGACCAGAGCGCGACCACACGCGTGTCAAACCCGAACGGCATTGTATCGCTCGTTCGGCGTGTGGCATTAATATCGGCCGCGGTGATCGTGATTTCGACAATCGCCGTCGTTCGTGAAGCGAATCAGAGCCGCGAAATCGGTGAATCTTTTGCGAATGAATTCGCCATCGCGGACACGGCCATTCAAAATGAATTCTCGCAATGAATCAGGCATTGAAATGGAAACTGATCGCGGGATTCATCCTTGTGTTTGTCGCCGGGGGGATTAGTGGCGCGTTCCTTGGAGGATTGTATGCCCGCCATCTTTTCTTTGGATTTCATCGTCCCGAATTAATCGGCGCGCGGATGAAGGAAAGGCTCCGCGCCGAGCTCAACCTGACACCAGAGCAGGTCGCCAAAATTTCGCCGATCATCGATAAAACAGCGGCGCAACTCAGAGACATTCGGCGCGACACGGCCCGGCGCGTTCATGAGACGATAGCCGAAGCGCACCGGCAGATGGCTACCAATCTTAGTGACGAACAGCGCCAGAAACTTCAGCAAATCGAAGAGCGACATCGACGATGGCGGCATCATCGGTTCCCTCACGAATTTCCTGGCGAATCGCCGGCACCGAGCCCGTAGTGCTGTAGAGTCCGCTGTCCTCAGCGCAGTGTTTTTGCGCACGCGCACTGCCCCATCTCCACTGAAGACAGCGGACGCTACAGCATTGTGATCTCGTCAAAATCGCAATCCGCGCTCAAAAAAGATTCGTTCGCGCTCGACGCTTGCGCCGCGGCTGAGGAAAAGATCGCGCAGCTCGGGCGAGTAGTAGTCACCATCGTAAAGTGGATTCAGCCCAAAAAACACTTTGCCGCCCGGCGTGAGGTGAGCCTGCAAATCGCGCAGAAAAAACTCCCATTCCGCTGTCCCCCATCGTTCTTTCGACGGATGGTAAAGATTGAAATTGACCGAAAACGCAGTGACCCAATCGAATTTCTGACCGAGATCGGGCAACGGCTCAAACGCGCTAATCTTCCAAACTACTCGTGGAACTTCGAAAAGCTCCAGCAACTCCGTAAAAAGAACGACGCGCTCGATGTCGAGTCCCAAAACGGAATGGCCGAGGTTTTTGAGGATGAACAAGAAAAATCCACCGCCACAACCGAGATCGAGCACGCGTTTCGGCGCTGAACGCTGGAGGTTCAAGTCCTGCACGCGTTCCCGATTCAATCGCAACCACGGCTCGATGTTGGCGTATTTGGCGTATCCGGCGGTGGAATTCGCGTATCGCTGCTGGATTTCCCGAGCGCGTTGCTGATCGATCTTCGCCACCATCGGCCCGAGCGGCACCCGAAAAATAGATCGTTGGGCCCTGCGCCAGCCGCGCCGGTACATCAGCGGCTCGGTAAATTTGAGAATCTTACGCGAAAGCTTCATTCCTTAT
Source organism: Verrucomicrobiota bacterium (assembly GCA_003218135.1). GTDB lineage: Bacteria > Verrucomicrobiota > Verrucomicrobiia > Chthoniobacterales > UBA10450 > Udaeobacter. The sequence goes on from QHNQ01000001.1 coordinate 2,233, forward strand.
CCGTGCGAATCAGAATTGTAGGGCAACCGCTCCGGTTGCCAACCGCAGCAATGGCAGGCGGTGCGCCTGCCCTACAAATTTTTGATAATTTCGCCAATCAATCCCGGCCCGCGATAAATGAATCCGGTATAAAGCTGAACAAGCTGCGCGCCAACCTCAAATTTCTCCCGCGCCGATTCCGCATCGCAAATTCCACCAGAAGCGATCACCGGAATTGTGGATTTTGCAACAATGTCGCGCACCAGCGCGGTGGCCTTCTCGCGCAGGGGCGCTCCGCTCAAACCACCTTCCTCATCGAGCGCCGGCGGAACTGACGAATGGTCGAGTGTCGTGTTCGTCGCGATGATGCCTGCCACGCCGTTTTCTGCGCATACGCCAAGACCCGCTTCCAATTCGACCGACGAGAGATCAGGCGAAATCTTAACGAGCACGGGTTTTGTCGCAGCGTCCGGCTCATTGCCGATCGCGTGCAGTAATTCGAAGAGCTTTCGCGGTTCGTGCAATTCGCGCAACCCCGGCGTGTTTGGGGAGCTGACGTTTAGCGTGATGTAATCGGCAAAATCGCGAAGCAATCGAAAGGAATAAAGGTAATCGTCAGTAGCCTGTTCGAGCGGCGTTGCACGGGATTTTCCAATGTTGATGCCGACTGGAATTGCCGGCCATCGCCTGCTTTCGCGCAGTTTGCGCAGCCGTTCCGCGACGACATCCGCGCCGTCGTTGTTGAAACCGAGGCGATTGATTAATGCTTGTTGCTCAGGCAATCGAAAGATGCGGGGCTTGGGATTTCCCGGCTGCGCTTTCGCGGTGACGGTCCCGATCTCGACGAAGCCGAACCCGAGCGCCGCCCATGCGGGAAGTGCAACGCCGTTTTTGTCCAACCCAGCAGCAACTCCGATGGGATTTGGAAAGTTCAAGCCGAAGAGCGTTTTTGGTTTTGACGGCGGCTGAAGGAATCTGAGCCGGTGCAGCGCGAAATCGAAATGCGACGCGGCGCGGAGCAACTCGATGGTGAGACGGTGCGCGGTCTCGGGGTCCAGCGAAAACAGCAACGGCCTGACGAACGTCTCGTACGTTCCGCGGGCGCGCTTCATTTCTCATTAACACCCAGCTTTAGCCGGGTGTTTGCACAAGCGGATGTGGGAAGCCCTTTAAACGGCTTCTGCTCATCTAACCGCGTTACCACCGGACTGAACTCCGGTGTCAATGAGAGATTTCCGTCCGCGCATTCGTTCTTGTGGTTGGCACGCGTATTCACTTGCCGATACAAAACTGGCTGAACACGGAGTCGAGAATCTGTTCCACGTCGACTATGCCAATGACTTCACCGAGAGCGCGCAAGGCTTGATCCAGGTCAACCGCAATGTACTCCGGCGACAATGCTTCGCCCATGGCCGCGCCTGCGCGATCGCAGAATTCCAGCGCCCGGCGCAGGCAATCGCGATGGCGAGTATTGATCGCGACTGCGCTTTCTGGTCGGAGATTTTGCTGCCTGATGCACGCCAGAATTTCGGTTTGCAGTTCCGGCAGGCCTTTGCCCGTCAGGCACGAGATCCGCAAAGCTGGAAAATTTTTCCAGTCGTTGTCCTCAGGCAAATCACTCTTGTTCAAAACAACTATCTCGTTCGAGTCGCCCGCCTCCGCCGCGGCTACGGCGGGCAAATTCGTCTGGCCGTTAAACTCCGAAAGCTTTCGTGAGTTGAAATGCGCGGGCTTGGGCGCGTTACGATCTGCGATGTGAAGCCGGAGGTCTGCCAGTTGCAGCGATTTTTCGGTGCGTGCGATCCCTTTGCTCTCCACTTCGCTTTCTGACGCGCGCAGGCCGGCAGTGTCGAGCAATCGGATCGGCACGCCTTGCAGGTTAACCGCCTCTTCGATCGTATCACGCGTCGTGCCGTGGGTGTCGCTGACGATTACGCGATCGTAGCCAAGCAGACGATTGAGCAAGCTGGATTTGCCTGCATTGGTCGCTCCGTAAATCACCACGCGCACGCCTTCGCGCAAAACGCGACCCTGATCGGCTGTGGCGAGCAATGCGGCAATCGCTTCCCGAATGGAATCGAGCCGAACGCAGAGTGTTTCGCCTTCATCCGGGCTAATGCCCTCTTCGGGGAAGTCGATTGAGGCGTTGATGTGCGCCAGTAATGCGATCAACTCGTCGCGGATTTTTCGGATTTGATTCCCAAGCCTGCCTTCAAGCTGCTCGGTTGCGGAACGCAGCGCCAGATCAGTCCGGGCGCGGATCAGATCGATCACGGCTTCGGCCTGAGTAAGATCCATTTTTCCGTTGAGAAAGGCGCGCTCAGTGAACTCGCCGGGCCGCGCCGCTCTCGCCCCTGCTCGCAGGCACGCATCCAGAACCTTCGCGGAAACCAGCGTGCCACCGTGACAACTGATTTCGACCAAATCTTCACCCGTGTAACTACCGGGCGCGCGATGGACGGAAAGCACGCCTTGGTCGATCAATTGGTCTTCTGCGCCGACGATTTCGCCCAGATGCTGAACGTGAGAGTCAAATCGGGACGGCTCTTCTTTTCCGCGAAAGATTTCATCCGCAATTTCGATCGCATTCGCACCGGAAACGCGGATCAGCGCAATAGCGCCTTCACCGGGTGGCGTCGAGACTGCGGCGATGGTGTCGGAAACCGTCATGGCGTCCACCAATTGTAGGGCAACCGCTTCGGTTGCCAAATTCGCTCCATTTGTGCGCTTGCGTTCTGGAGTGCCATGTCGCGCAGTCGCGGATTCGCCAACTCCAGTATGGAACTCATGCCCCGGGAGATAAAGTGTGGCGGCGAAACTCTCCAATGGGCTGGTTCTTCTTATTGTTGCTCTTGTTCTTAGTCTTGCTCATGCTCAATCACAAGGCTCGCCCCAAAGAGAGCACGAGCATGTGCAAGAGCTGGAGTAAGATGAACGCGCTGTCAGTCGCTCGTCGTGTCACAATTCTGATCGCAGTGATTCTGCTGCCGATATCACTGACAAGTTGCGGCAGAAGTGGGTCGGACGGCGAAAAGAAAACCACTCAAAAAAGCGAGGACGATTTTTTAGACAAGGATGCCAAGCCGGATGAACGCAAATATCTCCTGGCGGCAAAGCCGTTCTTTGTTGCCGTTGCCAATCGAAAATATGCCGACGCTTACGCGCTACTCTCCGGGCACGCCAAGGCACGCATGTCCTTCAACCAGTTTACACCCGCTGAGGAACAAGCCACTTTCCAGCAATACGAATCGAGTCCGTATATGAACGTGACGGCCGAACAATTCGCCTACTTGATGCGATACGTCGAGGCCGCGCGTGGCACACCCCGCGCGCCGAAGATGCTAAGCGTGTTTTCGACCGATCCCGATGTTTTGAATCGGCGCAGCAAGGAGCAATTCGGCGCGATGGACTCCATGTTCGCCATCGGCGCGATGCCCGACTGGATTCCCGCCAATATCCGCCGGGCGAGTTTGCGTGGACAAATCCACACCGAATTATCGCCGCAGGAACTTCAAAACGTGGCCCAGCGAGAGGGCATCAGTGTGGAGGAGTTAAAGAAAAGCCCTGATTTTGATCCGTACTTTAATCTTAAGGTCGTACTCGTCGAAGAAGGCGGCCAACTTAAGGTCGGCTATTTCGAGTTACTGCCGCCGTCGATAATGGATTGATGCTCATTGTCGCGCTGTCGAGCTGGCACGCGAACGCCTGGCGGCGTTACTCGGATGCGATACGTCGGAAATTGTTTTTACCAGCGGCGGCACTGAATCCAATAATGCCGTGATTCATTCGACGCTGGCCTACTCCGCCGTAGCGGCTACGAAGGCTGGACAGTCTGAAACTGGTGGAAAATTCGCCACCGGCCGAATCCGCCATGGCGGACGTGTCGTCACGACGGCCGTGGAACACAGCGCTGTTCTTCGACCTTGCCAGGATCTTGAGAGACGCGGCTGTCTCGTGACCTTTCTTGGCGTCGATCGAGAGGGCAATGTCGATGTTGCTGAATTGGAGGCCGCGATTGGACCTGAAACCGTGCTCGTTTCAATGATGTGGGCAAACAACGAGACCGGTGTGCTGTTTCCGATCGAGAAAATCGCTGAAACATGTCGTCAGAAAGATCTGCTCTTTCACACCGACGCAGTGCAAGCGGTCGGGAAAATCCCGATCCGCTTGCGCGACACAGCAATCAATTTTCTTTCCCTTTCCGCGCACAAATTTCATGGGCCAAAGGGTGTGGGCGCGCTTTACATCAATCGGCGTACCCGCTTTAGGCCTTTGATTGCGGGCGGCAGCCAGGAAAATGGAAAGCGCGGCGGAACCGAGAATGTTGCGTCAATTGTCGGGCTTGGAAAAGCTGCGGAGCTGGCCGCGAAATATCTCGAAGAGGGAAAATGCAGCATTCGCTCGTTTCGTAATCGGTTTGAAAAATCGGTGCTTGAAAGCGTGAACGGCGCATCTGTGAATGGTGCGGGCGCGCCGCGGATCCCAAATACGTCGAGCTTTTCGTTCGAAGGAATTGAATCGTCCGCCGCGCTCCTGCTGCTGGATCGCCATGGTATTTGCTGCTCGGCTGCGTCTGCCTGCAGAACAGGTTCGCACGACGCATCACATGTGTTACGCGCAATGAACGCGAATGGCGACAGTGCCCGCCGCAGCCTCCGTTTTTCCTTTAGCCGGTTTAACACCGAAGCGGAAATCGACCGCGCCATTGAAGTCGTTCCAAAGGTAATCGGAAAGCTGCGTCAAAGCGCGAGGCCGGGAGCTGTCGCCGCGGCAACCTAGATTTCGGCGCTCCTCACCGACAAATTCCTTGCGGCGCGATGTTGTGCCGAGTTTTGTTATTGTGATGGGATTACCACGAGATCCTGCCGCTTCACGGTATGAGCACATTGGGAAAGGTCTGCGCCGCAGCGACCTTAATCCCGATCCGATCAAGCAATTTGCGAATTGGTTTACGACCGCGATCGAGACGGGGATTGGCGATGTTAACGCGATGAGCCTTGCCACTGCCGGCCAAGATGCCAAACCATCGGTGCGAATTGTTCTGTTAAAGAGCTTTGACGAGGATGGCTTCGTGTTTTTTACAAACTACGAAAGCGAAAAAGGGAAACAGCTCGAGGCTAATCCGTATGCGGCGTTGGGCTTTTATTGGATCGAGCTGGACCGGCAGATTCGGATCAGCGGAAAGGTGGATAAGACCTCACGCAAAGAATCGCAGACTTATTTCCGTTCGCGCCCTGTTGGCAGTCAGCTGAGCGCATGGGCATCGCGTCAAAGCGCGGTGCTCGACGGACGTCGCGTTCTCGATGCGCGTATGGAAGAGATGAATGAACGTTTCGCCGACAAACGTGTTCCTTTGCCGCCGCACTGGGGCGGTTATCGACTAAAGCCGGACAACATGGAATTTTGGCAGGGTCGCTCGAACCGTTTGCACGACCGCTTTCGCTACACGCGACAGAGCGATGGCAGTTGGCTCATCGAGCGGCTGGCGCCTTGATTAATGTCGAATGATAAAGCGACGCGGCTGTAGCGTGCGCTGTCC
>QHNQ01000002.1 GCA_003218135.1 Verrucomicrobiota bacterium
GCGGCAGCGCCTAGGTTGACAAGCGCGTTTTGACACAACGTACCGCTTAAGGCTCGCGCACCTTGTGGGTCAATCGGCGGGAAAGTAGCCAGCGCACGCCGAACATATCGATTGTCGCCCGCAATGCGCGGTTACCGAGTCCATATTTGCTTTGGCCGAATCGACGCGGCCGATGGTTCACCGGGATTTCCACGAGCCGGTACCCCGCGCCTTTGACTAACGCTGGAATGAAGCGATGCATTCCCTTGAACGGCACCAACACGGTCACACATTCGCGTCGCATCGCCTTCAGCGTACAACCGGTGTCGCGCACGCCATCTTTAGTAAAACGGCTGCGGACCGCGTTGGCTATCCAGCTTGTCAGCCGTTTGACAACGGTATCTCTGCGCTGCGTACGATAGCCGCAGACGAGATCGGCGCCGTGTGAAATTTCAGCAAGCAGCTTTGGAATGTCAGCGGGATCATTTTGCAAATCGCCGTCGATAAGAACCACCGTTGCGCCGCGCGCTTCTTTAAGGCCGGCATAAATTGCCGCGCTTTGACCGGCGTTCTTTTCAAACCGGATCACGCGCAGGTTCGTTCCAGATTCAATGCGTTCAACTGTGTGGTCGGTCGATCCGTCGTCGACGAAAATGATCTCGTAAGTGAAGTTCTTGAGCGCTGCGCACAGCTCTGATTGCAGAATCGGAACGTTCTCTTCTTCATTGTACAAAGGAACGATAACGGAAACCGCGAGAGAGTGCGTCGCCTGCATTATCGGATTTAAAGTGCTGTGAAGTCCGCTGTCCTCAGCGGAAATCCACAGAGCGCGCTCTTATGGGATGCGCTGAGGACAGCGCACGCTACAGCCAGACCTCTGTCGAAATATTTTCTCATAATGGTAGAGTGCGATAATTACGGCAAAGAAACACCTGCCAAACCCGCAGCCGCTTCCCGTAACGCCAAACTTCGATGGTTCCAACCGGCTCAGTTGATTGAAATGCCGCTCCGATATTGTGCGGCACATGTTCCTTCTCGCCGCTCCGAATAAAGAGTGCATTACGGCCAACGAAACGGTTAATGCCGTTCTCTTCGGTATAGGTTTCACCCTCTGGCCGCGGCGTGCCGGGTTTTAATTCGACGAATTCATCGTAGCGCGGCCAAAACGAGAACTGGTTTACCATGTCCTGCGATTCGGGGATATACGCCGGCGGATGACCCGGTCCTTCGACCTGTTTGTCGCGCAAATAAAAGGAAATCTCTGATGCGCGGTCGCGGGCGTCGGCGATGAGAAAAAGCTTTTCGTCCAATTTCGCTTCCAAATCGCTACGCATTTTTTCAAGCGCATTCGTAGCGCTTTTCCATCCGCGCATCCGATCGCTTGGATCGGTTCGCTCGAACCGATGTCCCGTGACCCGCAGCAAGTCTGTGTCCAGCCCAATCACACTCATGGTGAGCGAAAGCAGTATCGCAACAAGCGCGCCCAGCCGTAAAATCACGCTAGCTTCGAGTTTTTCCCACCAGAAATGAACCGCCAAAAGACCAAAGCCTAGAAAAGCTAAGCCGTCCCAATTTGGCGCAGCGGCTTTGTTCAATGAAAGAAGCAAGTAAAAGAGAAACACCGGTAACCCAAACCACATCAAGAACAGCACTTTGAATTGCTGATTAACGCGCCGCCAGCTTGCAATGACGCCCCAGGCCAGTGCCAGAAAAAGAAACGGCGAGTACGCCAGAAAATGCTCGCCCAGAAAGGAAAGAACCTCAGCCGGATGAAAACCAAATCCGTGCTCAAGACTTCCGCGCGAGCGCAAATGCGCAAGGGTGATCCAAGCATGCTGCTGGTTCCAGACTATCGGCGGCACCATGCAGAGCGCGAACACGCCAAGCAATGAGTACACACCAGGGCGTGCAAACTCTTGCCTGAGCCGCGGAGCCAAACAAAGCACCAATACGATTGAGATAAGCGCAAGTGCGTTTGTGTATTTGGAAAGGAACCCGAGCCCAGTCAACAATCCAGTAACAGGCCAATACCACGAAAAACGCGGACTTTTTTCCACAGCCAACCAAAACGTGAACATCGCCGCCAGCCAAAAGAAAACTGACAACGCATCAATGGTCATTAGAAACGCGCCGATGTTAAATATCGGCGTGACGTTCAACGCGATCACCGCCCACAACCCAGCGGTGCCATTGAATAAACGCCGGGCGAAATAGAACAGCAGCAGACTTGTTCCTGCTGCCAACAACGGACTAAAGAAGCGGACGCCAAACTCGTTCGCCCCAAACAGCGCAGTGCTGGCGCGGATGGCAAAAGCAATGGCTGGTCCTTTGCTAAAGTATGCCGGCGCGAGACGCTCCGACCACATCCAGTAGTGCGCCTCGTCGAATTCCAGATCGGTGGTCGGCAGCATTGACCATCGGATCGCCGTGAGCGCGACGATGAAAATCCAGACCGCGCGCGTGGTGCTCATGCAGGAAATTGCGGCGCGCGTTGGCGAGGGCGGGCGGGCTTTGGCTGGGCGTTATCATTTGAATCGCCAACCAATGTCGGATGGCGCGCAGAAAGCTGCGGCATCCACTTGGGTCCGAAGATCCTCCAGATTAATTCGAACACGGCGAGCAACAACAGCGATTCACCAATTCCGAGGAAAACAGTAGCAATCACATCGCTGGGCCAATGCGAGCCGAGATAAATTCGCGAATAACCGACTGCAGCGGTGACGAACCAGTAGAGCCAGCCGCGCCGCCGATAAAACAGCGTGCAAAAAACGGCAATTATGGTGTTGTTCGTCACGTGCCCTGAAGGAAAGGATGGTCCTGATTGGTTCCGATCGGAAGAATCGGAAAAGCGAATAGTCGGTCTCTTGAAGAGAGTGAGAAATTTAGGGTGCGCCTTTTGCAACTGTACCATCCGAACACTTTGTATCTGTTTCGGTCGACGACGATCGACGGCCGACTTTAATCCGCTGGTCACAAGTGCTCCGATTAACAAGGACAATGCCAGGCAGATCACGAATGCGCGCGTTTTGAACCCGCCGACAAAGAGCGCGACAACTCCTACGGCAATAAATAACGGCCTCCAAATCTCGCTGTCGCTCACCGCCGCCATGAACAAGTCCAGAAATGGGCTTGTCCATTGTTGGTTAATCAAAGGAAACAGAGACTGGTCCATGCGAGTCAACTCGATCGGGTTAAGGTTTAATCGCTACCCGTCTAATAAACAAACCCGGGGCAATCACGAAGCACGAATGACGAGTGAAGCTAATGACGAATGCCAAGTGTCGAATATCGAAGGAATGACAAATCCCGAAGCCGTAGCAAGTAGACAAAACCTTCGGATGGTGCGTTCGTCATTTGAGCATTCGAGTTTGTTTCGTCATTCGTCATTCGTCATTCGTCATTTGGTTCTCGCCATTTGTTTGGCCGTTACACTATCAACACGTGGCCAGTCTCCCCCCTCTGCGAAGGACATCCTCGCTTCTGTGCGAATGATGGAGTCGCGCCAACAGATCGATCTGCAGGGGCAGCTTCGACAAAATGACGTCGTAATTCCATTTCGGCTTGTGCAAAACGGGCCGCTAATTCGTTACTCATTCTCGAATCCGGATGAGACCTTGCAGTTGCGTCTCGGTGAAAATAGTTCGCGGCTTGATGTTGTGAGCGACGCTGGAACCGAAAAATTCGCGGGCTCGAAACTTAATGAAAGAATCCGCGACACGAGCGTGACGTACGAAGACTTGGCGTTCAAATTCCTCTACTGGCCGGCTGCGCGCGTCCTCGGCGAGGAAAAAGTTCGCACTCGCAATTGCTGGAAGCTGCAACTGCGTGCCCCGTCCCGTGAGTCTCAGTATTCAAATGTGCTGCTGTGGGTCGACAAGGCGAGCGGTGCACTGATGCGCATGGAAGGTTATGACTGGAACGCACAGTTGGCGAAGCGTTTTGAAGTGGTCTCGGCGCAGAAGATCGAAAAACGCTGGTTTCTAAAACAAATGCGGATCGAAGAATTCAAGCCAGGCACGAGCCACGTGGAGGCCCGCACGTACCTGGAGATTAAGAAGTAGGACGACGGCGCGGCAGCTTGCCGCGTCCACGACATCACAAGCCAGAGATATGCGCTATCTTAGCGCGTCTGATGCTGATCAGATTTTGCCCCGCTGACAACGAGTCTGCGACCGAGGAATTCCTTGTCGTGCAATTCCTCCACGGCGCGTTTTGCTTCCTCGATGCTTTGCATCTGCACAAAAGCAAAACCTTTCGAGCGCTGGTTGTGCCGGTAACTTACGACCTCCGCATTCTGCACATGTCCGACGCCGTTGAACAATTCAAAGAGATCGCTCTCAGTTGCGTCGAAGGACAAGTTCCCGACGTAAAGACGGGGCGAAGTCACGTCTATTCGTTCAGGCTTCCGCGCCGCGCGCGCTGGCTGCGCCCCATTGCGCGGCTGTACTACCGTTTTCTTTTTGTCTCCGCTGTTTCCGAAAAATTCGGCAACCCGCTGCCAGAATGTCTTTTTCTGCGTTTTCGCTGTTCCCTGCTGGTCCCGAAAGCGTTCGTTGTTTCCTCTGCGTCGGCCCCCACCGCGCGAGCGGTGTGAGCGTCTTCCGGATGAATAAGAGTTCATGTTGATTCTTAGGTTTAGTCCAATTGTTAAAATGGCGGAGCGCCCCGAAAAGGTTCGGGACACCGTCCGCGGCGCGCGAATCATCTAGAGTCCAGTCAAACTTTCTCCTCTGCGACGCCAATGGAAACTCCGCCTCGTCATGCCGGAAATGGACTCGTCTGGAAGCGAAACCCGGTGCACTCAGGCAACGAAACAGTATTGCGGCAATCGTTTGCAGCATTGGTTCAAGAACTCTGAATCGTCGTAGAAACCGGACGCTCGGAAGATCGAAGAAGATTCCCGACATCTCGCGCTGATTATGGCGTGCTTCCGGTGCCAATGCAAGTCCGACGAGTCAGACCGGTCGAACTTCGCGTCTAATCCAATCATCGCGCAGCGAGTAAGCGCGCGACTTGAGATATTCTCGCGGGCGCTCACCGCGGATCGGCTGCATGAAGTATCGCAACTCACGTCGGTTCAGCCTTGGCTCATAGCCGAATTCCGGCATGAGTTCCCGGCAATGCCATTCGACCCATCCGATTTCATCTTTGGAAAGTTCACTTTGCCACCGCGTCGCCGGTTCTGAGCTGATCTGCGAAAAGTGAATTCGGGCCGCGGAGTTACCACTCCAGAACTGACCCACTTTCGTCGGCGTCAACACGGTGTCTGGATCGAAATCGATCTCCAAGTAATTGCAAACTTCGCCCATCGTCCCGGCCGGCTCGTACACCAATTTTTCATAGGGCACCACGAATCCGGGAACGTCTCCGTCGCGCACTCGCCTGGCCAGCCGCGCAGCGACCCGCCAATGCGCAATCACATAATAGGTCGAGAATCTTCCTGTTTGCCTCGTTTTCTCCAACGCGATTTGCGCCGCAAGAATGGCGCGCGGATCGCGAATCGTGACCAGGATTTTTGCGTGTGGGAAACGCCTGAGGATCTCCCGAATGTGGTTACGATTGGCCGGAGTCTTTTCCACCCAGCGTCCTACCGTATCCAACGGCCGTTGCAGCGTTGCCGCATATGCCTTGACCATGAGCACAAGCAGATCCTCCTGCGTATTCGCGGGATCAAATGCTGCGTGCTCAAAGGTCTCGAGAAATTTCTGGCTTGGAAACGTCGAGTAATTCCGCTTGCCCCATTTGCATGGGCCACCAAACAGCACGTTCGAAAGCGATTGTTTGGTCAGGTAATCAAACTGCGCCCGGCGACCGCGTGACGCGTATTTGGTCAGGATGGTAGGAAAATAAGCGGTTTCTTCCGGAAGAACGAGCAGCTGGGGATGATTATCGAGTAACGCCACCAAAAGCGTTGTGCCGGATTTCGCCTGACCTGCGATGAAACAGGCGCGTTGACCGAAGGGCAACTCCTGGATCGAACTCTTCATTTGCCACTGCGCAAAAACCAATCGACAAAACGCGGGAGTCCGTCGCTTAATCGCGTGGTTGGA
>QHNQ01000003.1 GCA_003218135.1 Verrucomicrobiota bacterium
TTACGAACTGCTAAACCGGCTTCTTCGTTTTTTGGTGGAGCCGCAAAAAAAGGTGCTCTCAGTTCGCTGCGACACCGGCAATCTTTTGGCGGCTGTCCGACCAAGTAAGGGCAAGGGTGTTGACATCTGCGCTGAGATTGTGGAAATCGCGCAGCAACGAAATCCGTCCTTCGAATTCGCGGTCGCTTTTCCAGACAAGGAGGAGTTCAAGCAGGCTTTCGCGCCGGATGAGAAATTCGATTACATTCTCTTTAACGATATTGGCGACACCGTAGATGTGCTTCAAGCGCTGCGAAATTTAGGGCCAATTTGCCAGAGGCACACGCGCCTTTTGGTGATAACTTACAACCATCTTTGGGAGCCGCTTGTCACATTGGCCGAGTGGCTTGGGATGAAGGTGCCGCGAACCGAGCAGAATTGGCTTTCGAGTGCCGATATTCGAAATTTGTTGAAGCTGACGGGTTTTGAAGCTTTGGAGACGCATCGAATCGTGCTTTTGCCGAAATATCTGCCATTGCTGTCTGGCTTTCTTAATCGCTTTTGTGCGCGCCTGCCGTTTCTAAGCAAACTCTGTATGACTCAAGTGGTCGTTGCGCGAATGCTGCCACGACTGGTCTTGCCAAAAGAGCTTTCCGTATCGGTTGTCGTTCCTTGCAAAAATGAGAAAGGAAACGTGGAGGAAGCCGTTCGCCGTATTCCCCCTTTAGCGGGTCGAGCAGAGATCATTTTCTGCGACGATCAGTCGACCGACGGCACCGCTGAAGAAGTGCTGCGAGTGCAGGCGCTGTATCCTGAAAAGAATATTCGTCTTGAGCACGGGCCGGGAATCTGTAAGTCGCGGAACGTCTGGACGGGCTTTGATGCTGCCACAGGGGATATTCTAATGATTCTCGATGCCGATTTGACCACGATTCCCGAGGAGCTTCCTTACTTCATCGACGTTGTCGTTTCGGGGCAGGCGGAGTTTGTCAACGGTTCGCGCCTGATTTATCCGGTGCCAAAAGGAGCAATGAACACCGCTAACATGCTCGGCAACAAATTTTTCAGCCTCGCTTTTACCTACCTGCTCGGGCAACGCGTGAAGGACACTTTGTGCGGCACAAAGGTTCTCTGGAGAAGTGACTGGGAGCGGATTAAGCCAATGCTGGGAAGGTGGGGGACTGAAGATCGCTGGGGAGATTATGAACTGTTATTTGGTGCTGCAAAGTTGAATCTCAAAATTCTGGACTTGCCCGTCCACTACCAGGAACGGATTTATGGTTCCACCAAGATGACCAAGGTCTTCCGGAACGGCCTTGTTATGCTAAAGATGTGCTGGCACGGATTCTTGAAGTTAAAACTTGGATATTAACTCGCTGCCAGGCAGTGGATCCTCAGATTGCAAGCCCTGGCATCCCACTCTTAAACTCACGCTACCTCATACGCTGCTAGTGCAAGAACGGATTGTTAGAGAAATTCAACACGGGCGCTTCCTGGCCCAACATGGAGCCGGAGAGATTTGGAATTGGGAGAGCGCAGCTGGCAAACTACGCTGGGCGCGCCGGGTGAAGATGTTGAGCAAACACCTCGGGCCGGGAATGAAAGTGCTAGAGGTGGGATGCGGTACTGGCTATTTCACTCGGGAGTTGGCACGTTCGGGAGCGAACATTGTTGCGATCGACGTCTCACCTGAGCTTTTGGAAATCGCGAGGTCGAATTGTTCCGCGCCAAATGTTCGTTACGAAATCCAGAACGCCTACACATTAAGCTATCCTGACGCCGTGTTTGATTCGGTAGTGGGCAGCTCGGTTTTACATCACCTCGAGATCGAAGCGGCGTTGCGCGAAATTTACAGGGTGTTAAAGCGCGGTGGCGCAATTTGTTTTACAGAGCCAAACATGCTGAACCCTCAGGTCGCAATTCAGAAGAATGTGCCCTGGATTAAACGAAAACTTGGCGACTCACCGGATGAAACCGCATTCTTTCGTTGGCCGCTCCGGCGTCTGCTTGAAGCAACGGGGTATCATGAGGTTCGAATTGCCCCGTTCGATTTCTTGCATCCCAGAACTCCCGTTGCTCTGGTTGGTCGGTTGAACTCGCTGGGGCGTGTTCTCGAAAATGTGCCAGTGCTTTCGGAGTTTGCTGGCTCATTGTATATTCGCGCCGTCAAATGAGCAGCACGATCGTTGCGCAAGGCGAGGCGAAAGACCATGCCGCAACGTTGCGCAACCGCGCGCGGCTCTGCGCAAATAAGAACCTTCTATTCTGGTATGGTGAGCTTTATCGCGATCAGTTTAAGGATTTCCCAAATCCGGCCGCACTCTCGATCCTTGAGATAGGAAGCGGCACCTCCCCTTTGAAACAATTTCTCTCTAACGTTGTGACAAGTGACGTGCTTAATTTGGATTATCTCGACCTTGTGTTTGACTGCCATGAAATCGACAAGTTGCACGCGATCGAGGACAACAGCCTTGATGTTATTACACTCACCAATGTGTTGCATCATCTGAAAAGCCCAATTGCGTTTCTGAACTGTGCGGCCAGCAAACTCAGACACGGCGGCAAGGTGGTCGCGACCGAGCCTTTCTTTTCTGTGCTATCCACTCCGATGTTCAAGTATCTACATTCCGAAGCCGTAGATTTCCGGATTACCGAGCCAGAACTCGGCGAGGTGCAGGGGCCGCTGGCGTCGGCCAACATCGCGCTCCCCTGGCTGATTTTTTTCCGTCATCGCGAATGGCTGCAGCGCTTGAACGATAACTTCGATGTTACCGATTTAGCCCTCCGACCTTTCACCGCCTTGTCGTATATGATCAGTGGCGGCATTTCGCATAGGCTGCCGCTCCCACATTTTCTTTATCGCCTGTTATTTCGCATGGACCTCGCCATCAGCCGCCGTTTTCCCCGCTCCTGCGCAACTTTTTTCACTCTAACCCTGACGCGACGTTAATGTCGGCAGGTTAGCCTGCGCGACACTGCTATCATTTCGCAAAACTCCAATCTATTGGGCGTCATTACAACGTTACTCCCTTTTTCTGAGCAATACGAAACGCCCACGACGATCAATTAGTGTGTAGTCCTCGATGTGAATTCCAGACTCCGGATTTATCGTATCTGAGCTGATCCGGAGAGGGACGTAGGAGTCGGCGCTATCGCCAAGGATCCACACTGGCGCGGGCCGGCCAGACATTCGGTCCAGCCAGAAGAGGTTTCGGTCATGCGCGTATCGGAACAGCCATGTTGAGGCAACAACGGGCTCCTCTGGCTTGGCTTCACGACGGTAACGTCCGAACACGGCATCTGCCTGTTGCCGCTCCTGCGGTGAGTAAATGCTGGCGGCGCGAGGGAGATATGCCCAGTACACGTAAGGCACAAGCGCTACTTGCGCGACTATCGACAATCCTGTGATTGCAATTGCCGCGGTAACCGCCGCTGTTCGCATCCGTTTGCTGCAGTACTGTGCAGCGCGCGCAATCGAAGCAAAACCCACCAACGTGACACACCAAAGCAATGCCTCCGTCGAAAAAAATCGTGGCGTCCACAGCAGGTCGTTGCGGTCCATGAGCCATGCGACCAAAGTTGTGAGGACACCAGCAATCAAATAGTACGGACGCAATAAAACTGTCCCAAAGCTGCCTACGATCATGATCCACAACCATTGACGGACAACGCTGCTAGCAAGCCAACGAGTAACATTGGAGGCGACAAAAACGAAAAGCGCTCCGGGACTTGATAAGCTTCCCGGCGCCACGATACCGAGGCGATTGACCGAGTGACGAGCGTACACCGTCGGCGACTGTGACCAGGAAATCGCGAGTAAGAGAGGGATCGCGAAGACCGACAAGAGAAGTGTGACTGCGGCAGGCCAGTTGAAGCGGGAGCGCGGAGCTTTGCCTGCTGACGAGATCCACGTCTCAACGCCTGCCACGATCGCCAGCACACCCGCCGCGATTGGCGCATCCTCCTTCACGCTGATGACAGCTAGTGCTGTCAGGATTGACGGGAGCATCCGCCGTTGAAGTAGAAAATAGAACAGGACTAAACACAACGCTGGCGCAAGAATCTCGACATGGAATCCGAAGCCCGAGTGTTGATAGAACGCAACCGAAAGCGGTGAGATGAGAACTACCCCGGCTGCGATTATTGCAACGGGCCCGTCAACGCCCAGAAGACGCAGGATACGCGTTGCCCAGAAGTAAGCTGCTCCTACCGAGGCGGCCAGCACGAATAGCAAGCCGGGAGCGCCAAACGGTTTTGCTATGAACCCGAGCGGCAGAAGCAGAAAGTAGGTGTGCATCGCAAGGTGATTGCCAAAGCAGTTGTCCTGGAGCAAGCCGCGACCTTCAAGCCAACTTCGAGCAAGCTGAACATGCACGAAGAGGTCAGACGTATAGCCAAGAGCGTAGAATGTCTTAAGTTTAAACACGAAGACCCAAATGACCGCGAAGAGAGCGAGCCCGAGAGCCACGACATCCCATCGATCCCAGTGCACCTCCGCGTTTACCTTTGACTTAAACAGCGCTCCCCAGCAAAGCCGCATTGAGCGAACGTATGGTTTCTCAATATCTTTTCCAGTGTTATGATGCGCCAAGTGCATCCAACTGCGATGAAGCCTCAAATTGCGTTTCTCGGTTCTGCGGCCGCGGGCTCAAGATTCAGCGGCAAAGTGATCGTACCTGGGTTTCGTTTCTCTGCCGCGAGGTTTAGCTTTCGAACAGTCGTGCTACGAGACGCTCATTGCTGTATTCCCTTAACTCGCTCGTGATTGATCCGGTCGCGATTTCAACGGCCCCGCTTCTTCGCGGAATTGGCAATAAGCTTTACGAACACGCCTTTCCCATCTACCGACTGTGTTATAGCGCTTTCAAGGCTTACACTGATCGCCCAGAGCGGCGGCTCTTGAATGCAACGTTATCCGCGGGAGATGTTGTGGTGGACGCGGGCGCAAACATCGGGATTTATTCGCAGTTTTTTTCCCGCTGCGTTGGGCCAACTGGCGTCGTTCATTCATTCGAGCCGTCGCCGGAAAATTTTAGGCGATTGCGATCTGCCGCACGTAAGTTCTCCAATATCTGCCTGTGTCAGGCTGCAGTGGGAGAGCGTAGTGAAAGATCGAAGCTCTATGTCTCGAATGAGCTAAACGTCGATCACCGCGTCTACCTTTCCCAGGGGGATCACCGCGCGACTTTGCCAATCGATATCGTCGCACTGGACGATTACTTCAAACCAGGCCAGCGCGTTGACCTGATCAAAATGGATATTCAAGGTTATGAGGTTCATGCCTTGCGCGGGGCAACTCGTGCGCTTGCCGACAATCCCGCCGCAAAGTTACTCTTGGAATTTTGGCCGTACGGCCTCAAACAGGCAGGAGCGAACTGGCTCGAACTTATTGACACTCTGGAGAGTAAGAGAAGGTCCCTGTTCGAAATAACAAATCATGGGTTGACCCCTTTTCGCTCTGAATCGGTTACCGAGGATCCGAATTGGTACGTGAACCTGTTCGCATCACCTCAGTAATACTTCAGGTGGTGTTGGCGCGTGCTCTGCTGACAGCCTCCGCTTAAGCATTCACTTAGCAACATGGCGGCTACTGTTGCACTGGGATCTCTTCATCCGAAAGAGTAAGATTATCGGCGCTCCGTAGTGCGTAGCGTAGTTCCGGATTGTAATCCCTGATGTATCCGACAAATCCAATATTCGCCGTCAATTTGCTCTGATAAAACGTGCGATTGATAAACGGGCTAATCGGCGCAGAGCGGGCCACTCCGCGAATCACGCCGTTTGAATCGGTTATTACCAATGTCCACGGAATCGATTGCTCGTGTTTGAATGCTTGTCCGCTCACACGCGCTGCGGGGGCACCGTTATCGCACTGACCTAGCGCATCAATCCTGCACTGCCCACGAAGCCCTTCTGGGCTATGTCGCGGCCCAAACACATCCGCTTCCGAAAGCCCAATCCAATCTCCTAAGCCATCAGCGAATACATCCAGGCGACGCGCCCGCAACTGCGAGGCCAGGTGAATCCTTTCTTCAAAAATTTGTTGAAGCTCAGGAGGAAGACTGCAGGTGTTCCGCTCGCTCGATCGCGAGCAGAATCAAACTCGTCCAAAAGAGTGAACTCCAGAACAAATAACGCGGAGCCAAAGGCACCAGATCAAACGATTTTAGTCGTCCGAGGGCTATAAGCATTAGAGCAAAGAGGTCAAAAATTAAAAGCGACAAGCCAGTGCTTTCTAGGCCGCTTTTAAGGTCGCGCCAAAGCATGCGAGGTATAACGAAGATTCCTGCGAGCACCAAACCCGCCAGGCCGGTCCACAATGCGATAGCAAGGGATTGCTCTAAATCCGCAAGCGGCTTTTCCGTTCGCCAAGCCGCGATTGTGTATAACACCGGACTGCCTACGAGTCT
>QHNQ01000147.1 GCA_003218135.1 Verrucomicrobiota bacterium
GGTGGCCGGCACCACTGGCAGTGGGAAGAGCGTTTGTATCAATGCGCTGATCGCCAGTATGCTCTTTCGCTTCACGCCTGAAGAATTGCGGTTTGTAATCATCGATCCGAAGATGGTCGAATTACAGGCCTATAGTTCGCTGCCGCATCTCGCCCTCCCAATCGTCACTGATCCGAAAAAAGTGCTGTTCGCCTTGCGTTCGCTGATCGACGAGATGGAAGGTCGCTACAAAATGTTTGCCCGCGTGGGCGTGCGAAACATTGTAGGCTTCAACGCGCGACCGAAGAAAAAGCCTGTAGCCCGGATCGATGACCTCGGCCGGGATGAAGAAAGGGATGCACGTGGGTCGGCATCAACGATGCCGGCTACAGCAGAAGAAAAAATTCCCGACAAAATTCCGTATATCGTCGTCATCATCGATGAGTTGGCCGATCTGATGCAGACCGCGCCGGCAGACGTCGAGACGGCGATCGCGCGCATCACGCAAATGGCGCGCGCAGCCGGGATTCATCTGGTCGTCGCCACGCAAACGCCGCGCGCGGATGTGATCACGGGCGTTATCAAGGCAAATATTCCGTGCCGGATTGCATTCCAAGTTGCGTCAAAGATCGACAGTCGCGTCATTCTCGATGAAAACGGGGCCGATCGCTTGCTCGGGCAGGGCGACATGCTTTATCTGCCGCCAAGCGCGTCGCGGCTCATTCGTGCGCAAGGCGTGCTCGTAACGGACGATGAAATTCATCGCCTCGTGGAATTCATTTCGGCACAAAGCCCTCCCGCTTTTGACTCGGCGATGCATGAGAAGCTTCAATCCACAGCAGCGCCGGAAGAAGAAGTGACCAGCGAAGACGAAGAGCTCGTGGAGAAATGCCTTGAGATCATTCGACAGGAAAAACGCGCTTCCACTTCATTGCTTCAGCGGCGGCTCCGGCTCGGTTACACCCGCGCCGCGCGCATCGTTGATATTCTGGAACAGCGCGGTATTTTGGGTCCCGGCGAAGGCGCCAAACCGCGCGAGATTCTGGTCGATCTCGATGCTGCCGTTTAGCCGGTATTTTTCGCGCCAATGACGATAGAAGGACTCGGTAAAAAATTTCAGGAAGCGCGGCGCGCCAGAAATCTTACGCTCGATGAAGCAGCGCGTATGACAAAGATCCGCCCCGCTCGGCTCGCGGAGATTGAGGCGCGCCGTCCGGCTGTCGCTCGCAGCAATCGGATTTCGCCGATGCCACTCATTGTCGGCGTTGTGGTGTTGGTGGTTGGATTTTTGCTAATGAAATTGGTTCTCAATGTGCAGCGGCTCGCGCCGGCGCCAACGCAATCCACCACACAGACGTCACCGAGTGTCTCGCCAGCGCTAGCTTCTAAAGCGACTACGCCTGCACCCGCTGGAACATCACCAAGCAGTGTTGCCGGTGGTCCATCAGTAGCGCCAGCGGCACCGGCCGCGCCGACGATTGCGCCCAATCCCGTCGCGGCGGCTGGCGTAATGCCGAATGCGCCGGAGGTGCGTCGAGCGAGGCCTGTGACCAAGCAAGATGTGGCCAAAGCACAAGAGACAGCGAACCCTTCCCCGGCAGCATCGGGAGAACAAAATCAGGTCGCTATTCGTCCGCTAAAAAGGACCTACGTGCGGGTAACTGTGGGAGATGAGAAGGGCAACCCGGCCTTCGAACGATGGGTGTCGCCAACTGATGGGCCGGTTGAATTTCGCGGCAAGCACATTGCAATTCGCGTTCTTGATCGTGAGGCTGTGGACATCACGAAAAATGGAAAGGCGCTGGAAAAGGGCGACGCGGACGTGACCGTTAATTAGCGGTCTGTCATTCTGAGCGAAGCGAAGAATCGCGGATCAGTTTTTTGGGGCCGACCCTCTTGCCGAAGACAAATCAGAGATGTTTTGCTTCGCTCAGCATGTCAGCGACGTTTGTGTACCATGACTTGTAGATGCAAATGAAAACTGCGAACGCACTGGAGTTCCTCAGCAAGCCGAAGATCGGCATGATTAGCCTCGGTTGCGCGAAAAATCTTGTCGATGCGGAGATAATGCTGGGAAGTGTCTTGCAACGCGGGATGGAAATCACATCCCGTCCAGAAGACGCCGATGTCCTGGTCATTAACACGTGCGCGTTCATTGATTCAGCGAAAGAAGAATCAATCGAAGCGATTCTGGAAGCGCATCAGCAACGGAGGTTGAACAGACGAGCCGACCAAAAGCTGATTGTAAGCGGCTGCATGTCGCAGCGATTCGCGAGAGAACTGCGCCGAGAAATGCCAGAGGTAGACGCGTTTGTCGGGCTCGATCAGGTCAGTGAGCTTGGAAAAATTGTGGAGAAAATTTTAGGAAAACGCCCAACGCTCAACGCCCGACGCCCAACACCGAAGACAGACAGTTGGACGTTGGAAATTGGACGTTCGGAGTTGGGCGTCGATTCCAAAAACGGCGATCTCGATATCGGCTTCGCGAATACGCGGCCCACCTACATTCCGGATTACGACACACCGCGCTTCAGGCTTACGCCCGCGCATTTTGCTTATCTAAAGATCGCAGAGGGCTGCAATCACCCGTGCAGTTTTTGCGTGATCCCGCAAATGCGGGGAAAACATCGCAGTCGTCCTCCGCAATCTGTTCTGGAGGAAATTCGCGGACTCGTCAGTGAAGGGGTGCGAGAGATCAACTTGATCAGCCAGGACACGACGTATTACGGAATGGATTTGTGGCAGCTGAAAGCAGGTCCGCGTCAGCCGGTTGATTCGACGCACGGGCCGACGCTCGCCGCGCTCCTTCGCGAGATTCAAAAGATTGAAGGGGAATTCTGGGTGCGCCTCCTTTACACGCATCCGGCGCATTGGAGTGATGAACTGATTGAGACAATCGCTGGATGCGACAAGGTCGCGCGCTATATCGATATCCCTCTGCAGCATATCGACGAATCAGTGTTGCGGCGAATGCGGCGGGAAACATCGCGCGCGCACATCGAGAACCTAATTCACAAACTGCGTGCTGGAATTCCCGGCGTGACCTTGCGCACTACTTTCATTGTCGGATTTCCAGGAGAAACGGATGGGGAATTCGCAAGCCTTCTCGATTTCATTCAGCAGAGTCAATTCGAACGATTGGGGATATTCAAATATTCGCAGGAAGAGGGCTCCCGCGCTGCGAAAATGCCCGGACAAATTCCTGCAAGAATCAAGAACGCACGTTTCCGTGACGCAATGTCCGTGCAGCAGCAGATTGCGCAGGACATTGCTCGCGAGAGAGTAGGAATGGAACTGAAATTACTAGTCGATCAGCCACATTTCGCCCGAAGCGAGGGCGATGCTCCGGACGTCGATGCACGCGTGGTGTTATCAAAAGCTGCGCCTGTAGGCGAATTCATTTGGCGCAGGATCACTGGCACGCGCGGCTACGATTTGCTGGCGTAGCACAGACATTTTGTCTGTGGGGAAGGCGGGCGTCTCGCCTGTCGAGTTAATGAACGGCCGAGAGGAAGCGGATGTTACAAGATTTTTCTCGCTATGAACTTAGCCAGTGACAACCCCATGATTTCTGATCAATTTAAATTCATAACTTATCTGCATTTCGCTTCATGGCGGGCCTAAACGAACCAAACGACGAGAGCGTTCACGTTGACTTGCCGCTTCCGACCGCAGGGACATCGCCAGATTCAAAGTCGCGCGAAACAGTGCGAAGCCAATTGCCTGTTCGTGAACACATGGGCAAATCACCGCTATCTTCGACGCCGTTGTCCGCGTCGGTCGTGGCCTCACCGGATTCGCCTGCTTCTGGATTGAAAAAGGAGACGGCGCGCGTGCCGCCTGCACCGGATCCGTTTCCGTCAGCCGGTGAGACAAAAAATCCTGAGCCGCGAATCGAGATGCCTTACGTTGCTCCGCAGAATTTTTCAGCCGCTGTTGCGTCTGCAGGAAAAAAACCAATGCTGCTCTGGTGGATTCTGCTCGGGCTTTCGGCAATGATTTTGATTATTCAGATTTGGACTTATTTTTCTTAAGCCATGGAAAACTCTACTGTTATTAAGCTCGATGAATCCAATTTTGACCGCGAAGTGACGCACCACGATAAGCCGGTGGTCGTCGATTTTTGGGCTGAATGGTGCGGCCCCTGCAAAATGATCGCGCCTGTGTTGGACGAGATTGCACGCGAAAAAGCCGGCTCGGTTAAGGTGGCGAAAGTTAACGTGGACGAAAACCAGTCTCTCTCGCTCAAATACAACATTCGCGCGATTCCGGCTCTGCTTTTTTTCAAGAATGGTCAACTGCGCGACCAAGTCACCGGAGTTGCGAGCAAAAAGGATTTGTTGAATCGCATCGAAGCGCTGGGTTGATAAGATTGAACAATTTAGTGATTTAATGATTTTCAATCGCTAAATCATTGATTCGCTAAACCGCCAAATAACATACGCCCGGCGGGGGTCGAACCCACAACCTTTGGCTCCGGAGGCCAACGCTCTATCCAGTTGAGCTACGGGCGCGTGTGAGGCCCGAAGATAGTCCAATTTAACGATTTAGCATCCCGCTGCTTTGGCGATTGCAATCACTAAATAGGCCTTCCCGTTTGCAAATTGACCTTGCCTATTCGAAAATGTCGGCCCGCCAACGGCGGCGGAGGTTATGTATGAACCAAGTCATCGACATCATCGATAAAGAACAGCAAAAAGGCGATCTAACACCGTTTTCCGTCGGCGATACCGTACGCGTTCACACGCGCGTCGTGGAAGGAGACAAGGAACGAATTCAGATATTTGCTGGCGTGGTAATTGGCCGTAAAGGCCGCGGACTCAACGAAACGTTTACAGTGCGCCGCATCTCGTACGGCGAGGGCGTCGAGCGCGTCTTCCCGCTGCATTCGCCGAGGATCGCAAAGGTAGAAGTGGAGCAGCAAGGCCGCGTCCGCCGCGCGAAACTGAATTATCTCCGTACTCGCAAAGGCAAAGAAGCGACAGCGGTCAGAGAGTGACGGTTGTTGTAGGGCGTCGGCGCACCGACCGTGCGAAGCTTTACGCGGTCAGCCTCGAAAGCATTCGGGGTTCACAGAACGGAGCCGGCGGGAGCCGAGCGACATGGACGGGCAGGTCGCACGACCGAGGGAGCGGGAGTGAGCCAGTCAAACGCCCTACAATTTTTTCCGGCCTGATCACATGTCACTTGTCACTCGCGCAAATCTGCCAATGATTTGAGCGGATGTACCGACGCTGCGGATTCCGTTACGAGAAAAACCTCCGCGCGATCGGAGTCGCGCACATCGCCGGGATTGACGAAGCCGGTCGCGGCGCATTAGCGGGTCCAGTCGTCGCGGCTGCAGTGGTTCTTCCTGAAAAATTCCGGCATCGTAGGCTGAACGATTCCAAACAACTTGCGCCGGAACTGCGCGAACAAATCTATTCCGAACTCATCTCTGATCCCCAAGTTCGATGGACTGTCGGCATTGTTGATTCGGTTGAGATAGATCGGATCAACATTTTGCGCGCGAGTCACCGCGCCATGCGCCTGGCGGTTGAAGCCCTGATTGAGCCACCGGATCACGTTTTGATCGATGGCCTGCCGGTGATTCCTTTTCCGCTTCCGCAGACGGCGATCATCGAAGGCGATTGCATCAGCTTGAGCATTGCCGCCGCCAGCGTAATCGCCAAGGTCACGCGCGACCGGATGATGCGTGACTTTTGCGCTCACTTTCCGCAGTATTGCTTCGATCAACACAAAGGTTACGGAACCGAACTGCATCTGCTGAAGCTCCATGAATTCGGCCCTTGTCCGATCCATCGCCGATCTTTCGAACCGGTGGCGCAACCACTTCTCGCGTTGGAGGAACTTGTCCAAATCCAGCCATCTTCGGCGCGGCGTACGCGGAGAGAAGTTAGCGTGCCGTTACCTGAAGCGTAGCGGTTACAAGATCCTGTTACGCAATTTCCGTGGCCGCACCGGTGGCGAGATAGACGTTGTCTGTCGTGACAATGACACACTGGTCTTTGTCGAAGTGAAAACGCGCGGCGGCGAAGATTTCGGCCGTCCCGTGGAAGCTGTGGATCGGGAAAAACGCAAGCGAATTTCGCGAGGTGCGCTGGCGTGGATGCGCATGCTCGATAACCCCGACATCTTTTTCCGGTTCGACGTGGTGGAAGTCGTAATCGCGGACGATGCAAAGCCGCGAGTGGAACTGATTAAGAACGCCTTTCCGCTTTCCAAGCCGTACCTCTATTGAGGTTGATCTCCGAACTGCTTCACGCACGAAAGAAAATAACGGGCGCAGCGTTACATCTGCGTCGCCGCGATAACCGGTGTCCGCTAGTCTAACACTTCTACCGGATCGCCTTTGTGCAGCATGCCTTCTACAATAACCGCACCGTAAACGCCCGCCATGCCTTCGTGAGCTTGCGCTACTTTCTTTAATATCGCTGGCGTTTTTTCGCCGGTATCGGGATCGAGCGTGATCATCACGCAACGCGCATCGCGTTCCAGAATTGTGACAACCACCTTTGATCCGATTCGCAATGATCGCCCAACAAATTCGTTTTCCGCGAACCCGTTCGCAGATCCCAAGTCCACATAAACGTTTGCTCGGAACCTGCGTCTATCCATTGGCATGCCCGTCTCTTCAGCCAATTGGTTCGCCGATTGCACGCTAAAAATCGAGACGGGACGACAATCGGTCAGGGCGCGCTCGGATCGCATTAAAGTAAGCTGATGTTTTTGGTCGATATCGGTCCGAAGCATCTCGATCAGCGCCAGATCATCAATCGCGAGCGTCTTTCCAGCCGGAGTTTCAACATCGACCATTAACTCAGAAGGATCGGCCGAGACGGGATTCGCGCCCATGCTCTCGGCTTCAGTCAAATTGATGGGACGCGCCGATTTGTCGGGATAACGGAAGTGCGGACGATATTGCAGAAGTCGGTTCTGCTCGCGAGCGGTCAGGTATGGGAATCCCTTTGGACTCGCCGAACTTCTGAAGGCAAAGAGTCGATCGCCATAAATTCCTGAGAAACCTGCAAAAGCTTCGTCCAACTCTTCGCCCCGCATGCTCTTGACCGGGTAACGCCAGAGGCTATCCACCTTCCCAATGACGCTCATGTCTTAGATTTCTGGAAATTTTCGTTTATTACGATTTGCCAATCACGATGTCGCCGTAGGTGCTGTTGACGATTGCCTTCAACTCCTCCTGCTCGGCCGCGGGTACACTGAACTTGTCGAGTGTTTGTTGAAAGTCATCCATGAACGCCTCCCATTCTTTGGGCGTGATGTTCAGGTGCTCGTGAGACTCGCGCATCGCGCGCCCAGTATATTTCTGCGGTCCGCCGCTCGCCCAGCCCACCATCTCAGTAACGAGATA
The DNA here is from genome assembly GCA_003218135.1 of Verrucomicrobiota bacterium. GTDB lineage: Bacteria > Verrucomicrobiota > Verrucomicrobiia > Chthoniobacterales > UBA10450 > Udaeobacter. The sequence continues at coordinate 7,349 of QHNQ01000147.1, forward strand.
TTTGAAGCCAGGTGGCGGGACTTTATGGTGGGCTTCGTTCACGGCTGGGTTGGCGTTCAGCCGCGGGTCAGTCATGACGCGGTCAATGAGATCGTCAACGACGCAGGCGATGCTGTAAATTCCGCCGAGTCGATCGTAGAGAGAGGGCTGACTTGGTTGTGCTGACATACGCCTCTCCTGATATGTTTAACAGTTCATGGCCGGTTAAACAACTACTGGTTTAGATCAGCACGGCGCATCAGCGCGTTCGCTGGCAAACCGGAATCCAGAACCTTGCGCGCGCTTTCAACACCCGCTACCGGCAGCTTCGCCGGATCGATCAATCCGATCTGGACCAACACAGATGCCTGGTCCCAGTAAATGTGCTCGTAAGCCAGCTTGCCCCCTCTAAATCGAACGATAGCAACCAGCGGCACCTCCACGCGTTTTCCGGTCGGGGCGATGCCAGGCAGCATCCAATCCATCGGTATTGTATGCGTAAACTTAAAAACCATCTCGTCCACGATTTGGTCGTCGCCGATCGTTCGCGACACCGGCGTCATTTCCGTATCCGGCGGCATCTGTGGAATGAAGCGTTTAGAATAGAATTCGCGTAATTGGTCCCGGCCGACACCACCTGTCAGAACTGGAACGTGATTGACGTAAGCGTCTTCCACCATCGTGGCGAGTGTGTCCTCAGTGTTCCGTGTGGAAAACTCGTAGCGGACGTGTTCTTCCCACAGTTCAACCAGACGTTGTTGGGCAGAAGTAAGATTTTTGTTTTCGCCCGTCCGCTCAGGTTTGGCCACGGTCTCGTCCCCCGCGTTGAATGAATTACCACAACAAGATACAAGCACTCACAAGAGAAACCAAGATGCTCCTTGGAATTCCCCAAACCCAAGCTGCTCCCTTGAGCGAAACTCTTACTTCCCGTCGAGAAAACTAACAGCGCCCGTATCCAAAGTGTAATAACCGCCGATTACCTGTACCTCGCCAGAATCAACTCTAGCCTTTAGAATTGGCGCCGATGAGCGCAGAGCGTCCACAACGTGTTTCGCATTGGCCTTGGTCATCGTTTCCAGATCAGCTTTGGGCGTCGAATCGACCACGGGCTTGATGGCCTTCACCAGTGACTGAATATGCCCCGGCGCTTTGCCTTTGGCAGCGACGGTCTTCATCGCGGCGTCGACGGCACCGCAACTCGAATGGCCGAGCACCACAATCAGGCGCGCACCCAAAACCTCGACCCCATACTCGATGCTTCCCAGGCCTTCATCATTGAGCACGTTGCCCGCTACTCGAACAATGAATAGATCTCCAAGGCCTTCATCGAAGACGATTTCGGGCGGCACACGCGAATCGGAACAACTGAGGATGATCGCAAACGGGTGCTGACTCTTCGTTAGTTCGGCGCGCCGCTCTGTCGTTTGACCGGGATGCTGCATATTGCCGCTCGTGTTGCGTGCATTGCCTTCCTTGAGCTTGGCGATTGCCTCGGCGGGAGCTACGGTCGGCTGTTCCGGGTGCGCCGGATCAGCGGCTCGGGCAAATTGGCTTCCGCCAACCAAACTGACCGCGATCAACCAAGAGACAAATTGTGACCTTTTCATGCGGCGATTTTAATATTTGCGAATCTTCTGTCAACTCCCGCTAATTGTAGCGTCACGAAGAATCTTTGAGTGACTGTTTCTCATATTTGACCGCCTGATCAAAGTCGCCGGCTTCAGCGTACGCGGCAGCGAGAGTGTCGTAACATCCGGAACGCTTGGAGTGCGATAGTTCACAGGCCTTCGTTGCAGCGGAAACTGCTTCAGCGCCATTTCGGAACCCTTCTTGGGGGCAAGTTGCGAGGAACCACGCGAGGTCCTCATAGGCTATTCCACGACTCGGTATGATTCGAATGGCCTCTCGAAAATCACGCAATGCGAGTTTAGGTTGGCCCAGTATTTGATAGGTTTTTGCGCGCAGCCCGAGATCTGTTACCCGCGCCAGCGGTATCTGCGAGGGCTTAAGCTTTATTGCGACCTTCGCATCCGCAAGTGCGCGCGTCCGATCGCCCTGTTTTGCGTACGCGTACGCTCGCGAACCGTACGCACTCAGATCATTTGGCACTAGTTGAATAGATCGCGTAAAATCGGCAATCGCGCGGTTGTAGTCGTGCCGCTCGAGAAAGCAAATGGCTCGATTAAAGTACGCTCTTTGGAACTTGGGTGCTAAGCGGATCGCCCGATCATAATCTGCTAGCGCGTCTTGTGGCCGCCCAAGGGAATGCTGTTCGAGATCTGCTCGATCACAATATGCCGCAGCGTTTCGTGAATCGATTTGGATCGCTCGGTTGAAGTCTGCCAACGCTTTCTCGTGTTCGCTCCTCAGCGCGTAAGCACTGCCCCGGAGTATGTATGCTCGGGCGAATGTCGGTTGCAGACGAATGACTTCGTCGAAAACTTTAATTGCGCTGTCCGCATCACCCTGTCTGTAGTAAGCCAATGCGCGATCGAACAATGGACGTATCGATGCTGGTACAGCCGGCGCAGTCGTTTGTGCCTGCGCGAATGCTAGCGACACGAGCGCCGCCACCGTCATGAAGTAGGCAAGGCGCTTGCCCACGTCGCGCGAACTCATTGTGGCAAGTCTATTCTTCGCCGCGCCGGACGGTCGCATCCTACCATCAAACGTCGTAGTACATCGCAAACTCGTACGGATGAGGTCTTAGGCGCAGCGCATCGTATTCTTTTTGTTTCATGTCGACCCAGTTGGCAATGAAGTCTTCGTTGAAGACGTCGCCGCGCAACAGGAAGGAATGATCGGCTTGGAGCGCTTCGATCGCGCCGCGGAGTGAATCGGGAACGCTGGCGACCTGCGCGAGTTCTTCCGGCGGAAGTTCGTAGAGATTCTTGTCGAGCGGATCGCCTGGATCGATCCGGTTTTGTATTCCGTCGAGACCAGCCAGAAGCATCGCGGAGAACGCGATGTATGGATTCGCCGAGGCATCTGGGGTGCGAAACTCGAGCCGCTTTGCCTTTGGACTGGCTGAATAAGTCGGAATACGGACCGCGGCGGAACGATTGCGCGCCGAGTAGGCGAGGTTCACCGGCGCCTCGAATCCCGGCACGAGGCGCTTGAAACTGTTCGTCGTTGGATTGCAAAAGCAGGTGAGCGCGGACGCGTGTTTCAAGATTCCGCCGATGAAAAACAGCGCCATTTCACTCAACCCGGCATAACCGTTTCCGGCGAACAACGGCTTGCCATCTTTCCAAAGCGAGATGTGGGTGTGCATGCCGGAACCGTTGTCACCGAAGAGCGGTTTTGGCATGAACGTTGCCGTTTTATTATGCTTTCTCGCGACGTTGCGAATGATGTACTTGTAGTACTGCATCGAGTCGCCCATCTGCTTCAGCGGCGCGAAGCGGATGTCGATCTCTGCCTGCCCGGCCGTGGCGACTTCGTGATGTTGTTTGTCCACGGGAATGCCGGCTTTCTCGATCGCGAGCGCCATTTCGTTGCGGATGTCCTGCAGCGTGTCCATCGGCGGAACCGGGAAATAACCTTCTTTCGGACGAATTTTGTACCCAAGATTTGGAAATTCTTCGCGCCCGCTGTTCCAATGTCCCTCGGCGCTGTCGATAATGTACGACGACGCGTTCCCGCTATTTGCAAATCGCACATCGTCGAAAATGAAAAATTCGGCTTCCGGTCCGAAAAATGCGGTATCTGCAATGCCGGTACTCATCAAATAAGCTTCGGCTTTTTCGGCGAGGCCACGCGGGTCGCGATCGTACGGTTCGCGTGTGATTGGATCGACAATCGTGCAGATGAGCGAAAGAGTTGGTTCGGCGTTGAAAATGTCGATCCACGCCGTCGCGGAATCCGGGATCACGAGCATGTCGGAGGCATTAATGACTTTCCAGCCACGAATGCTGGAACCGTCGAAGCCGAGCCCTTCGGTAAAAATATCTTCGCTATATTCACTCAGCGTGGTGGTGAAATGCTGCCATGTGCCGGGCAGATCGGTGAACTTGAAATCCACGAGCTTCACCTCGTTGTCTTTGATAATTTTACTGACGTCAGATGGAGTTTTGTCTTTGGCCATAATTTTGATTGAAGGGTTGAAGCGTTAAAAACTAAATTGTTAAAACGTTACATCGTCGAATTGTCGAACCGCTTCAACGCTTTAAAGCTTCAACGGTTCAACGAGTGGCGCGCCGGCGCCGTCACACTGCTTTTTCGCCGATCTCTTCCGTTCGGATGCGCACTGCATGTTCTACCGGAAGCACGAACACTTTTCCATCGCCGATCTTGCCCGTTTTTGCTGCGGCGACTACGACATTAACCGCCCGTTCGACCATATCGTCCGCCATCACCACTTCGACTTTTACTTTCGGGAGAAAATCCACCGTGTACTCGCTCCCTCGGTAGATTTCGGTGTGTCCCTTTTGCCGACCAAAACCCTTGACCTCGGTGACAGTCATCCCTTCGATGCCAAGCTCGGCCAGCGCTTCTTTCACCTCTTCGAGCTTGAACGGCTTAATGATAGCTTCCAGTTTTTTCATGTCGAAGTAAACTCAGCGCCGCGCGGCGCTTTGCAATTCAACGCTAACGGCAGCACGCGCTCTCATAGCAATGCCGCGACGCGAATGCAATCACGAATTTTTTGTCGATAGACGCGGGGGCGCCCGTTGACTGTCGATTACATTAGGCCGGATAAGAAATACGATCCGGCTGGTCGCCTCTCCCCTTGGGCAAGGGGAGAGGTGAGAAAGCTCGAGAAGGTGCGGCAGAATTTCTAACCCGGCCTCGGAATGACGGGTCAAATGCTTGGCAAATTTGCCAAATGTTTTTGGCGCTTATACTGAAAAACTGATGCCGCGCGATTCTTTCGTTCATCTCCATCTGCACACTGAGTATTCGCTACTGGATGGGAGTATCCGGATGAAAGAGCTCATGAAAAAAGCAGCTGAATTCAAAATGCCTGCCGTTGCGATCACGGACCACGGTAATTTGTTCGGCGCGATTGAATTCTATCAGGAAGCACAACGCGCCGGGGTGAAACCGATTATTGGTTGCGAGGCGTACATCGCCCCCGGATCGCACAAGGATCGGCCGGCCTCGCGCCGCGATGCAGCATATCACATCACTCTTTTAGCCGAAAACGACACCGGCTATCGAAACCTCGTCAAGCTGGTGACAGCAGGGCATCTGGATGGATTTCATTACGCGCCGCGGATCGATAAAGAGCTGCTCGCGGCGCGCTCGTCCGGTTTGATTGGACTCAGCGGCTGTCTCGCGGGCGAGGTCAACAGCGCTATTCAGGCAAACAACATTGAGAAGGCCAAACAGAGTGCCGCCCAATATCGGGACATTTTCGGCGCACAAAACTTTTTCATCGAACTGCACGACCACGGAATTGAGGAGCAGCGCAAGTGCAACAGCGTATTGCCAAAGATCGCGAGGGACCTCGGAATCGGTTTGGTTGCGGCAAACGATGTGCATTTTCTGCGTCGGAGCGATCACCAGGCGCACGATGTAATGCTTTGCATCGGCACAGGCAAGATGGTGCAGGATGAAACCCGGATGCGCTATGTGCCGGAGCTTTACTTCAAATCAACCGAAGAAATGCGCGAGGTGTTCCGCGATTTTCCGCAGGCAATTGAGAACACGCTTGGAATTGGTGAACGCTGTAGTGTCGATCTTGAATTTGGGCGGTCCAAGTATCCGGAGTATCCGGTACCGAGTGACAAAACGCGCGAGGGTTATTTGCGCGAGCTTTGTTACGATGGGTTGCGCCAGCGTTATGGTGAACGCGCGGCGAGCGATGATGAGTTAATTCGACGGCTCGATTACGAGCTCGGCGTTTTGGAAAAAACGGGGTTCGTCAGTTATCTGCTCATTGTTTGGGACTTCATTCATTTTGCCAAAGAGAAAGACATTCCCGTTGGTCCCGGGCGTGGTTCGGCTGCGGGTTCGATGGTTGCCTACGTTTTGGGAATCACCGACATCGATCCGCTCCAGTACGGCCTCATTTTCGAGCGCTTTTTGAATCCGGACCGTGTTTCCCCGCCAGATATCGATATTGATTTTTGCGAAGCTCGTCGCGGCGAAGTACTCGAATACGTGCGGCAAAAGTACGGCGAACGGCGTGTCGCGCAGATCATCACTTTTGGAAAACTGAAAGCGAAAAGCGTGGTGCGCGACGTTGGGCGAGTGATGGGATGGAGTTATCGCGATGCCGATCGTATCGCGAAGATGATTCCAAATGAATTGAACATCACGCTCGATTTAGCGGTGGAAAAGAATCCGGAGCTAAGGCGAGCCGTCACGACTGAGCCGCCGACCCGACAGCTTTTTGATTACGCGAAAGTTCTCGAAGGCTTGTCGCGCAATGCCGGCGTGCACGCTGCCGGCGTTGTGATCGCGGATCGCGATCTGTCTGATTACATCCCGCTTTGTCGGGATGTGAAAGGCAATGACGTGATCAGCCAGTATCCCATGGGGCCACTCAATGATCTTGGCCTGCTCAAAATGGATTTCCTCGGCTTGAAAACGCTGACTGTCATCGAAGAGACGGTGGCGCTTATTCGTAAACGAGAGCCAAATTTTTCACTGAAGCATATTCCACTCGACGACAACGCTGCGTTCGCGCTTTACAACCGCGGCGAAACGATTGGCCTTTTTCAAATGGAATCTGGCGGAATGACGAGTTTGTCGAAGCAATTCGATGTAAAAAAACTCGACGACATCATTGCTTTGATCGCGCTTTATCGGCCGGGCCCGATGGAACTCATCCCCGAATACGTCAAGGCGAAAAAGGGGATCACGCCGATTAAATATCTGCATCCGTTGTTGGAGGATATCTGCGCCGATACGTACGGCGTGATGATTTATCAGGAACAGGTGATGGCTGCTGCGAGCAAACTCGCGGGCTACTCACTCGCGCAAGGCGATCTTCTCCGGCGCGCGATGGGCAAAAAGGATAAGGAGAAGATGGCGAAGGAGAGAAAAAATTTCATCGAAGGCTGCGCGCGCACGAACAAGATCCCGGAGAAAAAAGCGAATGCGATTTTCGATTTGCTGGAGAAATTTGCAGGTTACGGATTCAACAAGAGTCACAGTGCGGCCTACGGCGTGATCAGTTATCAAACCGCCTATCTGAAAGCCCATTATCCCGTGGAATTCATGGCCGGTCTGCTCAGCAATGAAATCAATAACACGGAAAAAATTTCCGTCTTCGTCGGCGAATGCAAGCGGATGGGCGTTTCCATTTTGCCGCCGGACATCAACAAAAGCGGCCTGAAATTCATGCCGGAGACTGTAGCTGGTATCTGTGATGCCGGTCGCTCGAAGCGGGAACCAGAGACCGGGATCACCGATCCCGGCTACAGCGCCATTCGGTACGGCCTCGCGGGGATCAAGCACGTTGGCGAAACCGCCATGGAAGCTGTAATTCGCGAACGCGAGCAGCGAGGCGATTTCATTTCCCTGGAGGACTTCTGCACCCGGCTGGACTCGCGCATTGCTAGTCGGAAGATGCTGGAAAGCCTGATCAAGGCCGGCGCTTTTGATTTTGCTGGCAGAGATCGCGCCGAACTATTCAGCTGCATTGACGATGCTGTGAGCGCGTCCGTTGCGGCACAGAGAGACCGGCTGGCTGGTCAGGTTGCACTGTTTGACGAAACAACTGCTTCCAGTACGTCGAGAAAGAGGGCCGCCAGCCGCTGGAGCGAGCACGAAAAACTTTCCTACGAGAAAGAGCTTCTTGGTTTTTATGTGAGCGGCCATCCGCTGGACGCATACGCGGACGTCTTCGCAGCAAAAAATTATCGCTCGATCGCTTCGTTGGGCGAGCTCAACGATCGCGCGTCGTTCAAGATCGCTGGCGCGATCGTCCAGGTCGAAAAGAAATTCACGAGAAAGGATGGCAAACCATTCGCGGTTATCTGGCTCGAAGACCTAACGAACACCCTGGAGGTAGTCGTGTGGAATGAGGTTTATTTGAAGGTCTCGGATGCGCTCGTTGTGGGACGCGTTGTTGAGATAAAAGGAACGCTGGACAAACGCGACGAAGCCCTTCGCGCTACGGCTATGGAAATCAGATTGCTCGCACCCGAAAAAGGCAATGGCGCAAATGAAATATCCGCGGACGTATCCCAGGAATCGGCTGTTATGCTGCAATTTTCTACCGCTACGACAGGCGATGAGCTACGTCAGGTGCACGAGATTCTGGCGAGCTCACCGGGCCAGCAGCCAGTCGAATTGTTGTTCGATCGGGCAAATGGCAATTCGTTGCGCCTGGATGCGGGTTCTGAGTTTCGGGTGAATCTTACGCCGGTGCTGAAGGAAAAGCTTTCCCGCTGGCTGGTGACGTCTTTTGGGAAGATACGCTGATTCTGAGGCTGCTATCTTCGCTTGTCTCGGGGTTTCGCGCGCGTTTCGTCGCCTGGCGTAGCCCGCGGAAGCGCGCCGAGTAGTAACGTTTTTTCCTCGGAGGTACCGAGGCAGAGCGAAAACTCTCGGCCGCCGCCGTCAGGATCTAACATGGCTAACGACTCGAGGCCGTTGGTTTCCTGCAGAGTGACGGTCCAGCCGGATTGAAAGACGCCACCACGAAACTCGAACTCCGCTACGGCAGGTGCGAGGGTCAACGTGGCCGGTGTAATATTGATTTTGCTCACGCAATCAATCTGTTGCGCCGTGAGATCGAATAGGGGTGTTGCTCCGCTCATTTTGATCTTCACGTCATTGACAGTCTCAAAGTCAATTTCGCCACGCAGCAAAAGGTCCGCGTCCTTGGTCGCTACATTCAAAAACTCCACTGCTGCGTGATTACCGGTAAAACTAATCCGACTGCTCGCTTCCGTAACATTAAAAGAAGGCCAGCCGTCGCCTGATAATTTTCCATTCACAAGCTGCATGTCGCCAATAATGCGGGGACATTGCAATGTCTCGGAGAGAGAAATGTTTCCGCTCAGAATGCCGTCCTGGAAAATTCCGGGGTGAAATAGCTGAGGCCCCTTTCCCAAAAGGATCCACGGAAAATCGACCGTAATATTCACCGGAGATGATTGGAAGGCGTTCCAGTCTGTTCCGATGCGCAATGGAAAATTTGCGGTAAAACTAATCGGGCTCGAATCCGGCACACGGATTACGCCGTGCGCATCCCAGTTGCTGGAATCGATGGTCGCGTGAAGATCTATGGGGATTGGGTTTGGCTTCTTACCGGCAGATCCACGAAAGCGGGACAAATAATCAAGCAGGTTATCGGCTCGAGCATCGAGAGTTCCCGAGTAGTTGTTCTCGTGCGACATCTCGATTTTGCCTTGGCCGGTGAGCGAATCGTTCTTGCGCGTAATCTCCAACTGTTCAACCTCCAACTCGGTCGCTTTCAGATTCAGCTCTGCTGTGAGACTGTCGACACCCATTTGAAAAAATGTGAGAGACGCGCCTTCAACCGATAGACGTCCTCCAACCTTGCGATCGCGGGTGTCCATTGCTCCCTCGACGCTGATCTTCCCCGCAAAATCGTCAGGATTTGCGCCAAACAAAGCCGCAAAGTCGCCAAGCTGATTGATGGACGCAGAAATGTTGCCGCGAAAGTCCGGGCTTAGCCAACCGGATGAAGTCGTAGGGAATGCTGCCTCGCCGCTTAAAGTAAACTGATTGGTTTTCTGTCGAATATAGAGTTGTTGGAGCTGAATTTTACGATTGTATACCGCAGCGCCGAGCATGATTGCTTCGGCCGTGCGAGTGCGCCAGGTAGGCCCGGTCAGTTCGCTCCAAAGCGACGCAGTTACGCGGTCCGGCTCGGCGAGATTTCCACGAAAGGTGAAGTTGGCGGCGTGAATCAAACCGTCCACGCGGTCGGCGAACCCGAACGCGTCTGACGTTTGCGCCAGAGAGATGTCGCTGGCGCCGCCGGCAATCTTCCAGTTGGAATGTTGAGACCGCCACTCGTGTGAAACATTTCCACGAATTTTGCCGCCGAATGCGTCGAGATCGAACTGCAACCCCACGCGTTGCTTGCCCAGGCGCGACAAGTCCGCTGCGGCGGATTGCAGATCGAGACCGCGGCTCAACGTGAGTCCTCCGAGCGTCAGGCGATTGGCTTCCCAGTGAGTTGCGCCGCGCAATTGCGAAAAGGTTTGATGCAACCACGGCGATGCAATCATGATTTCGGCAGCGCTGAACCGGCCGGGCTCGCTTGCACTCGCAGAAAGAGAGCCGCCTCGCAACAGAATCAAATTCGGGCCGTTCTCAACGCGCACTTCTGCTTTAGCAATGTTCAGACTCTCGGGAAGCAGTCGCTGCAGGGTCGCCCAGCCCTGCCGCGTCAGGGCTTGCACATTCGGAGTACTGCGGCGCAGTTCTACACGAAATTGTTCAATTGAAAGATTGCGAATGAGGCGCCCGCGCATGTGCAGGAGCAGATGTTTCAAATTCAGAGCAACCTTCGCGTCTGTGGCGGTTACTTCGATACGCAGCGCATTATCGCGCGTGCTCTTCAAGTGAATTTCGTGAATTACAAGCGGACTTAGAAATGGCGCGTCAATCCCATCGACGCTGATAACAAAGCCCTCTTGCCGGGCTCTCCACCAAATCCAGAAACGGACGCCATTTGAAACGGCGAACGGCGCAAACACAATTATTACGAGCGTCAGGAGCAGTGCGAGCAAGATCACGAGCATCAGATGATTTTTTCGCGGCATCGCTTGCAGGAGGTTAAAACTGATCCGTGATCATAAACGCTTGCGTTGATCAGGCTGCGGTCATTGTTCAGCGATCACTATTCACGTTTTTCAGCGTTCCTGAAGATCAAATGCAGTGGCTGCGGCGGATGAATTCTTTCCTCAAGTTGTCGCTGCAATGTGCGCTCGGCTTCGGCAGGCATCCCGGCTTCTGCTGCTCGTTTTCGGGCAAGCTGAGGAAGCATCGACAATTCGTCTTGAAGATCCTGTCCGGAGATTCGGTTCCACAAACCGTTTTCGAACGCGAGGACGTCTACGTGTTCCTGATCGACACCCAAAATTTGAGCGTGCGGAAGCTGAATAATTATTTCTTTGGGACGAATATCGATTGAGAGGTCCTGCTGCAGATCGAAGCCGGCTTTCGCAACGAACGTTCCATGCAGTTTTACGCGTTTGGAGCTGCCCACCCAGGTGTGGAGGAACTCATGTTCAACTTCGATCCGTCGGGACATGATCGCCAATTCGCTCACTGGCTTCGTTTGTTCCATGTAGACGCGGTTATTGATGGTGATGCGCGGCTGCAGGTTTGCGATGTCGATGAAAGCCGCGCGCAGATCCTTCCCCAACCGTTCGAGTTCGGCCGTGCTTTCCCGCGCCGTGCGCGCAGGCCAGGTCTCGAGGCGCACAAAAATCACGATGACCATCGTTGCGACGATGAGCGCCACGAGCGTCAACGCAGTTGGCCACGTGACGCGACCCGAATTTGCTGACTTCAACATTGGACGTTGGACGTTGTGCGTTGAGCGATTCTTTCAGGCGCTAATCGAGCAAGAGCATGATCACGAGCAAGAGGAAAGAGGCAGACGTTTGTCACCAAAAAAGTACCGCCCCCCACACCCGATGGGCGTGAAGGGCGGCTGTTCCCCCCAGAACAATCTTCGAAAACTTTGAGGCTACTAAACGAGCTTCAGGCTGGTCGCAACAATTTTTTTATTAAAAAATTTCGCGCGATTGCAGGCCCACGACAATGGGCAAAAACACGACGGAGCTTTAACGAAATTATATCAAGCCCGAACGAAGTAAAGCGTCGCCGCGCAAATAGGCGAGCGAGATAAGGTTGCACAAGCGCACGCAGCGGTTTCTAGTTTCAGGATGCGTGATTTGGGTGGCGAACCTTTCTCGCGAAGTTTTGCGGGCTCGTTGCTGGTTGCTCACCCGAATATGCTCGATCCGAATTTCCGGCGGACCGTGCTCTTTGTTTCCGAGCATGACCCAAACGACGGGGCCCTGGGCGTAATCATCAATCGCCCGCTCGACAGACAAGTGGCCGATCTGGTGACCGACACACCACCCACAGGGCTCGCCGACGTGCCTGTGTTCCTCGGTGGCCCGGTTGGCAAGAATCAATTAATGTTTGCGGCGTTCGAATGGAAAAAGGGCGACGGAGTTAAATTTAGTCACAACATCGCTTTGGAAAAAGCCAGCGCCGCCCCCGGCGAAAAAAACCTGGTCACACTTTGTGCGTTCGTGGGTTATGCGGGCTGGGGAGCAGGCCAGCTTGAAAGTGAGCTGAAGCAGAAAGCGTGGCTGCTTCAAAAAGCCAATCCTTCGTTGCTTAAACTCGACCGGCTCCCAAACCTCTGGTTCGACATCATGCGCGGCTTGGGGCCGTGGTACAAGATGCTCGCCGCGGCGCCGGACGATCCGTCGCTGAATTGACGAGACGTGAGAGGTGAAACGTGAGAAGTGAAAACTGATTTGGCTTGATTCCTACTTCTCACTAATCACTAATCACTTCCCACGAATCACGTCTCACTCTCCGCAAATGATCATAGGCGTCCCCAAAGAAATTAAGGAACAGGAGCAACGCGTCGGGCTGCTGCCATCGGCCGCGAAGCAGCTCACTCGCGGCAGTCATTCGGTGTTGGTGGAAAAGAATGCCGGCATAGGCTCTGGCTATCCGGACGAAGAGTACGCCAACGCCGGGGCGGAAATTGTCGATCAAGCGAAAGAGGTATTCGCGCGCGCCGACATGATTGTGAAAGTCAAGGAACCTCTGGAAGCGGAGTTTTCGCTGCTGCGTAAGGGGCAAATCCTTTTCACGTACTTGCATCTTGCCGCGAGTAAGCCTCTCACTGAGGCGTTGCTCAAATCGGGCGTCACAGCGGTGGCCTACGAGACGATTCAGGTCGACCACCGTTTGCCGTTGTTGGAACCGATGAGTGAGATCGCTGGTCGCATGTCGGTGGTGATGGGCGCCAATTTTCTGGCCAAATACAATGGCGGCAGCGGGGTATTGCTGGGCGGCGTGCCTGGGGTTTTGCCAGGACGCGTGGTTATAGTCGGTGGCGGAACTTCAGGCGTGAACGCACTGCGCATGGCGAAAGGTCTCGGCGCGGATGCCACGATACTCGATATTGATGTTGAGCGTTTGCGATTCCTCGATGTGGCGATGGAGAATTTGCACACCCTCTATTCAAACGAAGCGAATTTGAACGACCTGATGCCGGATTGCGATTTGCTGATCGGCGCTGTGCTTCTGCCCGGAGCAAAGGCCCCGAAACTAATCACGCGCGCGATGCTGCGGCAAATGAAGCGCGGCAGTGTGCTGGTTGATATTTCAATCGACCAGGGCGGCTGCGCGGAGACATCGAGACCAACCACGCATCTCGATCCGGTTTATGTTGAGGAAGGAGTTACGCATTATTGCGTGGCGAATATGCCCGCAGCGTACGCACGCACCGCGACACAGGCTCTCACCAATGTAACGTATCGTTATGTGGAGTTGCTCGCTGACTTCGGACTCGAGGGCGCATGCAAAAAACAACCGGCGCTGATCGGCGGCATCAACACTCGCGATGGACGGCTTACTTGCCAGGCGGTAGCGGAGGCGCATGGCCTCAAATACGAGGCTCCACTCTAACGAACGGCTATCTAGCGGTCGCGGCGAAAAATACATTCCAACGCCGCGAAAAACCGCCTTGCTCGCTATATTCAATTACAGGAATGTGCCGCTTCTAATTAGCACTATGAAAAAATACATCTGTGTTCTGGCCAGTGCTGCACTCCTCGCGGCGTGCGAGCAAAAGACCGAGACAACTCAGCCGGCGACTACTCCAGCCCCAACCGCGGGGCCTGAAGCCGCGGCGGCCGCAGCCTCTGCAGACCAAAATCCTGCTACGAGAAGCCAATCTCCAGCGGCAGCGACGCCAACTGGGACACCGCCGCCAAGCTCATAACTTCTGCAGCGTACTTCTTTTTTTGCGAAGTCTTATTCCGGAGTTCCGGGAGAAGACCTCCGCTTGTACGTCCCTGGTGCCAAATGACCATATCCCATGACACGGGCAAGTTCGTTCTCTTTTCCAAAACATCGGCGCCTGACGCACCCCGCAGAGTTTGATCACGTAAAACACAGCGGCTCTACGCGAGGCGGCAAACTCCTAATGCTCAATTTTGCGCCAGTGGAGAGTTCCGTGCCGTGCCGCGTCGGCCTCATCGCTTCGCGTCGCATTGGAGGCGCGGTTGTTCGTAACCGTGTCAGGCGCCGTCTGCGAGAAATTGTGCGTCGTCACCAGCATGATTTGCGAAACGGCTTTTGGATTGTGCTAGTCGCCAAACGCGATGCTGTTAACGCGAGCTATCATGAGCTGGAACATGAAGTGTTGCGTCTGGCAAGGCGCGCTTCTATCCTGCTCTGATGGTCCGGTTGGTTCGTTTTTTTATTCGCGTTTATCAGTGTACGCTCTCGCCCTTGCTCCGGCTGCTGTGTGGCCCTAATTCGGGCTGCCGATTCACGCCGAGTTGTTCGTCATACTTTTTGGAAGCGGTTGAGGTGCATGGCGTTTTTTCCGGAAGTTGGCTTGGATTTAAGCGCCTTGCCAGGTGCCAACCGTGGGGCGGATCTGGATATGATCCGGTGCCGCCGCGCCGGACTGGCACAAGTGAGGCTGCTAGCCTGACTCGGCTGGCATGCTGCCAGCCTGCCGACTCAGCCAGGTTCGCCGCAGCGAATCCGTCCGATGGCGCACTGGCTGACCTCCGCCGCGTCTGATCGTGCAAAACCAAATTTATGGATCGAACTGCCTGGATTGTCGTTGCTCTTTGCGTGATTGGGCTCGTCGTGTGGGAAGTCTATCTGGCAAAACAGATGGCTCACAGACCAGCTCCAGCCGGTGCTACGCCGACGCAAGTTTCTCCCTCTGCGGCTCCTACAATCTTTGGCCCTTCGCCGTCAACAACGCCCGTTGTTGAAGCCACGCCCGGCGCTCACGAGCCAGCTCCGAGCTTTGCCGAGAAGCTGGAAACCTTGCGCAATTCAGACCTCGAGCTGCATCTGACGAATCGCGGAGGAGGAATTAAGGAAGCGGTCCTGCTGAGGCAGATAGCCGAGAAAGATCAGCGCGTCGTCCTGAATTCAAATCAGACCACACCAATCGGTGCAATCATCGAGCAACCGGCCACGCCGGCGCTCGCCGAGTTTACTCCATCTGCTGTGTCCGATTCAGTTGTGCAATTTGAGCGCACGACGGATGAGCAACTTAGGATTCGAAAGAAATTCCAATTTCAAAAATCTTCAGAGGAAAAAGACAACTATGTGATCGAAATGAACGTTGATCTGGAGAACCGCAGCGACAAGCCGTATCAAAACGGCGGATATTTTGTGGCGCTCGGTTCCGCAGCCCCGATTCATCCCAAAGATTATCCGTCATTCACGCGTCTGGTCTGGTGCATCGACGGCAGAGCGAAAGGGATTGATGTCGGTTGGTTCGGAAGCAGCGGCGGTATTCTTGGGCTGGGACAGCGCGCTGCGCGTCCGTATTTTGAGCAGACACTTGGCGGCGCGGAATGGGTTGCGGTGAGCAACCAATTCTTCACTACGTTAATGGCGCCGCTCACCGCTAAGGCAACCGGTGTGTGGGGCCGGCATTTCGATATCGAGCGCGCGCCGGACCAAAAGCTGCTCGGTATCGAGGGGGCACTTGGGATGCCGGGATTTCAGTTGCAGCCCGGACAAACATACAGTGCGCGTTTTGAGATCTACGCCGGTCCGAAGCTTTACCACAGTCTCGCGCAACTTCCGCACAACGAAGCTGAGGTCATGGATTTCGGGATGTTCAAGATCGTGTGCCAGTTTCTCCTCAACTTCATGAACCTGCTGAATAGCTGGCTGCATGACTACGGCCTCGCCATTCTCGCTCTCACCACCATCATCAAACTCACGCTTTGGCCAATTCAAAACAAGGCCAACCGCTCCATGCGCCAGATGGCTGCGCTTTCGCCGAAAATGCAGGAGCTACGGGAAAAATACAAAGACGATCCGACGCGGATGAACCAGGAGGTGATGAAGCTTTACAAACAGTATGGAATCAATCCTGTGGGCGGCTGTTTGCCGATGATGATTCAAATCCCAATCTTCTTCGGCCTGTTCAAAATGCTCGGCCAGGCGGTGGAATTGCGGAACGCGAGATTTCTCTGGGTAAAAGATCTTTCGCAGCCGGACACTGTAGCGCATCTGCCGGTGCTTGGTTGGCCGGTCAACATCATTCCACTGTGCATGGCTGCAACGCAGATTTGGCTCATGGCGATGACGCCAAAGACGGGCGACCCCACACAGCGACGAATCGCCATGTTCATGCCGCTGATCTTTCTATTTATCTGCTACAATTTTGCCGCGGCTCTGGCATTATATTACACTGCACAAAATCTCTTCAGCATTTTGCAGTTTTATCAAAACAAACGACAACCCGTGCCGACGCTCGAAAAAGTTGCGCCCCAACGAAAGCGATGATGACCCCGAAAGATCTCCTCGACACGATGCTCGGTTACCTGGGATTCGTCGTGCAAATCGAGGAAACAATGAACGAAGGTGGGAACCCGACGCTGCAGATTTATACCGAGGAAAGCCGGCGTCTCATTGGACGCAACGGCGAGACGCTCGAGGCCATTCAGTTTTTGCTTAACCGGTTGCTGCAAGCCAGGGACCAAGACGCTGAAAAAGTTATCGTCGATTGCGAACACTACCGTTCCATGCGCGAAGATCGGATAGTGCAACGGGTGCGAGAACTGGCGGAGCGCGTACGCATCACCGGCCGTTCACTTCAGCTTGAACCGATGAATTCCTATGAGCGGCGGCTTGTCCACAACGCGTTTAAAGACGACCCCGAAGTCGCCACCTGGAGCCCATCCGATTCGGCGCGCATCAAACAGATCACGCTCGTAAAACGCCATCAAAAGAAAGAAGCGGCGCAGAAAGGCTAGGCGCGACCGCAGCTTGCCGGGGCAAGGGAGCGGCGCCTGCACTCGTTAATGAAAATCCCCTGTGCACGCAAATCTCGACCGGTAAACTGGGCAGGCCGCAAATGATTGTCATCGCCAGGTGTGGTTGTTTCAGAGAGACTAACGGTAACGCGGTCGCTACCTTTTACCTTGTGCCGCAACTTTCGAATCCCGGGGGTTTCAATCTTTAGAAACCTTGTAACGCTATGAACTGGAGAAAATTCGTTCTCCTTGCTTGCGCGTTAGCATGCGTTTTCGCAGCCTCGATTGCGACGGCGCAGGTGAGGGGGCAGCGTAATTCGATGTCCCGGGTGGGAATGCGCGGCGCTTTGACGCCACGTTCGATTGCCCGAATGCCGATGCACCGCGCTCCGATGCCAGGTGCGATGGGACGGATGCCAATGTACCGCGCGCGAATGAGCAATTCAGCCTTGGGCCGTCGACGCTTTAACCGTTTCAACGATGGAGACTTTAATCGAGATAATCAGTTTCGTCGCTTCAAGCATTTCAACGAAATCATTTTTATCGGCAACTTCGCTTCTCCATGGTGGTGGGGTCCTTGGTGGGGCTGGAACTGGGACTACTACCCATACGAACCCGACGGATATTCTGAGTATTCGTATCCCCCCTTCTACCCCGGCTACGGATATGAGTATGGTAACTATGGCTATGGGTCATCCGGCTATGGTTACCAATATGACTACCCTTTTGGGAGTTACTACGGCAGCTATTACAGCGGCACGAACTACGAAAACGACGATGAAAGTGCTGTGCGCAACGTTCTCGCCGAATACGCAATTGCTTGGAACGGCCATGACACGGCCGCCTTCGGTCGTCTCTTCAGTGAAGACTGTGACTACGTAAACGTCGCCGGTGTCCACTGGAAAGGGGTGCAGGAGATTGTACAGCGGCAGGCGGAACTGTTTCAGAACAGATTAAAGACCGCCGTTCGGACTCTTACCGGTGTAGAAGTTCGTTTTTCAACACCCGATGTTGCACTTGTAGATGCTACATGGGACATGACCGATCGGAGTCGTCCCGCTGGAGAGGCCGTTCCGGTTCTGAAAGAAATCACCACGATGACGATGGTCAAAACTAACGGGAAGTGGCTAATCACTGCTTTTCAGAACACAGAGAGCGGCGGCTCGACAAAGTAAAAACGCACGAGCGGAACGTTAAATGGTGAACACGCGGCCACGGTGAAGACGGCTATTTGCTACGGCCCGAGTCTTATCTTTAGGTTGAGCGATGCGACACACTTTCCTTCCTAGAAAGTGCCTGATCATCAGTCTGGTCTTGGTTCTTTCTCATTTAGCTTCGGCGCAAAATAAAGAGCTGACGGTGGAGGAAAGTATCCCGATACCCAAAGTGGAATTCGACGCGCAGGGCGAGCTCAAGATCACCGCTTCGCCAAATTCCTCGCCTAACGACTTTGATTTCCTGGTTGGGAAATGGAAAATGCACAATCGACACCTGGATAAAAGGGTGGCCAATTGCCGCGACTGGACGGAGTTCGATTCCTCGGATGTGAATACAAAGATTCTCAACGGTGCGGCGGACATGGATACATACTCGACCACGCAGTTTCCCGGAATGGGAGGCAAACTTTTCGAAGGTCTTACCTTGCGATTATTTGACCCGAAGACGCGACTTTGGAGTCTCTACTGGATCGCGAGCAACACGGGAAAGATCGATCCTCCCGTCGTCGGTTCGTTCGATGCAAACGGCGTCGGCCATTTTTTTGGCAAAGATACGCTCAACGGCAAACCCATCCTGGTCGTCTTTCGTTGGGATGCGCGGAACAAAGAACGCCCTGTGTGGGGTCAGGCCTTTTCACCAGATAACGGCAAGACGTGGGAATGGAATTTCTTTAACGTCTCGGAACGTCCCAAGGAATAACCGTTAAGAGACACGATAGTTAGGCCCAATTAGAGCATGACTACTCTGCATAACATGATTTTTCGCCACGCTCACGAACACTCCAAGTGGATGGCGAATCAGCGATATCAAGTATGCCGAAGGGCCTTCGCTAAAAGAAACATTGTCCCATGAGATCAAATAATTGTGCCTGACCAATCCGTGCACCCGACGCCACCAGGCACTGGCCTCATGTCCTTCATTGAGCGATGATACCCAATCATCTAACCGGCCGATGAAGCCAACCCAGCACTTTGTTGTAAGCTTTCGATTGATGCGCACGTTAATTCTCAAAGTGCTGGGTGGCTTATCTCTTTCTCGTTAGAGCCCATGCGCCGCTTAGCTATCGTCATTCTGCTGATCTGCTGCACATCAGCATTCGCGCAGAAAGGGACGCGTGAGAAAGGCGCTCCACCACAGCCCGCGACAAAAGCATATTTCGATCGCGTCGGCGCGATCATCTTGAAGGCGCTTGGTCCCGAGTTGGCAAAGCATCGAGAGCGGCTTGGCGGAGCAGTCAAAGTCTCACTGTTCATTAACCGCCAAGGTCATATTCAGAGTCCAAAAATCATCTCCACAACCTCGAACCGCTGGGTTCAGGACACCGCGCTCCGCGTAGTTCGCACGGTCAATCTGCCGCAGATGCCAAAGGAAGTCATTGCAGAGCAGGGCCACGAGCCAGTGCACTTTGAAGTCCAATGGACTTTCAAGTGACACGATTGAGGTGCCTTGTGAAGAAGCAACTTGCGATTGTCTGGCTAATCTCATTGGCAACGTTTGCGGCCGCTGACCCAACACTCAATTCGCTCGAACGGACCAGAGGTGCTTTTGAGGGTCAGCATATTCTGGCTTTATCTATTCCTGGCCAGCGCGTCACACGGTGTGCTCGACGCATTCACGAATGGTGGGCTTGGCGTTGCGTTCTTCTCACCTTTCGACGCCACTCGCTACTTCTTCCCTTGTCATCCGATCGAAGTTTCCCCGATCGGCGCGGCTTTTTTCTCCGAGCGAGGCCTATCCGTGCTGCAAAGCGAATTCGTCTGGGTTTGGCTCCCTTCGATCGTTTTTGCTATTCTGGCGTTTGCGATTCGGTCTTTTCCTTCCACTGCGTCGGCAATGATCTCACCCAGCACCGGGGCAAATTTGAACCCATGTCCGCTGTCACCTGCAGCAACGACTAAGCCTTCGCGCTCCGGATCGCGCGCGATCCAGAAATGTCCATCGTGCGTGTCGCAGTACATGCACACCCGCGTATCGACAATCGGCGCGTCGGTGAGCGACGGAAAGGTCGAGGCCAGAAATTTACGCAAGTTGTTTTCGTCATCGGACGTCACTACGCGCTCGGGGGAGTCGGGCGACATCTCGCGCCCAGTACCGTGATTGGCAATCTTTAGCACGCCGTCGCGATTGATCGGAAACCCGTAGTAGCCGGTTGTTGTGATGTCCGCGCCGAAAACCGGAAAACGCTCGGGCGCGAACAACTCAGGCGTTGAAGGCTTCAGGTGAAAGACTGGCTGCCCGGTGGCGTGAAAAAACTTCTTCGTAAAGGGCAGCACGTACGGCGTCCACGCGCCAACAGCCATGACTACGAAATCCCCGGCGATTTGCTGTCCGTCATTGAGAGCGATGCCGCTCACGCGATTGTCACGCTCGTTCAGCTGCGAAAACGTCGCGCCTTCGCATAGTTTAACGCCGGCAGATTTGGCGCGCTGGATTAACATTGCAACCGCGCGACCGCTCTCCGCATAACCCGCCTCGATCTCTAGAACGCCATCGCGATAAAGTTCCGGATTCCACGCGGGAAAACGTTTCCACAGCTGCGGCGCGTTCATTCGCTCGACCTTGTGGCCGCGCTTTTCTAAGGTTTTGAAACTTTCATGCTCAAAATCGCCAGGCTTCATTTCCTGCCGGCGAACGAACATCACGCCAACCTCGTGATACAACCGTGTGCCGAATTGTTGATTCCATTTCCGCCAGCGTTCGATCGAGCGTTCAGCCAGTTCTGTGTACTCTTCATCTGCGCCGTATGCGGCGCGAACTGCTTTGCTAATGTCGGTTGATGCGGCGAGCGGATGCGGCAGCGGCCCAGGGTCGACCAGAACAACTTCTTGTCCGCGTTTCCTCA
>QHNQ01000171.1 GCA_003218135.1 Verrucomicrobiota bacterium
TCGACTGACCGGATGATCTGCTCGAGCTTTCCGGAAATGTTTCGTGTGTGAAGGTGAAAGCGGAGGCGCGCCAGTTGCATGGTAATTGTCGATCCGCCGGCAGTAACACGATGAAAACGGAGGAGATCCAAGGCGCAGCGTGCAAGAGCAAGTGGATTCACACCGGGATGATGCGCATAATATTTATCTTCGTAGCGTAACGTTGCGTTGATCAGGTCCGGTGAAACTTCAGCCAGCGGCGTCCAAATCCGGAATTTTTGATCGGCGCTGAGCGTAACGCGCAGCAATTTGCCATTGCGATCGCGCACACATTGCGAAAAGGAAATTCCGTCGAGCAGCGGCGGCTTCGGTAGTAAGAGCCAGGCAAACCACGCGGTCATCCCGAGCAGGGCGAAGGACCTCACCGATGGAGCGCGGATCATCCGTGATAAGTACCGTGAAACAAGAGCTTTTGAGAGGTCCCTCTCCCGCGATTGCGGGATCGGGATGACACGCGTTTTCATTTTTCTGGCGGTGACTGAGCTATTCCGTCACCGTGATTTTTCCGCCAACGCCGCGCCCTTTAACGTTGCGATCGTACATCGACTGCGCGAACACCGGCGGGACAATGAACTGGCCGCGGTTGCACGACTTGATTTGGTAATCGATCTCCAGCGTGTTTGTCGGCGCGGTCACGAAAAACACCGCGCGATCTTCCCGGACATCGACATAATCGACGCCATGGATTGCAGACGCGCCAGTGCGGGCCGACGAATCGATAACCTCAAATCCGCCTGGCAAAAGATCGATGATCGCGACATTGGTGATTGGTTGCCGTTGCAAACTGCGGATGTGCAATCGCACATGGATTGGCTCGCCCAGATGCGTGCTTGTGACTGGTTCATTATTTTTGCCAAGAAATTCGTGATAAATTTCCAAGCCGTTGGTGAGCGACTCAGTTGGCGCGTGACGGTCGAAGCCCGCTTCAACGACTTGGAAAAACGCGCCCGGCCCGCTGAGTTTCCGGTTGCTCGCGAACCGCAACGCGGTGGTATTGCCAGAAAATTCCGCGCGCAGAAGCGCATTTATTCCACTCGTTAGCCGACTTTCATTCCTATTCTTCCGCAGTTCCGTGATTGTGAGCTCTGGCGGGTTTTGCGCGACCGTACGCGAGTACGCCTTCAAAGCGCGCACCGCATAAGCAGAGGAAAGCGTGTTGAAATCGCCGTCACCGATCGGTTTGAGAATGTTTTGGAATTGCTCGGCTGAGATTTTGCGCAACCGCGCGTGGAACTCGCGGGCGATCACGGCAATGTATTGCGAATTCATGCCGAGCGGTTGGCAGAAATCGTCGCGCGCAATCGTTTTGCGATTGTCGAGCTTGTAACTCGCGATCAAACGCTCAGCGTCCGCATCTTTGTGGAGCAGATGCAGCGCGCCTGCGAGATAGACGCCTGCGATGTCGTTTTGCCATTGCTCTTTCTCGTTCTTGTCGAGCCAGTCACGCAAATTCAGAATGTAGTTCGTCGTGATGACGCCCTCTCGAGTGAGAATGTAGATGGCATAGGCGAGCGTCCGGGCCTCTGAAAAATTCGCCGGATCGCGCGTGACCATTTTTTGCAAGCTGCGCAGGCCACTCGCAAACATTTCCGGGGGCGGCGCGAATCCACTCGCTTTGGCTTCGCTTAAAAAATCCATTACATATGCCGAAACGAAGCTGATTGAATCGCCCGTTTCCGGCACCCAATAGCCGAACGCGCCCTGGTCATTTTGCCGCCGTGCGAGGACGGCGAACGTGTGTTCGAGTTGTTTGTTAATCTCGGCGCGGTTTAAACCGAAGTCGGATTCCTCAGCCAGCATCAGTCGGCAGAAGGCGCCGCTGGTGATTTGTTCGCTGCAGCCGAACGGAAAATCTTTCAGGTAAGCATCGAGTCCGCGGGCGAGACCGAGCGGCAGCATCGAGACGGTCGCATCGAGTTTGCGAAATTCCGGGTGCATCTCTCGACTCACCGGGATTTCGATCTTCTCTTTGAAACTGCCGCTGCGGACATCCGTCATGTAGGGCACTGGCGGCCGCACGCTCAGAGTGGCGCGGCGCTTTGTTTGCTGACCGTTTCCGCGCGCGATGAACGTGATTTCTCCGGAGCCGAGTTTGTCGGTTGCGCGAAATTTAAAGATCGTTGTCTGTTCCCGGCCCTCGGCAATATGCAACGTCTGCGAGGCGTCGCCCGAAATCGACAATCGCTCATTGGTTTGCGCGCGCAGTTCGACCTCGGCGTTTGGTCCGGAGCCTTCGACGTTGTTGGCAACGGTCACGCCAGCTTCGAATTCGTCTCCAGGCGCGGCGAGCACCGGCACGCTCGGTGTAATTACAAATGGCCCGCGAATCAGCGCCTCGCGCTCGCTCGAGCCGACCGCGTCATCCGCGATCGCGACCGCCATAATCTTCAACGTGCCGTCGAAATAATCAGGCACCTCATAAACGACTTCACGCTTCGTGCCGTCCGCATCGACGATGCCTGACCAAAACACGACAGGCTTTTCCGTTACCCGCTTGAACGGATTCAAGCGTTGAATGTCGCCGCCGCCGCCAAATGCCGACACCGAGCGCAGCAGCGAAAATTCCGGAATGATGAGATCGACAATCTGCGCGGTGTCGACGCGCAGCATGCATTTGCGGAAGTAAAATCCGAGCGGATCCGGCGTTTTGTAATCGGTGACTTGAAGAATTCCTTCGTCGACGGCGAAAATGACAATCTTACTCGGCCGATCGGTTTTGTAATTGATGTGCAATGGTTCGCCCGGTTTCGCAGTCGCCGATGCGTTGATTTCAACTTTGAGCCGGCGCTTTTCCTTGTTCGAAGTAAACGGCACGACGCCGTAGCTCAGTGGACTGACGAATATTTCCTTGGAATCAATCGCGCGGACGAACGCCACGTTGACGTAACCGCTACCTTCGAAGTTTTCCGGAATACGAATGTGCTGCACGCTGCTGGCCGAGTCTGCTCGGAACCACTGCTGCGCATAGACGCGGTCGCGCTCGATCGTGATTAGTCCGCTACCAGCGTAGGGAGCAGTGATGCTAATCGCGATTTCGTCGCCGCTATTGTACTGCGCGCGATCGAGTTTCACTTGCAGCTCGGCATTCTTTTCCGGCGATCGCGAAACTGCGCCGCGGCCGACGACGCAAAATTGCAGCTTCGTCAGACGGCGATCCTGATCGTCGCGCAGTTCGAAAACGTAATTGCCGGGCTCATCCGTGGAGAGGGCGTAACGAAGGCCATTTGCAGAAACGGAGATCTTTTCTGATTTCGTGACGCGCTCCTTCAAAACCGATTCGTAGGCAAAGTTGCCGTTCTCCTGCTTGGTCAGAACGGACACTTGTTCCTGCGCAATCACGTTCACAGTTACATTTGCGATCGCGATGCGGTTGAGTTGTGAATCGACTGCGACGAGATCCACCGCGCGCGGTTTGTTCATTTCGATGTAACGCAAGTCACCGTCCGGTTTGCAGCCGATCACATACGGCAGAGCTGAGACAAGCGCAGTCGTTGTGCCGGTCACGCTGCGGCCGCCTTCCGCTTCGAATCCTTCCGCGATAAAGCGCATCGAGTAGGTCGCATCGGCAAAGCGCTCCAGCTGCAAATCGAACTCCGTTTTGCCGGAGTCGTCGGTTTTGTTTTCGCCGAGCTCGACCGTTTGTTCATGTCGTTCTTTCTTATCGTCGAAAAGCGGATCGAAGAAGATGTAGTCTGGAAATTCTGAGAAGGAGAATGCGCTCGGCGCGAGCTCGAGACGCGCAGTTATCTTGCGATCGGTCGCCGGGGTTCCATAAAGATTTGCGAGCACAACTGAGGCGCGCATTTCCTTTGGCTGGATCCAGCCGCGCGGCGCATTTTGCGAAAGCCGCGTCTCGATCTTCATTCGATCCGGCAAAAATTCCTTTACGTTTGCCGTGGTCGAACCAAGCAGCGTTGAGCGCTTGCTGTTTTTAACAAGGTAAACGTTGAAGGTGTAGAGGCCGGTCGGCGATTCACTGGCCGTTTGATAAGTCAGCTCGGTGAATCCGCTGTCGGGCAAATTGATTTTCCTGGTTTGAACAGGGTGATCGCGCGCGTCTACCACTTCGGTTTCAATCGGAAGCCCTCCGCGTACGGAATGAACGAGACATCGTCCCCGTTGCGGGCAACGAATGCGACCGGCGTCTTCTCGCGTGTCGATTTCTCGACCGACCCGAACGCGCAATGGCCATTTGCGTCGGTCGTAGCGCTTTGAATGGGAATGCCGTTTTTGCCTAAAAGATCGACAACAAGATTCGGCAGCGGCTTGCCTTCCTTGATCGATATCAGAAAAACATCGTGAGTGCCGTCCGCATTTTTCTTGGTCAGGATCCCGATGTCGGTCACGAGAATGAACCGCGAATCTTTGGCCGCCTTGATCGGTTTTTTCGTCAGCGGATCCCAGCCGCGCGCAGTCACGAAAAACAAACCGCGCTCGCTGCCGCCGTCCGCCGGCTTGCGCAGATGCTCGGAGAAATCAAACGCCGAATAGTTTGCCTTCCATTTGTTCTCAAGCGCGATGGGCTGCCTCTCGAGAGCGATCCGCGAAATGTTTTCCTCATTGAAAAGATCGGAAACCTGAAACCGAGGATGCTGGAATTTCCCTTCGGTTTGGCTGACAAGATGATTAATCTGCGTGGTAGCGACGCGCGCAATTTCATATTCGATCGCATTGAGTCCGCGGGAGCGAATCGATAGTTTTCGTTCGCCGTTGAGCGCAAGCAGACCGCCCTGGCCTTCGATTTGGACTTCGCGTGGCAACGCCGGGACATTGACCACCGCGCTGTAATCTTCACTCAGCGGAAAACCACCAAATGCGCGGACACCTTTGTTTACGCGGACATAAAGCTCGCCATCGCTCTCGACACGGAGGCGAAACGCATGTTGCCGACCTTGTGGTTTCTCGGATTCGACCGGCGCGAATACCACTGGACGCGCAGCCTCGAGTACGTCGTCGGGAACATCAGTCGCGCTTTTCCAAAGTTCGGTTTCCTTTACTTGCGATCCGACCGAATCATCATCCGAATCAGTCTCTTCGTTCGAAGCACCGGAATCCTCGGAGGTTTGATCGCCCTCTTCCGAGCTTTCAACCTCCGCCTCTTTTTCAGCCTCTGAAACCTTGCGCTTCGGCAGCAATCGGATTTGGAGCGCTTTCGCCAGTTCGCGCGTACTGATGTCGGCGGTAGTTGTAAGAACGATGAGTTGCTCCGGCTCACCATTCTTATCGCGCGCGATCGTTGTTTGAATGGAATCGATCTGAAACATCGACGCGACCGAAGGAATCCGCAGTTTTTCTTCGATTGCGTCGCGCGTCTGCGCGCCACCTTGCGCGGTGCGGACGCCTTTCGTCACGGTGAGCTTAAGAAAATCGTCCTGGTCCGGCAGCGCGATAGGGGAGCTGTGTACGTAAGCAACCCGCCGATGCAGCCCGTAGGTAGTATTAAAATGCGGCGCCGGATCGTTAGCCGAGAAAATGTTTGAACCGCCAACCATTGTGAGTTGGACGTGTCGATCCAACTCGCCGGGATCAACTGCGTGCGTCAACTCCAACGTCGCGCTGATTTCGCGGCGTGTCGGATTTGTCGGGTCCTGATAGATTTCGAGTTCTTTAATGGCGATAGAGAATGGCGGCGTCTGCGTTTCATGGATGAGTCGCTCCATCAAGACGTGCCGCGGGAAAAAACTCTTGTCGAAGATGACGCTGAATTTCTGATCTGCCGGCCAATCTTCGCTCGGTTGGAACACGAGGATGTCGCCCTGGACCCAGTGCCATGCGCCGCTCAAATGCGGCTCGAGTCGCACGCCTTGGACGGACGGCTTCTTTAAATCTTCGAGGCGCGCAGCTGATTCGCTGAAATAAATTACCAACCGCGGGAACTTTAGTTCTTTCTCCAGTTTCGTGACTTCAATTGGGACGATCTTGGCCGAAACTTTTCTGGGTTTCGGAAGATGCGAATACCAATTCCAGGTCCACGCACCGCCGCAGGAAATCACAAAAATGGCGATCATCGCCGACAGGATTAGCCTCGGATGGGCGCGCTGGAAGCGACCCCACCCGGCGGCGGTTCGGCTGAGCCAACCCGGCGGTCGCCAGGAAAAATTGCCGAAGTATAGCTCGGCAAAGCGCCGCATCGCTCTGGCAATGCGAGACGTGGAGTCATTGAATTTTGCGAGAATCTCTGAGGTTTTCATGAGGGGAATACGCGTACTGCGCCAAAATCTTTCAGAAAATTTGGTAGGGACAGCGCGCTGCGCTGTCCTGGACGCCGCAGCGCGGCATCCCTACCGTATGGACGTGAAGCAAGCCAGCTTTCTCGCTACCCGACGTAGCCTGGTCGAGCGGTTGGCCGACTGGGGCGATCGCATACGCTGGCAGGAATTTTTCGATACCTACTCGAAGCTGATCTACTCCGCCGCACGCCAATCCGGTCTGACCGATGCCGAAGCGCAGGAGGTCGTGCAGGAAACGGTCATCACCGTGGCCAAGAACATCGGCAAGTTGAAATACGATCCGGCAATCGGCTCGTTCAAAGGCTGGCTGTTGCAGATCACGCGCTGGCGCATCGCCGATCAATTTCGCAAACGTGAACCCGGCAATGCGAAACGCCCTCGTTCCGCGGACGATCGCGCAACGGCGACGATCGAAAGGGTTCCCGATTCGCAGAACGTCGATCTTGATGCCGTCTGGGAAGCGGAGTGGAAAGAGAATTTATTTGAAGCAGCGATCGCGCGCGTGAAGAAGCAAATCGAGCCGAAACAGTTTCAAATTTTCGATTGCTATGTACGCAAGGAATGGCCGGCACAAAAAGTTGCCGCGCGATTGCGAGTCAATGTTGGCCAGGTGTACCTCGCACGACACCGCGTCGGCGGGTTATTGAAGAAGGAAATTCGGGCCCTGGAAAAGATGCAGAGTCACGCTTCGTTGTGACCTCTGCCGTGGAACGCGAACGGGTTCATGTTCGCCCGCCCGCCTCGCCCCTGAATGAGGGAAGAGGACTGAGGTGAGGGGGACCGCATCTGGGGGAGCGCACGCGTCGCGCGTGCTGGCGAAGGCCTCTGGCGTTCGCGAACTTGTCTTTTGAGTCTCATTTTGCGCGAGCAACGAGCTTCAAGAGGAAGTTCGTTTTGGTGCGATGCCAAAACCCGACACGCGGGACGCGTATGCTCCCCAGAATTGCTTCGCGCCGGGGGCTTGTGTAAAATTCGAGCCATTCCCGATCAAGTTTCCGCTCAGATACCGATTATTCCCGATCACGAGTTGGTGCGCGTGATTGGCCGCGGCGCTTACGGTGAGATTTGGCTGGCGCGGACGGTGACCGGCGCGTTTCGCGCGGTCAAAGTCGTTTATCGGAACACGTTTGAAAGCGAGCGCGCATTTCTGCGGGAATTCGAGGGCATGTCCGCGTTCGAGCCGATCTCTCGCGCGCACGCCGGATTCATGAACATTCTGCACGTCGGGCGGACTGCCCATTATCTCTACTACAGCATGGAGCTGGCCGACGATCATCTGGCCGGGCGCAAAATCGATATCGTCAGTTACCAACCGCGCACATTGAAAACCGATCTTGCTCGGCAGAAACGTCTCTCCGCTGACGAGTCGATTCGTCTGGGCCTTTCACTGACGGAAGCACTCGGCGCGTTGCATGGTCGCGGCCTCATCCATCGCGACATCAAACCCTCCAACATCATTTTCATCGAGGGCGTGCCGAAGCTGGCCGACATCGGCTTGGTCGCGACGAGCGGACAGCAATCATTTGTGGGAACGGAAGGCTACGTGCCGCCAGAAGGACCGGGCACCCCGCGCGCCGACATTTACAGTCTTGGCAAAGTTCTTTACGAAACTTGCACCGGAAAAGATCGACTCGATTTCCCGGAAATCGATTCGCAATTGAGCACCCGGCCGGATCGCGAGCATCTGCTGCAACTCAACGATGTGCTCATCAAGGCGTGCGCGAACGATCCGAAGAAGCGTTACAAATCGGCCGCGGAAATGCATCAGGGCCTCGCGGAACTTGGGCGCGACGAAGGACCCGCAAAATCTCGCGCGAAAATTCTCATGTCAGCGGCATTGCTCCTGGTGCTTGGGATAGCAGGAATCTGGTTTTGGCTGAGCCGGTCGCAGCCAGGCATTGATCTGCATCTGCAAACGACCATTCAAACTGAGCCTGCTGGCGCGCTCGTCGTTTTAGGCGATCACGCGCAAAAAAGCCCGGCCACATTCGCGGATTTGGAAGCGCGCAACTACAGCCTGCGCATCATGAGCCCGGGATATGAGCCGGTGGAGACGAGCATCGACTTCAGGCGCAAACGTTCGCTTGATCTGGCCACGTTTCGCCTCGTGCGGAGTAAAGGCGCGATTCGGATACAATCCGAACCGCCCGGCGCGCAGTTCTCTGTGCGAAGTGAAGATGGTCAGATTTCCCGCGAAGGCGCGACGCCGCAAACAATCGCCGATCTTCCAACCGGTAAATATTCGATCGTAGCGCGCCGTGGCGATTGGGAACTCCACGGTGACGTTGAAGTGCCGCGTGGCGACACAATCAGCAAGTCGTTTGCGTTTGTCAGCGCGATCACAAGTATCACCAGTGACCCCAACGGCGCGGAGATTTATGTGGACGGAAAATTGCGTGGACGCGCACCGCTGCGACTGGATCTGCCCGCGCGCGAACACGAGTTGGTCGCGCATCTCGATGGCTGGCCTGACGAAGAACAAAAGATCAACGTTGACGCCCGACGGGAAAACGCGGCTCATTTTGTTTTCGCCAATGGGAGTGTGAAGATCACCAGCGCACCGGGTGGCGCGACGGTGATCGCGAACGGAAAAGATCTCGGTCAAACGCCGTTGGTGATCGAGGAAGTGAAACCGGGCGACGTGGACTACGAACTGTGCCTGGCTGGTTACAAGCCGGGTTCGGTCAGCGGCAAAGTTGAGCCGCAACAGCAAACGTTTCTGGCGGCGCGTTTGGAAAAAAATGTCGGCCCTGCGCCTGGGCAACCGTTCACGAATTCGCTGGGAATGAAGTTTGTTCCGCTCGGCGATATCCAGATGTCGGTTTGGGAAACGCGGATGCAAGATTACGAAGCGTTTTGCCGTGCCACCGGACGGCATTTCGAGCCTGCAGACTTTTCGCAGACGCCGACTCATCCAGTGGTGAAAGTAAACTGGTTCGATGCAATGGCATTTTGCAAATGGCTAACGGAAAAGGAACACAACGAAAATCTGATTGAAGACGGACAAGCTTACCGGCTGCCGACCGATGCCGAGTGGAGCATGGCTGTGGGTCTGATGAGTGAAAGCGGCACGACTCCGCAAGCGCGTGATGGCAAGATTAAAGATGAATTCCCGTGGGGAAAGCAATGGCCACCGCCCAATGGCGCAGGAAATTATGCCACGGCCTCGGGAAAGCGTCGCAGCGCAACGATGCCCGTCGGAAGCTTCAAATCAAATTCAATAGGGCTGTTCGATCTCGGCGGAAACGTTTGGGAATGGTGCCTCGACCCTTACAAAGGCGGTAGCAGCGAAACGAGTCGCGATTGGGGTGTGCTGCGCGGCGGCTCATGGGCGACGAGCAACCGTCTTGAGATGCAATCCTCCTACCGCAATGTCATCGATCGCAATGATCGCGACGTGATTTACGGATTTCGGTGCGTGCTAGCAACACAGCCTGTCAGCGAGATTAAGAACAAATGAGTTCGTCTGCCTTTACGAACTGCGCCCATGGAAGATAAACACAGCATAACGCCTGCAATTGCCATCGACACGAGCGTTTAGCGAAGTCTACGTAAAAATCATCGTGGCGTCGCATCAGCACTGGCGAAAAACCAGTCGTGTGCGTAATATGTGTCATGAAACCGAGACACAGCTTCATCAGCAACGTTCTTCTGATTCTTGTTTTTCTTTGTGCAGTCTCGATTGGAACTGCCACCGCTCAGCCGAGCGGGCGTCTAATCGTTCTAAGGCCGGCGAACTTTGGATGGAATTTGGGCTTCAACCTCGCGATCGACGGCAGGCCCGTCGGGAGCATCGTACAGGGTCGCAACTATCACACATGGTTGCCAGCCGGGCACCATGTCTTAACCGTGTTCAAGGTCCCGCGCACAGGGTTTGCTGGGCCCACTTCGACAACCGTGAACGTCAAGCCGGGATGGAGCTATGCATATACTGCGATGTGGGATTCGGATTTCGTTTTTCTCCGCCCATCTGGGGCGTGGTTGACCCCCGGGGACGAGTGGCAACTTGGCTGGCCGGCGAGACCTTTCCGCGGCGGGGTAATCGACTAAGAGAAATCCAGAAATCGATCAACACCCATTGGCCAAAAAGCCGTCCCGAGCGTAACGTCTCACTTGGACTGGTTTTGCGGTGCTCCAATGGAAAACCGGACCATACGAATACGTGTCGCTGTAATCTGCGGGCTGCTGATTTGCGCCGTGGCAATCACGACGCGCACAGTGACCATAGCGGCTGCCAACCAGAACTCTTATGGAGCGCACGGTGTCTACACCACAGCAGCCACTCCAACGCCGACTGCCACGCCTTGCGCCTCGGTTGGCTCCTGGACTGAGCAGGCGCCTTATCCTATTGCCATCTGGGGACATGCTGTCGCCTCAGTAGGTGGCAATGTTTATGGCTTCGGTGGCATCGTTAACAACACCGCTATCACGAACGCGTACAAATACAGTCCAGCGAGCAATACCTGGACGCCTATCGCTCCATTGCCGGAACCGCGTGCTTGGTTCAGCGGTACAACCGACGGCACCTATATCTATCTGCTTGGTGGCGAAGACCAAAACTTCAACACCACAGCCACACTTTGGCGGTACGACCCGATCAGCAACACCTATAACACTAGCCTGCCATCCTATGCCATCCCTACATACTTCCATGCCTGTGCTTACCTCAACGGCAAGATCTATCGCATTGCGGGGCGCGCTATCGGCACCGATTTTCACGTCGAGGTTTACGACATTGCCACAAATACGTGGTCGATGGCAGCGAACTACCCCTTCGCCAACCATAGCCTTATGGCAGTGGCTCTCGGTAACTACATTTATGCGGGCGGTGGCAACGCTTCACCTAACAAGACCTGGCGCTACGATCCAAGCACCAATACGTGGGATGACGCTGCAATCGCCGATCTGCCTGCAGGCCGCACCGCGGCGGCATCCGGCGCCTACAACGGTCGGTGGATACTTGCAGGAGGCGACGTCAACTTCGCCATCAGCACCAGCGCGATTGCCTGGGATCCAGCTATGAACACTTGGAGCGACCTCCCGAATATGGTGCAGGCGCGCGATTACCTCGCAGGCGCAACTGCGAGCCAATCCTTTTATGCCGTCGCCGGCAGCTCCGCCCCCGGCACGGGTACCAATGACAACCAGCAGTATACCGAAACACTGTGCGGAACGCCCACACCAACAGCTACAGCTAGTCCGACGTTAACGCCTACAGCTACGCCAACCCCGACGCCAACGTGCCCGACGGGCTATAGCTATACGACTACCACTAGCACCGGCACCATCACGCAGGTGACCACGGACACAGGCAACCATTGCGATGATTGCATGACCCCTATTATGTTTCCGTTCTCGATCAGCTTTTACGGGGCGAGCTATACCGGTGCGAACCTTAACTCGAATGGCGATATACAGTTTACCAACAATTCAGCTGTTGTCGGCACATTGTGCCCCTATCCGTATCCAAACTTGGGTCCCACCATCTTCCTATATCAAGACGACCTGCGCACCGATGTGGGTCTCAGTGGCTGCGTGGCCTGGGCAAATGGTTGCGGTATTTTCACCGGGATTTCAGGCACTGCGCCCAACCGGGTGTTTAACATCGAGTGGCACGCGGTGCGCCATAACGCCACCGCGAATACGGCCGACGTTGAAATACGCTTCTATGAGAATACCCCGAGCTTCTTTGATGTATTCTACAATTTCGTCGGTGACAATGGCGGCAATGAAGGAAGCGGCGTGCAGGCAAGTGCCACCGGCCCCGCCACGACCTACTCGTGTCTCCAGCCCATCCTCACCGATGGGTTGAAAGTCACTTACACCCTGGTCTGCCCGAGCCCCACGCCAACGCCCACTGCGACCTCAACGCCAACACCAACTGTTATGCCTAGCGTTACACCTACGACAACTCCGACTCCCACGCCCAGTGTGACGCCGACGCCACGGATCCAGCCGACCCCGCGCCAGCGTCCGACACCAGCACCGCGCCCATAATGGTGTTTACGAAAAAGAAGCGCACATTAATGGCGGTCACTAATATGAATGACAGCGGCCGCGGCCGGCGATTTAACCAGTTCTAAACTGTGTTTTTGGGATTTTCGGAACTTCGTTGCGCGGTTTCCGTATAAGAGATTGGGGCGGCCAACGTGCTGCCAGCCCTCTCCACGTCATGCATCAGGACAAAAAGCGCGGCCGACCGCAAATCCGCACCGCTGAATATTGGCGGGAATATTATGCGCGCAAACAGCGGGAATGGCGCGCTGCACACCCGCGAATCAGAACACGCGGATCACATGGAAACTCACAAATAACCGATGTTCGAGCGAGCGCAGCGCTGGCGGCCAGACGCACGACCGAGAGAGAGTAGCTACGGTCTCATAGTTCGCGTTTTGGTCGCTACATGGTTCACCGCTTCCAGTTCAACACGCACTTAGCTTCTCGTCCACACGCGCAACGCACACCGTTCCGCCACTCCGATGCAGGTCGCGCGACTGGAAATTTATTTTCGCGCGCCGCGCAACAAGCTAGAATATGGAGCACCGCGCCGATGTGGCGAAATGGTAGACGCAACGGACTTAAAATCCGTTGGGCTGTAACAGGCCCGTGCCGGTTCGAGTCCGGCCATCGGCAATTCGATTGCGGATTGGGGATTTCACAAAAAACTGATCAAGGATAAAGATGGCGAACGATTCTGTTGAGCAGCGCATGGCGCGGCTCAGCATCCGAGAGACCGATCTGGAAGAAAGCTTTGCGCGCTCCAGCGGGCCGGGTGGTCAAAATGTCAACAAGGTTGCAACAGCAGTCACGCTGCGCCACTGCCCAACCGGTATTAGTGTCACCGTGCAG
>QHNQ01000148.1 GCA_003218135.1 Verrucomicrobiota bacterium
GATTCACCGTAAATGCGCGTAAACCAATTTTGGTTTCCGGCAGCAACTTGCGTCGTGGAAACAACTTCCTCGCTGACGCCGATGACGCCGGGCACTTCCCGCCGAATTGCTTCAGCGTCTTCAATCTTCAAGGTGCCGGCGCCGCCCCAGCCGGTGCGAATTCCGCTTGAAGTAGTGCTCCCCGAAAAAATCAGAATCACATTTTCTCCGAGACTGGCGATCTGCGCTTCGACCTGCGCCTTGGCGCCGTTGCCGATCCCGACCATGGCAATGACTGCGCCTACACCAATGATAATGCCGAGCGCAGTCAGCACCGAACGCATTTTGTTTCGGCGCAGCGCTCGGAGCGCAACGTTAAATGTGGGGGCGACTCGCATGCTATTCCTTAAATGGGCTCAACAAGCGTCGGGTTAACGCTCAGATTTTGAATCTGCGTCGCTGCATTTGTGCGTTTTGAGACGACATGGTCGTCGAGGATCAGGCCGTCGCGCATATTGATGTTGCGTCGCGCGTAAGCGGCGATGTCCTGCTCGTGTGTCACCATGATGATTGTGATTCCGCGCTCGTTCAGTTGCTGAAAAATCGCCATAATCTCGACGCTCGTGCGGCTGTCGAGATTTCCGGTCGGCTCATCCGCAAGCAGGATCTCGGGCTCATTTATCAACGCGCGTGCAATAGCCACACGCTGTTGCTGGCCACCAGAAAGCTGGCTGGGATAATGATCTCCTCGACCTGTGAGCCCGACCGATGCAAGGACGCCATCTGCTTTTTCGCGAAGCTGTGCGTGTGACAAACGCTGTGTGCTGTAAACGAGCGGCAATTCTGCGTTTTCGCGTGCCGACGTGCGTGGCAGCAGATTAAAATTCTGAAACACGAACCCGATTTTCCGATTCCGAATATCGGCAAGCCGATCGCGATCCAATCCAGAAACATCGGCATCATTGAGGAAGTAGCTGCCGGAACTCGGCCGGTCGAGACAGCCGAGGATGTTCATCAGTGTGGATTTCCCCGAGCCGCTCGCGCCCATCAGCGCGACGAATTCGCCACGTTTGATTTCCAGTGACACGCCGCGCACGGCGGGTACTTCCATTTCGCCGGTGTGATAGACCTTATGCACGTCGATGAGCCTAACCAGCGCGCCGTTATTCATAGTGATTTATCCAGAGATTCCTCGACTTCGCTCGGAATGACAAAAACACTACGGGAACCGGCGCGCCCCGCCGGAGAATGGATTGGACGGTGGAGATGCCGCTGGAGATTTCGATGCCAACTCGGCGGTGACGACCCGATCCCCTTCTTTTAGCCCTTCGATGACTTCGGTCACAACGCCGTCGCTGATTCCCGTCTTAATCTGCACCGGTTGCGGTCGACCACCGGATAAAACGTAGACAGTTCGGTCACTCGTTCGGCGATCGCGTCCGGCACCGCGTTGCGCACCACCTGGCGTACGCGAAGGCGATCCGCCACTGGCGGCTTTGGCCGAACTCATTTCTGCAGGGCCCCCTTCTGCGGGTCGATAACGCAACGCCGCATTTTTGATCTGCAACACATTGTCTTTTTGCGCGACGATGATTGAGACGTTCGCCGTCATTCCGGGTTTCAGTTTCAAATCGGGGTTACTTACGCCGATCACGGTGTCGTAAGTCACCACGTTTTGCACCGTGATCGGAGCATTTCGCACTTGGACGACCTTGCCGTGGAACGTGCGCGTGGGAAAAGCATCCACGGTGAAATCGACGTCCTGCCCCACGTCGAGAACGCCGACGTCCGCCTCGGCGACGTTCGCGTCGATCTGCATTTTGGTCAGATCATTTGCAATTTGGAAAATCACCGGCGCCTGCAAGCTAGCCGCGACGGTCTGGCCAACATCGACATTGCGCGAGATCACCACTCCATCGATTGGCGAGGTGATTGTGCAGTGCTCAAGATCCGCTTTGGCTTTGTCCAGCGCACCTTGCTTGATTTTCACATTGGCTTCCGCTTGATGAAGATTTGCCATCGCCTGATCGAGGTCCGCCTGAGAAGATGTTTTCCGGGCAAAAAGTTCTTGTGTGCGCGTGCCATTCACTTTCGCGAGCTCCAGCGCGGCCTGCGCGTTGGCCAGGTCGCCCTCGGCCTGAGTGACCGTTGCTTGAAAGAGGGCCGGATCAATTTGCGCAACCACCTGACCGGCTTTGACTTGGGAATTAAAATCGACAAACAACTTTGCGATGTTCCCTGAGACCTGGCTGCCCACCTGCACGTTGACTACGGGATTTAGCGTGCCCGTCGCGGTCACTGCCTGCGTAATGGCTCCGTGCGTGACACTTGCAGTTTGATAATTTGCGGCGCCATCATTGCGGCATTGGCGCACCACGGAGGCGACAATGAGCAGCGCGATGATCAGGGCGATCCAGGGGACAAAACGTTTCATGTGAGCGGCGGTTGACTGCGCGTATAAGTAGGAGACAGGAAAAGCAATGCGCCGTTATATTGAAATTTACTCAATCATGCTGCGCAACTCGCTCATTCGCGAGCTGAGTTTCAAGGCGAACTTCCTCCTGTGGATGATCGTCGAAGTACTTTGGTTCTGCGGACAGATTGTTTTTTTCAGCATCATCTTCGGCAATGTGGATCGGATCGGCGATTGGACAAAGTGGGAGGTCGTGCTGCTGGTCGGTACGCACCAGATGATCGCCCAACTTTTTCAGGCGTTCTTCTTCGTTAACGTCGCAAACATTCCGGAACTTGTCCGCACCGGAAAATTGGATTCGCTGCTTGTGCTGCCGATCGACAGCCAGTTTGCGGTATCCACGAAACAGTTCGGGCTGGATAGCATCGTCAACGCCGGGCTCGGGGGTGCTGTGGTCTGCATATCATTGTCGCGCTTGGGAGTGGTCCCGAATCCTATATCGATCTTGCTTTACATCACCGCGCTCGGCTTTGGCATAGCGGTGCATTATTCCATAATGCTGGGCTTGGCCGCGGTGAGTTTCTGGATCGTGCGCGCTCAGGGACTGGTCTACGGCTATTTTAATTTCCTGAACATTGCGCGTTATCCGGACGCAATTTTCCCGCGACTGTTCCGCATAATTTTCGGCTGGATCATTCCTGTTGTGATCATCGCGAATATTCCTGCGCGACTGCTCATCAAGTCATTCGGGCAACCGCTTCCGCTGATGGTTCACCTCGTTGTCGCATCAACCGTTGTGTTTTGGCTGTCCCGCGTCTTCTGGAGATTTGCTCTGCAGCATTACTCCAGCGCCAGCTCGTAGATGCCCAGCAACGCAGGCGAACATCGCTCTAGTGTGCGGTCTCCTCACCGCAACGACTTACAAACGCGTCACTTATTCGCTGAGGACAGCGGACGCTACAGCGCAGAGTGTCTGGTCACAGAAAGCTCCATTTTCTCACCGAATCCGCTTGCGCGATCAGCGAAATGTTCTTAATTAAGCGTCCATTTTTCCGACGCCAGTCGATTAGAGGGCGCTTGAACGCTATGGCAAAACGAACGAAAAAGAAGAGTTCTGCAAAGAAGTCTGCTGCGCGGAAGCCGCGACCGGCACGCAAGGTTCACGCGAAGAAGGCTGCGTCAAAAAGGAGCGCGCGCGGCACCAAGCCCGCGCGTCGTTCGACGAAATCAAGGCAACAGAGCATGGAATCGCCTGCGATTCTGCTGGGCCTGAATCATCGCGAAAGGAAGCTCGATCCATTCATTCGGCAGCAAAAACAAAAGCTGCTTCAGCTTCGGGATGCTGTGGTCGATTCAATGGCCGGCGTAGCACAGGGTACTCTTCGCTCCCGCGCGGAAGGCAGCGAAGCTTCGGCATTTGGCATGCATCAGGCGGACGCCGGATCCGACGCATACGATCGCGATTTTGCGTTGAGTTTGCTTTCACAGGAGCAGGATGCCCTTTATGAGATCGATGAGGCGCTCAAACGCATCGAACTGGGGACCTATGGAAAGTGCGAAATGTCTGGGAAGCCGATCCCGCGTGCGCGACTCGAAGCAATCCCATTCGCGCGTTTTACTGTGGAGTGCCAATCACGATTGGAAAAGCAGAGCAAAGCCTCCCGGGTTCGTCAATCTGTCACCTCATTGTTCGGGTTGACTGAGGAGGAGAAAGCTGACGGCGAGGAGGAGGAAGTCACGCCAACGGAAGTGAAGGAGTGACGCCGATGCCGCAGGAAATCGTCATTTTGGAGTGCACTGAGGCGAGAGCCTTGGGGAAGCCCGTGTCGCGCTACATGACCACGCGGAACAAAAAAAGTCCGCGGACACCGAATCGGCTCGAGAAAAAGAAATACAATCCCTTTTTGGGGCGGCACACATTGCACCGCGAAACAAAGTAGCGACTTAATGCAGCCAAAAACTCCAAAGCGCCGTTCTGCGTTCCGCCGCGCCAATCGTCCCATGCCACGGCGCCGGATCGATATTGCTCTGGAAGCACTCGATTACAAGAACCCCGATCTGTTGAAAAAATTCGTAAGCGAGAGCGGCAAAATTCT
Organism: Verrucomicrobiota bacterium; assembly: GCA_003218135.1. GTDB lineage: Bacteria > Verrucomicrobiota > Verrucomicrobiia > Chthoniobacterales > UBA10450 > Udaeobacter. The sequence continues at coordinate 4,489 of QHNQ01000148.1, forward strand.
TCCCCGTCGCGTGACCGGCATGCCCGCATACATGCACCGCAAGATCACGCGCGAGATCAAGCGCAGCCGCTCCGTGCTCTTAATGAAATAGAGCGTCCTTAGTCTGACGAGCCGGACTCAGTGGGACGGGACCTAGGCGATCACACCTTCCGCGTTCGCTCGCCTTCCTCGATTAGTTTCCAAAACTCGCGTGTCTCGCCTAATTGCGCGTCTTCTGAAACAGGCAGTTTGCTGCGGAAGAGGAAATCGCGAAGCGTGTTTTTGTGTAAAACGCGATGGACCTTGATACCTTCATCGGTCTTCGCGAAGTAAATCCGGTAATCTTTCGCCCGATAGCGATACAGCTTTTTTCCATCGCGCTCTATGACGCCGAACCGTTCCGAGTCGAGCTGATCCAGGTCCTCGGGCAATATTTGAAACTGCGCCAGCAATTCGAGTTGCAATTTCTTCGGCAGCGCTGAAATCTCGGCCGCGCTCAGCTCGTTAAAGATGATCTGGAACATCAGTCGGGAAGTTAAAATGTTAAAACTGGTACCACGTTAAATCGTTTCGCTTGGTCGGATGATGGAATCTGCCTCTTTTAACGTTGTAACGATGTAATCATTTAGCTGGTTTCACAAATAAACCCGTCGGACGCGCGTGCCAATCCGTGTGACAATTTCCCATGGAATTGTGCCGGCCTTCTCGGCGAGCTCCGAGCAGGAAATGTCTTCGTTCCCATCGCGGCCCATTAGAACAACGTCGTCGCCTACCTGCGCGCCCTCGACGCCAGTTACGTCAATCATCATCAAATCCATTGTTACCCGGCCGATTAGAGCGCAACGCTGGCCGCGCACCAGGGCGGCAGCGCCACGATTTGAAAGATGCCACGGGTAGCCATCGGCGTAACCGGCCGAGAGCGTTGCGATCCGCGTTTTTCGTGGAGTGGTAAATGTCCGGCCGTAACTGATGGATCTTCCTTTCGGGATGTCGCGAATCAAAGAAATGCGCGTTTTCCATGTCATCACCGGCTTGAGCAGCTTCTGAAATTCCGAGATAGGCGAAATGCCGTAGAGCACGATGCCAGCACGGACCAGATCGAATGTCTGCGGATGGAACGCGAGTATGCCTGCGCTTTGTAAAACGTGTGCCTTGTAACTGGCCGGAAATTCAGCGCGAATCTGCTCGACTATCCTGCGGAATCTTACAAGTTGGTCGCGCGTGTATTCCGCGTCTTCGTTCGATACCGGCATATGGGTCGAGATGCTGTGAACCTCGATGTTTGGCAACGCCGCTATGCGTTTGAAAACATCGAGCGCTTCATTTTCCACTACGCCCATTCGTCCCATGCCAGTATCGATCTTGAAATTGATTACCGTTGGCCCGAGTCGATTGAATGCTTCCGCTTCTCCGTAACTGGAGATCGTCGGAATAAATCCGCGCTCTGCGATTAACGGTCTCTCCTCTGGAGTTGGCGGGCCGAGGATAACGATTGGATGCGGAACGACTTCACGCAGAGCGAGCGCCTCGTCCAGATTGGCGACGCCAAAGAGTTGGGCATCATTGGCCAGCGTTTGCGCCACGCCGACTAACCCATGGCCGTAAGCGTTTGCTTTCACTACGGCCAGCATCTCAGCAGACCCGATCCGATCCCGCACGACGTTCGCGTTGTGCCGCAGTGCGCTTCGATCAATTTCGGCCCAGCAACGATAAGTTTCCTTCATTTCGGCATGGTGATGTACGGCTCGCGCAAGTAAATCGGCTCTAGCGGTGGCAAAAAAAAGCCGCGACCGGCCTGTTGCGCAACTCTGCCCAGCACGACAGCCGAGGGATAACGAATCACTACGCGCTGAAATTGCAGGAGGGACTCCGAACAGAAGATCGGAATCGTTGATTCAGTCTTATCGAGTTTCTTTTTCATTTCTGCCTCAGAGTAAAGCGTTGGGCCTTCTGCGAGCGCGCGGTCACGAACGCGCGCGAAGAAAAAGGATTTCCTGCGGGCGTCCCCGATCATGCAGTATTCGCGCGTGTCGCATTCCATGGCACAGATGGAAGGGAGGCCGATCAGGCGCGCGTCGGAGGAAAGCTGTAATCCGATTGCAGCCGAAATAGCGATGCGCGTACCGGCGTAAGAACCCGGGCCAAGGCCGACGATAATTATTTCGGGGCTAGGAGACTTTCTCGTCACAGCTTCGAGATTCTGGAAGAATGCCGCAGAATTTTTCCGGTCGTTAGGCCATTCACGCGCATTTTTGAGGTTCCCATCGAGCCACGCGAGGCTGCCGCGCGCTGTGGAAAGTTCGAGCGCAAGAATTTTCATTGGGTGGTAATTGCGCGTTGAGCTTCCGATTTTATCTCGAACAAAAGCCACTGCGCTTGTTCGGGAATAAATTCAGGGAAGCGGTCTGCCCATTCGATCACCGAGACGCCGTCGCCGTAAAAGTAATCATCGAGGCCAAGTCGCGCGACAGATAGTCGATCTTCCACGCGAAAAAAATCAAAGTGATACACCGGCAGTCGCCCTCCTCGATATTCATGCAGGATGGTGAAGGTGGGACTCGTCACATTGACGCTGCTACCCAACCCGGCGACGAGACCTTTGACGAACAACGTTTTACCGCTCCCCAAATCTCCCTTGAGAGCCAAAACCGATCCGGCATGAATATGCTCGGCAAATCGACGCCCGATTGCCTCAGTATCAACCGGACTGTTGGAAATGAACGTAGCCACGCGCGAGAAGTTGATTGTCTTTAGTTGAGAGTCGAGAGAGCGAACCGATGGGGGTCAGGGGCAATCTTGGGAATCTTTTTTTCCATTCTCGCTCCAGCCGATTTCGGTCGCGTGGTGAAATGGCAAAGAGCAATTCGTAATCTTCGCCTTCTGAAATCGCGTCGTTAATCTTTGCGCCACCCGTAAGCGGCAAGTTTTCGGTGTCGAGTTTGAATCCGACTTTGCTGGCGCGCGCCAAACGGGGAAGATCGGCTCCCAGTCCATCGCTTAAATCCATCATTGCGTGGATGGAAAAATTCTCGGTCAGCCACCGCGACTCCACAATCCGCGGCATGAATTGCAGATGCTTTTGTCTTAATGCACCGCCAAGCCGGCCGGTAACAAACAGATCATCGCCCGGTTTGCCACCGCGGCGCGATACCGCGCGATGCTTTTCGACGAATCCAATAACGCTTGTAGAAATAGCAATTTCCCCGGGCGTGCTGCTCGTTTCACCTCCGACGATGCTCACGTCGAATCGTCTGGCAGCTCGGCGCAGGCCGCGATAAAGCTGTTTTATCCACGCGACCTTTGTTTGTTCTGGGACGATCACGGTAATTAGCGCGAAGTGAGGCACCGCCGAGGTCGCAGCAAAATCACTGAGCGGGCGCATCATTGCTTTCCAACCCACATCGGACGCGCTCGTTCTCCGAAGAAAATGCACTCCTTCGACAACGCAATCGACCTTGAGCACAAGAAGCTTGCGGCGGTCGTGGATTGCCACCAAAGCGCAGTCATCTCCAGGCCCGGCGGCAACTGCTTTTCCGAGCGAAAGACCAGCCAACAGCAGATTAAGCAGTCGGTCCTCGCCCAGATTATGGAGTTTCATTGCGAAAAAATCTCAGGAAATGCGAGGGCCGTGAGGGTCACTGCATTGAACAATGAATGCATGGTCATCGGCACAAGAATGGAGCCGCTCCATTCGTACGCTATCGCAAAGCAGCTCCCGAGAATAAACAATGGCACAAACGAGGGAAAATGTGCGTGCGCTGCGGCAAACAAAAGCGCGCTAAAGGTGACGCCGATCAAACGGCCAAAATAGCGTCTCGCTACGCCATAGATGAAAAATCGGAACACGAACTCCTCGATTACCGGCGCGATCGCTATGGCGAACACGATGATCACGATTCGCTGCTCGATAGTGTGCGATCCACTGAAGAACTCGACAATATTCTGCTTGCTCGAGCCACCTCCAAAAAGCCGCTGCGTAACGACATCAGAGAACAAGATTAGTGGATAAGCGAAAAATAGCAGGACCGCTGCCATGCCGAGGGTACGGATAAAACTGATTCTGAAAAAACCTCCTAACGCGATAACATCGAATCGGCGAAGCTGCAGGAAACTTACTATGAATAACACCAGCAGAGCCATCAGAAGGAAATTCGCTAAAAGATTGCGAGCGCTGAAGTCAATCGCCGGCTGCGAAAATGACGCGCTAATGTTGAGCAAAAGAAACAGAACCAAGACTGCAGCGAGCACTGCTTCAGGGAGCCCGAATGCTCGCTCCGACGAGTGGCCGGGATCGACAGGGTTCGGGGGGCGTGACCGGATCTGGTGAATTAGCGAAAAATACACATAAGCACTGGCAAGGATGTAGAGAACCGACAGAACGCTTACAAAAAAGCCCGGCGCGGCCCCGATTGCCGCGAAGACACTGTCAGATGGCATCGATAGCGTTGCTGTAGTGTGCGCTGTCCTCAGCGCATGGGCGGATGAAATGCCCACGCACGCCGAATAGTCCGCTGGGGACAGCGGACGCTACAGCACTTAGCAGATACGCGAAATGTATTCACAATTTCGTCATCCTCACGGAGCATAGTAGCTTGGCAGGAAATACGCGCGGCCTGATTCCAGCTGCGGAACGAGCTGCTTCGGAAGCTGAAGCTCGATTTTTGAATTTGCTTCTCCGAAGATGCGAAGGAAGCGGCTTAAGCTGAAAGGAGGACCGTACTTCACGACTTTAGCATCCGGCGCGTTGCCTAGTTCTTTCGCTTTCCGAAAGGCGTCGTCCAATTCACCAACGCCATCGATCAGTTTGTGTTCGAGTGCTTCCTTACCAGATAAAATTCGGCCATCGGCAATCGTGTTTCGCAGGAGATCGGCCGGCAGGTTCCTCTCCTTCGCCACGATGCCGAGAAACTTGTCGTAGGTTTTCATGATGAAGTTCTGCACAAGGTCGCGCTCCTCCGGAGTAATTGGCCGGGCGCCATTGAGCATGTCTTTGAATTTGCCGCTTTTGAAAACCACGGAAGCGAGTCCGACCTTGTTGAACAATTGCTCGTAATTCAGCGTCTGAATGATCACGCCAATGCTCCCGGTGATGGTCGTTTCATTGGCCATCAGGAATCTGCCGCCGCAGGAGACATAATACCCGCCTGAAGCCGCTAATGAATCCATGTAGACGACCACCGGTTTCCTTGCGCGCGTCTTAACGACGGCGCTGTAGATTTCATCGGAAGCCGTTACTTCACCTCCGGGCGAGTCGATCTCGAGCACAATCGCTTTGACGCGGCTATCGTCGCGGGCCTGTTGCAGCGCCGCGCGCATGTCATCGACCATTGAATCGCTTACGGTGCCTGGAAGCGAAGAACTGATCAGGCCGCGCATGGTAATAACAGCGATTTTGTCGAGCGTGGGTCGCGTCCCTCTTTGCAGCAGAATTTCGCGGAAACGCGGAATCGGTTCGGCTTCGCGAATGCCGCCAAAGCGCTGAAACGCAGCGAGCATCAACACGAAGTTCACGAAGAGACTGGCGCACAGCGCCACAAACAAAAAAACACTAAGACAACCCAGTCTGCGATTTACTGCCATTACAGAACGAAACTGCCGGAGAACCATCGCGCGCACAAGCGCTTTTCGCGAGGCGACCTCTCACCGGCAATAGTGGTGCTGTAGTGTCCGCTGTCCTCAGCGGATGATCGGCGCTTTCTCCCTATTGCTCGCCCCTGACCACTTGCAGTGAATCTTTATTTATCTCGACTTGATCGCTCACGCTGTGGATTTTCGGGTCGTGTTCTTTGACGCGGTCAATGAGCGTCTCCACCTCTCTCTTCAGGCGCACGATGGTAACTTCCTGTTCCTGAATGCGGCGACTTGGCGCCGCTTTTCGCATCTCTTTAGCGGTCGGCCTAAAGCGTCTTCAGATATTCGAGCAATTTCTCTTTGTCCTCGTTCGACAGCTGCGTGCCGTACGTGTGACCTTGGTTGCCGTTTCCTTTCTCTCGCGTATCGAACAGGAAGTAAGGTTGTGTTAGTTCGCCGCTCGGTCCGGTCGATCGCGCCGGCGGCTCTTTGAATCCCACGTTCACCGGATCAAGAACATCATAACCGCGATGAAAACTCTGCGGACGTTCATTCGGCGGGTTCAGCAAGTCACGCAGTGTCGGCACCGAACCATTGTGAAGGTACGGAGCGCGTAACCAGATTCCGTCCAACGGCGGGGACACGTAGCCGTATGGGTTCTGCGTCTCCACCATCGGCGGACGATCGATGCCCAGTTTTTTGACGCGCCGGTTTGCTTCCGCGGCCGCGTCTTTCGACCACGAATACATTCGCTCGGGATCGGTTTTGATATCGCTGATTGGAATAACCTTGTTCGTAAATTCAGCGCGCGGTTCATGGCACGCTGCGCAGTCCCGCGCGTAAATTTTCTGGCCTTCATTCACCATCTGCTGGTTGACCGGACTTATTTCGGTAAATGGCCACTTCGGAGGCGGCAAATTGCTCAGATAATGATCGAGGTCGGCCATGCGCTGAAGGAACCACGGTTTGGCCGGCGCGCCGAGACCGAGCGCCGAATCGATTAAAACCGACCGCACCGCCGGCGTGTCACCGGTCCAATTCAACAACATTTGTTTCCCCGCGTTATCTTTTCCACTGCGGATGCCGAGGTTCCAGATGGACGGAAAATCCGTCGGCCCAAACGTGTCGTCCTCCGGCATGCTGGTCATGAAATACTTTGTCAGATTCATGGCATCGTCGCGGCCCGGGGCCCAATCCGGCTTTGGATGGCCGCCCGTGATATAGCGCTCCATCCAGGTGAATTGTTTTTCCTGTTGGAGCAGCGCCTTCTTCGTGAATGGGATCAACACATAATGGTAAATCTGCCGATCGATAAATGAGAGCCCTCCGTTTCCATAGTTGTTCGCGCTGACCAGACGGATTTCGTTCATGATGATGTCCGAATTGAACCGGGGATCATGCGCGGCCTTAAACAAAAACCGCAACATGGCTTGCACATTGTTCGTGTGAGCCGGACCCGCGACGACAACGTGCGGCACTTCGTCCTCACTCAAGCGATAGGTCGCCGTGTGGCACACTGCGCAGTTGTTCGTGATGCGCTCAAACCCCACCACTTTTTTCGAAAAACCGACAGGAATTTCATGTCCTTCTTCCCAGACAACACCGAGCGATTTGTAACCGCCCGGTCCGGGCATGAGATCGGGAAAGACGCGTGGCAAAACCAGCCAGAGATAATACGGGATGCCGCGTTCACCCTCTGCTCCGAGCGAGCCATATTTGAAATGTTCTTCCTCGTTCGCAAAGACTTCTTTTTCTTCGCGGAAAAATTTCGTCCATGTAAACCAAGCGCCCAATGCGATGAGAATCACCAGCACAATCGCTGACACCCAAAGGCCGCGTTTTGTTTTCGGTGAAAGACTCATTGGTTCATTGCTCGAATGTTGATCAAAATGTTTTCAGATATTCCACGATTGCGTCTTTCTCCTGGGCAGAAAGCGTTGTTCCATATTCCGATCCTTCGTGGCCGACATTTGAATTTCCCTCGTTCCGATCGCGCGGGGTCGCGCCGCCCGGTTTCACTTGCGTGTCGAGTCGGAAATATTTTCTGGGGTTTTCGGGTTCATCTTTGCTGCACCCCTCGTCGTCGAATCGACTGACGTCGGAAACAAATCCGACCTTCGCTTGGTCGAACACATCGTAGCCGCGATAAAAGACTGTGGGACGTATTGGATCTTTGGTACGTGGATCTTGGATACTTGGATTCAACAGATCGCGCAACGTGGGTACCGAGCCGTTATGCAGATACGGCGCGCGCAGCCAAATGCCGTCCAGCGGCAAATTTACGTATCCAAAAGTTTTTCGGAAATGACTGAAACGCCACGGATAACCGGCATAGAGAGTGTTCTGCGCGACGGCCAGTTCTTCGGTGTAAGAATCAAGCCGGTGCCGGTCGGTGCCGATTTTATCGATTGGCACGATGTCGCCGACGTATTCGCCATTGAAATCGCGTCCATTGCGTCCGTGACAGTTCGCGCAGTATTGCGCGTATATTTTTTCGCCCTGCGCACTGAGCTGCGCATCGATGGAAAACGGATATTTGGGCGGCTCTTTTGTAAGGAGCCATTGCTCTACGCGCGCGAGTTGCTTCAGGTCGATTGTGGGCGGGAAGGCGCCAGTGCCGAATGCTGCGCTCTTGTTGCGCTCCTCCATCAAACTGTTATTGCCGTCCCAGTGCGCGTGAAGGTTTTTCTGTTTACGCAGTCCTTGCAGCCAGATGGACGGAAAATCGCAAAGGCCAACCAGCTCGCGCGTTTCGAGTTTTTCCAATGGAAACTCGAGAAGTGTTTTGGCCGGGTTAAACGTGTCGGTGCGGCCGGGGCCTGCGTCCGGTTCCCAATCAGCGAAACGGAAATGATCTTTGAGCATGAGCAAGCGTTCGCGCATGAACGGGATCGCGTAATAGCGCATGAGAAATCGGTTGATGAAATCGTACTTGCCGCCAATCGACTCCATCTCAGCCATCATCCGAGGAGCGTTGAACCGTTGATCCGTTGCGCAGGCAAAAATGAAACGTTCGAATCCTTCCAGATCGACAGTGTTCGACGGCATGCCAGCATAGATTGCAGGCCGAGTTTGCGGCGTTTCACGCACTGAACCTCCGTGACAGATGGCGCAGTTCAAAAAGACTCGATCGAGGCCCTGGGTGTTGCGGCGTGAAACACCAATCGGCAGATCTTTGCCGGGCTCGTAGAGAAAACCCAAAGAGGCGTACTCGCGTCCCGGGGTGTACGTTTTTCCGGGCAAATATTCCGGGAACATTTTTGGCAGTACCTTCCAAACCCAGTAGGGGATGCCCGACTCGCGCTCGCCGCCGGTCGAACCGTATTTGAAATGCTCGTCCGGGTCCGCATACGTGACTGGATCGTCACGCGTAAAACGCCAGATCAGATATGAAAAGCCGATTGCGATGAGCGCGGCAATCACCAGCAAAACAACGCGCCACTTCCAGCGCCGGCTTTCTGCGGGTTGATCTGGAGCATCGGCCATGGCCGCAAGATGCGATTATCCCGACGCGGAAAACTCAAGCGCGAAATCGATCAATCGCTTTTTGCCCAAATAAACTTTGCCGAGATAAATGTGCGGCGCGACTTCGCGAATCTCGTCACGGACCCAGTGCGCCACCAACGAAGTCTCCGAATAATCAAGGACGATGCACTCCTTGTTATCCAGCCAGCTCGGACCTTTGTACACCTTTGCGATGATCGCATTGAGTCCAAAGGGCAAAATTTTGTTTCGTAAAATTCCCTTAGCTGGATCGAAAATTTTTCCCTGCCACGCAAAATGATTCACGAAATTGGCCATGTCCTGTGTGTAAGTCGTTCCCGGTGCGATGATCGCCGTGCCTTTGGCTTCGCCGCTGGGAATTTCGCCGACGGGACTTTGCGTAAACAGTTCGTCCAGCTGCGCCTGCGACATTTTCAACATTTCTGCAACTGTAATTGCCATATGTTTCCTTTCGTTTAGACGTGCACTTAAAACGTTTTCAGATATTCGATCAGCGCGCGCTTATCGGTATCTGCCAAGTCTGTGCCGAAGTAGTGGCCCTTGTCCTCAACAAAGTCGGGACACTTGTTCGCCGCGAGCAGGTCCGGAATGAGCTGGTTGAACTCGTCGGCGGCTTCGTCACGTGAAACGTCGGTGGTCTTAATCTTGATCAACTTGTTCGCGATTTTAAGAAAGACGTCGAGATGTCGAAAGTCCGGTTCCAGATTGGCGACCAGGTTGATAGGTGTGCCTTTCGGAATCATTCCGACCTTGATGTAACCATCGCGATCGGCGAGTCCTCTCAGCGTCCTCGGTACAAATTCCTTGCGCAAATGCAGCGAGCAATCGTTCTGTGTGCGCCAGATTGAATCCTTATTCAGCCGTTTCTCCGGCCAGAGTAATTTTTCGATGGCATCATTGAACGCATCCATGCGGCCCGCAACGGAAGGATCGCCATTGAATTTGCCCAGCATGTTGTTGTGCAACAGCGGTGCCGAACTCCAGACACTGACCAAAGAAGCGGTGCGATAATATCCTGGCGCTACATTTTTCTCCCTCGGTTTGAATTTGATCGGATGCGTCTCATCAAAGGGATTGAAGAATTCAAGTTCGTCCACGGGCGACAACTCCTTGTAGGTAAGCGAGGAAAAGTTATCCCAGACGTGAGTAACCTTGGCGTTTGTCGCGAACGCGCGCGCGGAATTGGTCTCGATCTTAGTGAGTGGATACCGTCTGTCGTTTGACAAGAAATTATTCTCCAAGAAATCGGGCTTCATCACCTCCGCACGGAACCAGCCCTTTCCTTCGCCCGAGTGTGGATCAACATTCGGCGGGGGTTGTTTGCTCGAGTGACACGCCGCGCAGCTTTCGGCGAACACTTCTTTTCCGCGCGTCATTACAGCTGAATCCGTTGTGATGTAAGCTTGTCCGCCGGGCGCGTCCGCGAGATGAAACGGTTTCAGGCGCCGGAAAAAAGCTGCGATCATTGGAAGACGCTCCTCGGTTGCGCGCCAGAAAACGGAATGCTCGCGGGCGTAAGGAATTTCGAACGGCTGTTGTTTTGTCAGACCAATCAAGCGGTTGTGGCGTGTCAACCAATATTCGGAAAACATTCCAATGTTGACGTAAACGCGAATCGTTGCGCCGGGGACACCGATAGAATCGGCGCCATCCTTCAAAATATGGGGGACTGGAGTTGATTCTGCTTCCCCTGGCAAAGCGAGCGTTCCGCCAGCCATTTTCTCGGGCACTGCAATCCGTTCGCGTTCAGCGAGCAAGAAGATCGCGTTGATTGCATTCGGGTTATTGATGTGGTCTGTCGCAATGCGGGAGGTGTCGGAAGTGCCGCGCGGCTGTGCAGCGAGCATTTCGTAAAAAAAGCCGCCCTTCTCGACATTGCAGGCAAAGACTTTTCCCTCGTTGATGTATTGATTGCCAATTGCCGACGCGAGGTTTTCCCATCGCGGATTTTCGGGGTCATCCGGCGGATTGCTGGGATTCGGCGCGATGTGGCAGGAGCCGCACGCGACGCCGACGCGGTACGGACGGACGAGCTTGTTGTCGTTGTGATACGTCGGATCATTCATGAAGCGGTTGCCGTCCCATTTCTTGCGCGCTTCGTCGTTGAATTCCGGATTTGGGAAAAGCCGGAAGCCAAGCACGCCCGAAGGCTTGCCGTAAACGGTTTCGTCGATGCCTTTCGGCTCCGGTTCGACTTGCTCATCCAGCCACAAGCCAAACTCATCCGGCTTACTTGCGGCGCGAAATCCTGGCTCGTTTACTAGGCCGAGAATTTTGAAACGCTCGCCGCGCGAAAATTTGCGGTTGTCGAGCATCTTCAAAAGGTCCATCAATCCGTAACTGTCCTGAGCGGTATGATTCCAAAAGTGCTGGTTGCCACCGCTCCAGAGATTCCAAGTGTTGCGCCCCATGATCTCCTCGGGCGAAAGATCGATGCCGCCATCCATCGGCTTGAAGATGTCGGCCGTAATCTGCGGAAAATCGGCGGTTGTTTTTCTGGCGGCCTTCGCTTCGTCGATCGGCTCGGTCTTCCAGCAGCCGGCAAAACCGAGCAGCGCGCAGCCGATGACGCAGGATCCGACTCGGGCGAGACGGAAAAGATCGTCCCTGGCTGGCAGCAGTGCCTTCACCGAAACATCATTGATACGTCGCTTGCGAATGATGTGGCAAGAAAATTCTTAAGTCAGATTCCCTAGAAAATATCGAACAAACGGGGGCTTCGCCAAGCGTGATGGAGACACGACGACTAGAAGGCAGTGGCTCCGGAATTATTCTACAAATTCTACTCGAATTGGCGCGGTGATGTAACCTTTGTCGTACGCCGTGGTCAGAAATTTGCGGATAGCCGAGCGTCCACTGTCACCGTAGTCGCGAGTAAATTCATTCACGTACATGCTAATGAATTTTCGGGTTAGCTTCGCGCCCATGCCGCGAGCGTAAGCAAGTGAATGACCCACGGCCTCGTCTCGATGCGCCAGGCCGTAATCAATGCTTTGGCGAACAATGCCGCTGAGATCGCGGAGGACTGCGGGCGGAATGTCTTTACGCACGACATTTCCACCAAGAGGCAATGGCAGGCTGGTTTTGCGTTTCCACCACTCGCCAAGATCGACAATCTTTTCAAAACCGGTTTGTTGATATGTCAGTTGTCCTTCGTGAATGATCAGACCCGCGTCAGCCTGTCCGGTTTTTATGGCGTCGAAAATTCGATCAAAGGGAACTACGATGAAATCAAATTCGCCAAGAAAGAGCTGTAGCGCCAGGAACGCGCTCGTTAGTTTTCCGGGAACTGCAATTACACAATCATGTAATGTCTCGCGAGCGCTTTCGTCAGCCGTTGAAGGATTGAAGACTTGTAGGATTGATGCATTCGATGTTCGACGTCGGGCGTTTGGGCTTCGGCATTTTCTGACAACAACTGGTCCGTATCCATCGCCCATGCTCGCGCCGCACGGCAGCAATGCGTATTTGTCGGCGACGTAGGCATACGCGTGGATGGAAATCGCGGAAATATGCAGCTCACCGCGCCGCGCGCGCTCATTCAACGTCTGAATATCTTCCAGCCGATGATCGAAACGATAACCGCGAAGATCGATTTTGTTTTCGGCCATTGCGTAGAACATGAAGGCATCGTCGGGATCCGGAGAGTGACCCAGCGTAAAGAGTTCAGTGTTCTTCTTCGTACTACGATGCATGAAAGTTTGCGCGGCCTGTGCAAAATATATTTAAGGGCCGGGCTGAGGGAATCGAAATCGACGCGCGTCGCTACCAGAAACAAAACAGCCGCCGCGGAGTTTCGCGCGGCGGCTGTTTGTTACAATTGTATGCGGGAAGGCGCTGACTTCTCTAACAGCGCTCCCCGGAAAACGTTTTATCGATTTTCTACCATCTGTGGCGCCGGCTTGACCATCTCAAGCTGGGCACTCACTTTTTGGATTTGGGCGGCCTGCTCTCTGAGCTGGGCTGTGAGAGTCTCTATTTGTCTCTGTTGCTGCGCGACCGTTGCTTGCAACTTGTCAACTTTCTTGTTGATGGCTTGGTGTTCGGCGTGCGCGGCAGGTTGCACTCGACCACGAGGCGCTGGTACGGCACGTTGAGGCACCTGCAAACGAGTGTTCGGG
>QHNQ01000172.1 GCA_003218135.1 Verrucomicrobiota bacterium
TCCAAAAGGTTTGTTCCAGGCGAAAGAAATCAGGGCCGCAATAATCACGACTTCAATCAATAGTCGTTTCATGATGCCCGAGATTGCCAGAAACGCAGCGTGAGATCAATGGAAATCGTCGGCTGCATCTGCTGGCGACCAAAAGGTTCGGACGCATGGGCAGGACGCCGCATATCTGAGGCGCCATCCCAAAATTCCATCGAATTAAGCGCTTGCCAGCCCGACACGGGTGTTGATATAACGCGGTTCCCCCATGTCTTTTCCCAGTACCAGCGATCGGCCAGTTCGGCCTCTCAACTCCGTAAAGGAGCGTGGCTCCCATGGAGCTTTACGCTCTCAGTTACCAATGATCGACTCGCAGCGCTGCTGCGCTGCATTTACCCCGCCGAGACAACGTGAGCGCCCTGGCGGTTTTACGTTGCTCGAACTGCTCATCGTCATCGGCCTCATTGCGATTCTGCTGGTGTTAGTCGGTCCCGCGTTTACGACAATGAAAAGCGGAAGTGATGTCACCAGCGCCATTTATGGAGTCAAAGGAGTACTCGAGAACGCGCGAGCGTACGCAAAGGCAAATCACACCTATGTCTTTGTTGGTCTTGCCGAGGTGGATTCTTCGATTGATTCCTCGGTCAGTCCGCAGATTTCCACTGGCGATACACCTTACGGTCGAGTGGCAGTGGCGGTGGTTGCGTCGAAGGACGGTACTTCACAATATCAATACGCTACGACCGATCAGGGCACCGACTGGAAGGCTAATTACGGCAATGGTGCTCATCTGGTCGCGGTCGGGAAATTACAGACATACGAGAATCTGCATTTTGTGCCGGTTGATTTTGGATCGTGGAGTCCTGGCGCGCATCCGAACTCCAAAATGGCACGGTATCAACCAACCGGTCCACCGTACATTTTGGGCAATGCTGCCTCCACTTCGGTGACGCCGTTTACATGGCCGCTGGGATCACCACTGGAGTCCGGCTATCAGTATCGATTTGATAGAGTGATAAACTTCGATCCAACAGGGATCGCACGGATCAGCACTGCTAACAACGGGGACGCTATTGCCCATGTTATCGAAATCGATTTTCAACCAAGTCATGGAACACTCTTCGAGTCGCTGCCTGATAACTTCAATCAGGACGTGGGAAACCATGCAGTTATACAGCTTGGCACGACAAGCGGAGCAGTCCGTGTGTATCGGCCATGAGAATTAGTGGTTTCAGAATGTTGCGGCGCGCTGTAGCGGCGCTCTGGTATCTGTCGGCGCTTTCAGCGCTAAATAGATCCGCGCGCCGTCCCTACAATCGTTCCGATTCGATGGCTGCCGCTTTTTCCCTGGTCGAACTTGTCCTTGCTTTAGGGGTTGCGGGCTTTTGCCTTTTCGCCGTTTTCGGTTTGATGCCTGTTGGTATGCAGACAAACCGCAACGCGACTTCACAGACTGCTGCCACCAACATCATTGCCGGCATCGTGGCGGATTTGCGGGCGACGCCAGCAGCGGCTACGACCTCCCCGCAGTTTGCGATAACCTTTGGGACCGACAAGACGTTGTATTTTGATACTTCAGGGCAGGCCTCGACCTCGCTTAGTACCGACTCCCGTTATCGACTGAGTATAACATGGAATTCTGCTCCTACAGGATTGCATTATGCTGCTCTAAAGGTGACCTGGCCGGCGCCTGCTGATCCCGCAGTAACAACGCCAAGCGGGTCCGTGGAGACATTCGCCGCCTTCGACAGGAGCTGAGTCATGCGTGACTACAAGACGAATGCTGCAGCGGATGTGGTAGGGACATCGCGCTGCGATGTCCGGACGGCGCAGCGCGCCGTCCGGACCATTTATGAATTGCAGGTAGCGCATACTAAAGCAAAGCGACCGAATGGGTTTACCCTTGCCGAACTCCTCGTCAGCATGGGCGTGCTGGTGATGCTTACGTTGCTGGCTACGCAGCTTCTTAACAGCGCGGCGAAGATCATAACCCTCGGTCACAAGCAAATGGATGCCGACTCACAGGCCCGTGAATTGTTCGACCGCATGGCGATCGACTTCGCGCAGATGGTCAGAAGATCCGACGTCGATTACTATCTTAAATCTTCCACCACTGCGAATGACTGCACGCTTTGTACCAGGCAAAGGGGAAATGATCAGATAGCATTCTACAGCACGGTCCCAGGTTGGTCGGCTATAACTGGCGCGCAGCAGAGCCCGGTCTCGATCATTGGATATCGGATCCATGTCAGCGCGGACACAGTTTCCAACAGGATGGAGCGATTAGGTGAAGCCTTGGTTTGGAACGGCGCCACGAGTGACACGCGGTCGGATGGTAAGCCGGCATCAGTTATTTTTTGGGCGCCCTTGAATCCCTGGGCCAGTGTAACGAACAGTCCGTTCGACATCATCGGACATGATGTTTTTCGTTTTGAATATCGTTATCTGCTGAAAAATGGAGATTTGTCCGCCACTCCCTGGTACGCGACCTCGAGCGTGCGTGGATTGCAAGATGTGTCTGCAATTATAGTAAACATCGCTGTGATCGATCCTAAGAGCAGAGCGCTCCTTAGCAATTCGGATCTAGCGGCACTAGCAGAAGACCTGGCGGACTACGGCGGACAGTCCCCTGGAGGTTTGCTTGCAGCCTGGCGAGCTACTGTGGATGGAAATACAACGTTGCCGCGCACAGCGCTTTCAAGTGTTCGCCTTTACGAACGCTCTTTTTATCTTTCCCCTGGAAGCTTATGAGCGCTCGCTGGACTCCACGAACGAGCCCGACTAGCGAGCGAAATGCGCCGGGCGCCCCGGCGAAGGTCCCTTAGAAATCATGAGTAAGAGCAACAGCAAAAATCAGGGCGTTGCTCTGATAATCGTTCTTGCATTTGTTGTGCTCTTAACTGGCCTCTCCCTTGCTTATTTCTCCCATACGGCAACCGACCGACAGCTTGCAAGGGCGAGTTTTCACGATACCAGCGCGGAGCTGCTTGCCCATAGTGCCCTTGATATTATCCTCAGCAGTCTCAAGCGGGAGATTATCACAGCGGGCCCTAACGTTACCCAAGGCAATATTCAGCCGCAACGCTCTGGCGACAACGCGTCCATCCCAAATTTAATTCGCAGGAGTCTGCGCGATGACGGCATCCCTCCACCTGGTGTTCCAAGCTTGGCATCCACTATCAGCTCAGGGCCAGTTGACCCGGCAAATCCTAGGCGGGGTGAAGTAACACGTGCTCATTGGAATACCCATTACTTAATTCCCAGTGCAGCCAGCTTTACACCACCCGACTGGGTGCTCGTAACTCGTCACGGACCAGATCTCGTGCCTTTGCCGAGTGACGTGATTGGGAGGTATGCCTTCGCGGTGTATGACGAGGGAGGTTTGCTCGATATGAATCTGGCAGGATTTCCCACCTGGTCGGGCAGCAGCGATGATGGTCCAGTTCCCACGCCAACGCCCTGGCAGGTAAACTTTGGGCGAAAAGGGATTGTAGCTTTCGCTGATCTTACTGCCTTCCCTGCGCCAACGCCGACGTCATCGGAGATTCGTCGAATTGTTGGCTGGCGGAATTATGGGACCACGAAGCAGACAGCGACCAGCTTTGGCCGGTTCAGTTTTCAGCTAAGCCCAAACCTCCAGCAGGATGCCTGGGGTAGTTATCTGCTCGATTTCGGCGATGCCCCTTACGCTGACCCGGCCATCTACCCGTTTACTTCCGTCCCGAGTGACTTTGGCTCGAATAGCCGAACGGACCAGGCTCTCATGAGCCGGAGAGAATTGTTGCGACTGCAAAGCACCATCCGCTTCAGCCAGGATCACCTTCAATACATGGGCACTTTTTCCCGCGAACGTAATTACCCGGCGCCAGATTGGAGAAGCCTCCGATTGCCCGATAGATTTCCCATGAACGCTGTCGGTCTGGTGAAGCCGGTGCCCCCGGTTTCTGTCACAACGCGAGGACGCGGCAATAGCGACGGGAACGGTGTCGGTTGGAGAGGCCGGGGCCGATACAGAGGCTGCGTGCGCGACATTCTCGATATGTTTGGCCTGGCATGGGTTAACGGTACCGGCACAGACAAGAGCCAACTTGCCTATTGGGGCCGGTGGCAATACGTGGGCGAGCAACAGCCGTCAGAGCCTAACAACAACCCGCTGGCTTTCATCGCGCCTTTGAGGGGCCGGTTAGAGTTTATCAAAATTCTAAACTACGCCTTAAACGTAGCCAATCCCAGTTGGGATCCTCTTTCCAACGATACTGACTCCAACCGCGTCGCACGGACCCTCTCAATCACTGCCTCGTTGATCGATCAATACGACGACTCCGGCGATATGAACGAACGGGATCCAACAACAGGCAATCACACAGCGATCATTGAATATGGCGGAGGATTCGTGTTTGGCTGGGAGAATGAGAATAATCCCGGCAGCTCTGGTTACGACGTTGATAAGGACCCTTACGCTTGGATAATCGACCAAAACACGGGAAGCACGAAACCGAGGCCTGCTACTGTCCCCATCGTGCTCAATCATCCATTCAGCAACGTCGGAGAGTTCGGGTACGGTCTTGATACCGCAAGCATTAACTTTTCACCTTTAAATTTTACCAGTGAAACCAGTAATGACAGACCCGTCCTCGACTTCTTTAGCTATAACCCGATCCTGCACGGTTATCCGCGCGTTGGCATTTTCAATCTCAACACGAGGAACGCTCCCGTCCTGGCCGCAGCCTTGAAAGGTGCGCTCAAGAACGACACACTGCTGCCTCCACCATCATCAGGCATCATTTCCGCCAGTGAAGCCGCGGCTGCAGCTCAGCGGATCGTTGACGAAACGAAGTTGCGTCCCGTGTTAAACCGCGGAGACGTCGCCAGGTTAGTGAGACTCGGTGCGAATGCCAGTTGGACAAAGGAACAGAAAGAAGCAATCGGGCGCGTGTTGGCTGAAATGGGACAGGCGCGGACTTGGAACCTCTTCATCGACGTCATCGCGCAGACTGGTAAGTGCGCGCCTGGAGAGACCGACTTAACAAGGTTCGTTGTCGAAGGCGAGAAACGCTACTGGCTGCATATCGCACTCGGTCGCGACCCTATCGGCATATGTCCCAGTTGCACGGTGGA
>QHNQ01000173.1 GCA_003218135.1 Verrucomicrobiota bacterium
CGGCGGTGATCATGACCGGCCGGACTTCCTCGGCTTGTTTCTGCAACGCGTCGTAATCGATGTGCTCGGTCTTCTCGCTCACGCCGTATTGCGACACCGCGTAAAATTTCCCGGAGAAATTCGCCGGATGGCCGTGCGTGAGATGGCCGCCGTGCGCAAGATTCATAGCCAGAATCTTGTCGCCGGGTTTCAGCATCGAGAAATAAACCGCCATGTTCGCCTGTGCGCCGCTGTGTGGCTGCACGTTGACGTGTTCGCAGCCGAACAGACGTTTGGCGCGATCGATCGCCAATTGCTCGGCGGTATCGACATTTTCGCACCCACCGTACCAGCGCTTCCGCGGATAACCTTCGGCGTACTTGTTCGTGAGAACGCTTCCTTGTGCCTCCATGACCGCGCGGCTGGTGAAATTCTCTGAAGCAATCAATTCGATATTTTCCCGCTGACGCTTTTCCTCCGCCACGACCGCATCGAAAATCTCCGGATCTGTCCGGCGCAATGCTTCGCCATAAATGCGAGGTGAGGAAGTCGATTTTTGCGGTTCCATGGGATAAGCAATATCATCGCCGGGGTAAGCACTGCCAGTGCGAGCTGCGCCTGGCGGGACCAGCGCGCTTTGTTCGACAAACGCGAGCACACTCGGCAGCGCGTTCTTGATGATGCGCGCACAATCCTCGTAAACTTCGCGTCCCAGACCGATCGGGTCGGGCACGTCGCGCCACACCGTTGTGCCAGGCTGTTCAAATTCGCGAAGCAAAAATGATTTTTCACCCCCTTGAGGAAACAGTGTTTGGATCGTCTCAAGGTGCGCGCCAGTCATCGCAAAAATGTGCGTAGCGCGATCGACGAGGGGTGCCGTCAACGGCTGACTGCGCACGTCGCTAATATCCGTACCGTCTTCTGCGCAGACTTGCACAGCATACAGACTTGGGGGCTGGCCGCGCACTGCGTGGACACCAGCCGAAACAACGTCGATGTCCCCACGATTTCCAATCAAACGGCGAAAAAGCCCTTCGGCGATCGGGCTACGGCAAATATTACCGGTGCAGACAAAGAGGACACTTTTCACGGTTCGAACGGCGCGAGCGAGCGCCATTTCCAACCTAGAAGCGAACCCGCCCAAGTCAACGTGAAGCGGTCGCAATTCGCGCTTCTCGGCAACGCGAATTGCCGCTATTCTGGTGGACGGTTCCGTTGGTTTTGCGGACATGACGATCGACACATTGCGCCAGGTGCCGTTGTTTGAATCCCTCGACAACGAGGCGGCCGACGAATTGTGTCAACTGCTGACGAGCATTGATTCCAAGGCCGGGGCTTTTCTGTTCCGCCACGGTGAGCAGGGAGACGCGATGTACATAATTGAACGGGGGAAAGTCCGGATTTGCGTTCAGACTCTCGACGGACACCAGTTTACTCTGACTGAATTGGGCCGCGGCGATTTTTTCGGCGAAATGGCGTTGCTCGATGGTCAACACCGCTCGGCCGATGCGCTGGTTTCCGAGGACGCGCGGCTGGCCGTGCTCTCGCGCGACCATTTTCTTTCGTTTATGCGGAGCAATCCCAATGTCGCACTGGAAATGCTCACCGCGCTGGTGAATCGGTTGCGCCATACGGACGAGCTCCTACGTCACAGCACTACGCGCAATGTGAACGTGGAGGAAGCGGCGCAGCTTACGCTTGCTGATCGGGCTTCGGATGTTATCGCGGAATTTGGCGGCAGTTGGAAATTCATCCTTGCCGCCGTGTTCTTCTTCAACGTGTGGGTATGGGTTAATGCCTCGCTGCAGTTGCTGGGTAAAACCGCGTTCGATGCGTATCCCTACCTAATGCTGAGCACTGCGATTAACATGCTTGCTGTGCTGCAAGCGCCGATCATTTTAATGTCGCAGAACCGGCAAGCCCACAAAGACCGGCTTCGGGCCGAAATCGATTACCAGGTTAATTTAAAGAACGAACTCGCCTTGAATGAAATCATCGAGCGCTTAAAGAAGCTCGAGCGCGAGTACCTGCAATTGGCCTCGGATAAAGAATCCGAATGACAATGGCGATGCTGAAGGCTGTCGTCATTAGCCAACGCGAACCTTACATCATTTGTTGGTTGCTCACCTTTTGCCTGGCTCGAAGTTTGCCGCGCCAATGAGGTTGTTTATTGTTGTTCGAGTATGAAAAAGCTGGGAGCCAAGGTCCTTGTCATCGTAGCGACTACTGTAGTATTCGCCGCTTGCTCCTCAGGTCCGAGTCCCGAGCAGCAGACACGCGAATCGCAGGAGCAGAAAGAGGCCGAACGTCAGCAGGCGGAGTTTCGCAAGAGCCTGCCTCCCGTTAGCAATCCCGGCCAGGGTTGGTAAGGCCAAAGCCCGCGTCACTCGCAAATCGTGACATCGTTAAAGCCGTTCCGTCACCCCGAGCGGAGCGCAGCGGAGTCGAAAGGATCCCGCGATGTAACTCTCGGCAATGCCAGGGATTCCTCGACTTCGCTTGGAATGACATTCGCTTCAACGAATTAACGAGGCGAACCCATTCGACATTCGCCGTTCGTGATTCAAAATCAGGCAATGCGTTCGCAATGGAAGCGAATCCGGTATCGTCTGGAGTGGATAGGGCTTCTCCTTGCCACGAAGTTGATCCCATTGTGTTCTCGAAGAGTCTGCCATTACCTCGCCCGGCTAGCCGGCGCGCTATTGAGCTTCGTTGATCGTCCCCGGTACCGCGTCGCGCTAAGCAATCTCGAGGCCGCGTTTGGCGATCGGTTCTCTCCAACTGAGCGTCGCAAACTTGCGCGTCAATCATTTCAACACTTCGCGCAAACGATGGTGGATCTGCTGTGGAGCCCGCGCCTGACACAGCAAAATTTCAGTCGTTACATCGAATGCCAGAATTTTGAGGAAACCGAGCGTGGCACAGGTCCGGAGCGCAGCATTATTATTGCATGCTATCACTACGGCAACTTCGAATGGCTCAGTCTCGCCTGCGGTTTTCTGGATTTGAAAGGCACGATTATCTCGCAGGAATTTAAGAATTCATTACTCGATGCAATTTTCAAAAAATTGCGTGAGCAATCGGGGCACGAACTGGTTCCGCGCGAACGCGGTATCATTCGACTTTACAAAGTGCTTCGTCGAAAGGGGCGCACGGCGCTATTAGTCGATCTAACGCTGCCACCCAGCCTTGGCGCCGTGGCGATAAACTGTTTTGGATTGAAAACCAGCGTTACATCTGCGCATGCCTGGCTGCATGAACAGACAGGCGCGCCGATCATTCCCGCGCACTGCGAGCCGCTGCCAGATGGACGTTACCGCCTCGTACTCCATCCGAAGATCGCGCGTACCGCTGAGATGACGCATCAGCAAATCGCACAGGCGTGCTGGAACTCGTTCGAACCTTACGTACGAGCGAACCCGGCGCCCTGGCTCTGGATGTACAAATACTGGCGCTACCTTCCCGCAAAACCTGAGCGGCCTTATCCCTTCTATTCAAATTTTTACCGGCCCTTCGAAGACATGGTTAAGCGCGACCGGGAGGTTGAAGATACAACAATTACGAGCGTTAAAAACTTACAGCAATAGAACACTCCGACGCGTCAGCACTTCAGTGATTTGACTTCTCGCAAGCTTCCGGATTCTAAACACTCAGTTGTAGCGCGCTTGATTCCGTCACTGTCGCAGATTAAGCGTGCTTCGGTCATGACTCATTCATCTGCATCCGGCACGAGCGAAATATTGCGCGCTCATTGCGCCGCTATTGCGAAGGAAGAAGCCGCGCTGCGGGAAGGTGGAGGCAGGGCCGGTCATGAACGCCAGCGCAAGATGGGCAGGTTACCCGTGCGCGAACGTCTCAGTCACCTGCTCGACAAAGATGCACAATTTTTTGAGATCGGCCTCTGGGCCGCTTACAAAATGTATGAGCAATGGGGCAAGATTCCGGCAGCGGGAGTAGTGACAGGGATTGGCAACGTTGCCGGTGTGCCCTGCATGATCGTTGCGAACGACGGGACGGTGAAAGCCGGTGCGTTTTTTCCGCAAACGACTAAGAAGGTCATTCGCGCTCAACGGATCGCATTCGAGTGCGCGCTTCCAATCATTTACCTGGTCGATTCCGCCGGCGTGTTCCTGCCGATGCAGGATGAAATTTTTCCAGACGAAGACGATTTCGGGCGAATCTTTCGCAATAACTCGGTGATTTCGGCGGCGGGAATTCCGCAGTTTGCAGCGATCATGGGCAATTGCGTCGCCGGGGGAGCGTACCTGCCGGTGCTATGCGACAAAATCTTGATGACGAAAGGCAGCGGCTTGTATCTGGCTGGCCCTTCCCTGGTGAAAGCGGCTATCGGTCAAATCGTCGATGCGGAAGAACTGGGGGGCGCGCAAATGCACGCGGAGATAAGCGGGACAGTGGATTTTTTCGAGAAGGATGATCCATCATGCTTGAAGCGTCTTCGTTCGCTTGTCGCGTTGTTGCCTGAAGCTCAGCAACCGAAAACGTCGACAACGAAGGAGAGGTCGCAACCGGCGAAAACCCCTGAAAGCATCTATAATCTGATCAGCTTCGATGGCCAGAAAAATTACGACGCGCGCAATCTGATCGCCACTGTTATCGATGGAAACTCAATGGATGAATACAAGGCCGACTACGGCAAGACGATCGTAACAGCGTATGCCCGTATCAATGGCCAGCCTGTGGGCATTGTCGCAAACCAGCGTTTGCAAGTTAGAACCAAAAAAGAAGGAATCCAGATGGGTGGTGTCATTTATTCCGATAGCGCTGATAAGGCAGCGCGCTTTGTGATGGACTGTAATCAAGCCGGGTCGCCCATCATCTTTTTCCAGGATGTTACTGGCTTTATGGTTGGCCGCGACGCGGAAGAGAGTGGGATCATTCGCAGTGGCGCAAAGCTCGTTAACGCCGTTAGCAATTCCATCGTGCCGAAGATTACTGTCGTTGTGGGCGGATCATTCGGCGCCGGGAATTACGCGATGTGTGGCAAGGCATACGACCCGCGATTCATCGTTGCGTGGCCAACTGCGCGCTACGCCGTGATGGGTGCCGCTCAGGCATCAGACACGGTGTTTTCAATTCTCGCCCGCGCGCGGGAGCGAGGTGACAAAAAAGCGACACACGAGGAGCTAGAGGAACTTCGCGCGAAAGTGAAGCAAAGCTATGAAGAGCAAACCGACATTCGCTACGGCGCCGCCCGCGGCTGGGTGGACGCGATCATTCAGCCACACGAGACGCGCGACGTCTTGATTCGCTTGTTGGAATATGCGTCGCGGCCAATGCCAAAAGCGCGTTTCCACACCGGCGTCATTCAAGTTTAGTTCGACATTCGTGATTCGGACTTCGACATTTGTCTCATGCCCGTCGTCTTAATCGAAAAGCAGTCGCCGCAAATAACTGTAATCACTCTCAATCGGCCTGAACGCCGAAACGCGCTTACCGTAGAGCTACTCACTGAACTGTGCGCCGCGATCAAAGTGGCTTCGGATGAACCGCAAAAGCGCGTAGTTATTCTATGCGGCGCGGGCGCGGCTTTTTGCACCGGTCTCGATTTGAAGGAAGCAGCCGATCAAACCAAAGCGCACGCAACCGCAGAGATGGTCGCGAATACCTTGATCGCCATCAGTCAGACGCATCTCGTGACCATCGCTGCGGTGCATGGCGCGGCAGTCGCAGGCGGAGCAGGCATCATGTCAGCATGTGATTTTGTGGTCGCAGCGGAACGAACCAAGATTGGGTATCCTGAGGTGCGTCGCGGTTTGGTTGCTGGATTAGTTATGACTTTCCTGCGCCGCCAGGTAGGCGAACGAAACATGCGTGAGTTGCTGTTAGGCTCAGAATTAATTGATGTCGAGCGCGCAAAGGCAATCGGACTCGTAAATCGGGTTGTAGCTCGGAATGATCTGATGACCGAAGCGCTGAAGTTTGCCGACTCGGTGTTGCAAGGCGCGCCCAGCGCAGTGGCGCAAACCAAGCGATTGATTGACGAACTCTGGTGGCGCTCAGTAAAGGACGATGTCGATCTTGTGCTGAAATATCACATGGAAGCTCGCGAATCTAGCGAAGCGCG
>QHNQ01000149.1 GCA_003218135.1 Verrucomicrobiota bacterium
CTGTCATTCCGAGCGGGGTGAGGAACCTCTCATGCGCCGAAGAAATCACACCAACAAACTCACGAAGCAAATCACATGCTCGAAGTGTACAGCAGAGACTTACAAGTAAATCTTAGACGTGTTGCGAGGTCCCTCGTCGTCTTCGCGACTCGGGATGACACACGTTTTTAATGCAACCGATATTGATACAAGCGTTCAAAGCAATCGCAGCAGCGCTCGTAAATCTCTCGCAAGCGCTCCGGCACCTTATAGTGCGTTGGACTATACGGTCGAAACGAGGTCGTCTTTGCCACCTCGGTATACCAATGCCTGGCCCAGATGCCGTCAGTGTCACGCAACCCCGGCGGCCAGGAAAGCATCGACTTGTTAAAGTCGACGCCGGCGGCGTCGCAGAGCAGCCGCAGAATTCGTTCAGGATTTTCCAACACGTCCTTTGCATCGACAACGGGTGGAATCGATTTCGTCCGATTGCGGACAAAATTGAAAACCTCTACTTGCTGCATAAACCCGAGATCCTCGAGGCTGGGGTCCTCCCGTTTTTTGACATATGAAGCAATGACTTCGCGTGGGTCGCGAATAAGAAAACAATTCGTTACGGCGCCGAGCCAGTCCCGATTTATTTCTGGCAGGAAGTGGTGTGTCATATGTTTCTGAAAGAAAATTCGCTTGCCATTCGGAATTGGCCCAGTCAGGCAGGCAACAATTTTTCGCCAATCGATTTCGCCGGCTGCGATCACTTCGTCTGCGCCGGGATGATTTTTGCCCGTTGTCGTTAGGTAGTAGGCGTAAAATGGCTCATCGATGACTACGGTATCGCGCCGATTTCCCCACGCGCGCATCATCGCGGTCGAGATGTTACGCGGGCCCGACCACATCGCGATGCGAATGCTCACGACCTGAACAGTCAGGCGGCAAAGCCGCGTGTGCAAAGCCTTGAGGACAACGTGTTCCACCTCGGTCAGGTGGATCAGCTTCTCGAAGACGATGGTCAGCCGCCGCAGGCGCAGTTCCGGGCTAGCTTTTCGCGAAGACGCCTAACAACGGCCGACGTGATGGTGTCTTTGAGCGGAAATCGCTAACGAAACCGTTCTCAGTGCGAATCTCGACGTGGCCAGCCGCGCGCTTGGCGCCATACACCAGCACAGAACCGACAGGCGCTTCGTAAGGATTCGAGACAGGAAGTTTTTTGAACCCGTAATTGCTTACGAGCTCCTGGCCGGCTTGTTTCGCCAGGGTTGTCTGCGGCCGAGATTTCACTACTCCGGCAGCAACAAGGGCTTCCTTAACAAAATGCCAGCATTTTGAAAGGGAGTGCGCGCGAGCGCGTTCCTCGGCAATGGTAGCCGCTCGACGCAGTTTTGGATCGATATTTCCGTCCACCTTCGCAAAGGGCTCGACGATTTTCTTGGGGTAATATTTGTCTACTACTTCGACCGATTGTTTTTTTCCAGAAGCATCCGTATAAGCAAACGTCGGCTTTGGCGCCGAGAACATGAGCGCCAATGCTTGATGGGGACAAAACGTCGCGCATCCCAAGGTTATGAGGATAACGGTGAGAAGTTTTCGCATAAAGAGCGCGTCCTATCCAGCATATCGACCAGGCCTGCAACTGATTTTTTTGAGAAAAATTTAACGCTTTCATTTGACATCCGCCGAATACTCAAAGCGGCGCGGCCTCTACAAAGACGAGACGAATTCGACCATTCGCCGGCGCGTCTTTGGATCGGGTAATCGGCCCGTTCCGCCTTGCATATTGTCTTCGAGGTGGCCGGGCTTGTTCGTTGCCGGAATAGCGCAGGTAATCGCAGAATGTGCAACGATCCATTTCAGGAAAAATTGGGCCCACGACCGGCAATCGAATTCAGAGGCCCAATCGGGCAGCGGTTTCGAACGCACTTTGTCGAAGAGATCGCCGGCGCCAAATGGCCTGTTGGCGAGCACCGCGATCCCACGCTCGTGAGCCAGCGGCAGAAGCGACTGCTCCGCTTCGGGCTCCATGAGCGAATAGTTGATCTGGACAAAGTCGAGCTTCTCGCTCCGCATAAGCTTTTCGATCTCACCAAACGCGCCGGCTTCGTGATGCGTGATTCCGACATAGCCAATGCGACCCTGCTCTTTCCATTCGCGCAAAGTCGCGAGGTGCGTATGGACATCGACCAGATTATGCACCTGCATCAGATCGATTCGCTTGGTGCGCAAAAGGGCCATCGAACGTTCCATCGATTTGATCCCGCTCTCCTTGCCGTGAGTCCAGACTTTGGTCGCGAGAAATAATTTGTCTCGAATTCCCAGGGTCGCTGTGAGATCGCCCATCACTGCTTCCGCCCGACCATACATTGGCGACGAATCAATCACGCGACCCCCAAATTTCACGAAGAGCGAGAGCACCTCTTCAAGCTGTCTGCGATTATCTGCCGTTAGGTCGACATCAAACGCTTGCCATGTTCCCAAGCCGATCACCGGCAGTTTCTCGCCTGAGGACGGGATAGCCCGCGTCAGCATCGCTGATGATGATTCGTTGGCGGCTCGCGGTGTGATTGGCAAGAATAGTCCCGCAGCCGTTCCGCCGATCACTTTGGCAGCTTCGCGTCTTGTCACGATTGCATTGTAGGGCGTTTCCATGAACTCCGAAAGCGTTCGCGAGCTGGCACAGACGCCGTACAACAGCTATATGCCATTGTGGATCGCCGCCGTTTCATCAAAATCTCAACGGCCACTGCGCTTGCCGTGCACTCCAGATCGACATCTTTGTTCGCCGATACTAAACCGAAACCGATGCGAATCCTGATTCTTGGCGGCACCGGATTCACCGGCCCATACCAGGTGCGGTACGCGCTGAGCCGCGGACATAAGGTGACGACGTTTAACCGAGGCAAAACGCATCCCGGTGAATTGCCAGGCGAAGTCGAGCAACTCATTGGCGACCGCAATGACAAACTGGACGCGTTGAAAAACCGGCAATGGGATGTGGTGATCGATAACCCGACTACGCTTCCGGCGTGGGTGCGTGACGCGGCGCAGATTCTCAAAGGCAACGTTGATCGCTATGTTTTTATCTCGACGATTTCCGTTTACGGCGAAGGGAAAACCGGCCCGGATGAAAATGCACCGACAGAAAAATACGAAGGCGCTGATCCGTACAAGGAGACGCTGGAGGCGATGAAAGCGGGCGGTTACAAAACCTATGGGCCGCTCAAGGCGCTCTCGGAGAAGGAAGCCGAGAAATGGTTTCCCGGTAAAACGCTGATCATTCGTCCGGGGCTAATCGTCGGCCCGCGCGATGAGACCGATCGCTTCACATACTGGCCGGTGCGGATCGATCGCGGCGGCGAAGTTCTGGCGCCGGGTTCGCTTGAGGACCCGGTGCAATTTATTGACGCTCGCGACCTCGCTGAATGGACGATCCGTATGGCCGAGAATCGCGAGACCGGAATTTACAACGCTACCGGTCCGGCTAAGCCGTTAGGCATCGGCCGAATGCTTGATGGGATCAAAGCTGGATTGCAATCGAGTGCGACGTTCACATGGGTAACGGAAGATTTCCTCACGCAACACAAAGTCGAGCCGTGGTCGGACATGCCGGTGTGGACCGGAAAAGAGAGCGGACTCGCTCGCGCTAAGATCGGTCGCGCACTGAGCAAAGGCCTGACCTTCCGCCCATTGGCTGACACGGCGCGCGACACACTCGCCTGGTTTAAGTCACTCCCGCAAGATCGCCAATCCAAGCTCCGTGCCGGTCTTACGCCCGAGCGCGAGGCGGAAGTTTTGAACGCTTGGAAAAAAGAGAAACTGTAGCCGCGTCCGTATGCGACGCGTGCGCGCGGCCCACAGGGCCGCGGCTACAACATGAAAAAACTGTTCGCTAAAATCGTTGATGTAAAACCGGACGAGATCCACGCGCTGCTGCTGGCATTCATCTTCAACTTTGTCGTTCTCGGCGGTTATTACGTGATTCGGCCAATCCGCGATGAGATCGGCGCCGACCGGGGCGTTGAAAATCTACCGTGGATGTACACTGGCACGTTGATCGGCATGTTAATCGCGAACGCGCTTTATGCCGCCATCGTCGCGCGCATGTCGCGGCGGCGGTTTATTCCGATCGCGTATCGTTTCGCTATTGCGAACCTGTTCCTTTTCTTCCTCCTGATGCGGATCATGCCGGCGGCGCAGGGACGCGCGGTTCTCGCGCCCATATTTTTCATCTGGGTCAGTGTCTTCAATCTTTTCGCAACAACGATGTTTTGGTCGTTCATGGCTGACGTTTTCACACCAGAGCAAGGGAAGCGGCTCTTCGGATTTATTGCTGTCGGCGGATCAGTTGGCGGAATTGTTGGTGGTTTGGTCACGAGTTCGCTGGCCGGAAAGCTGAGCACCGGACTCTTCCTTCTCATCACAGCGGTCATGTTGGAGATTGCTGCGCAATGTGTGCGCCGATTTCCAGCCGATTCTCGGGCGCATGACGAGCAAAGTGAGCAACCAATCGGCGGCAAATTCTGGGAAGGCGCGACGCACATTGCTCGATCTCCCTATTTACTCGGTCTAGCGGGGTTTCTCATGATCTACACGCTCACGAACACGTGGGCATATTTTCAACAATCTGACCTTACAGCACATCAACTGCAGGACCGGGCCGCGCGCACGTCGTTCCTGGCAAACATCGATATCGCGGTGAACACGATCACGGTGCTGATCCAAATTTCCCTGACCGGCCGCCTGATGAAATGGTTTGGGGTTGGAATCACGCTGGTGCTGATGCCACTTTTAAGTGCCGTCGGATTTGCGGCGATCGGCTTCGCACCCATTCTCAGCGTTCTTGCGACGTTCCAGATTTTGCGACGGGCCGCAGGGTTCGCGCTACTACGACCAGCGCGCGAAGTCCTCTTCACCGTGTTGCGGCGAGAAGACAAATACAAAGCCAAGAGCCTCATCGACACATTCGGCTACCGCTTTGGCGATCAAATCGGCGCGTGGTCCTATCCATTAATGCGGTGGCTTGGCTTGGGACTGGTCGGCATTTCCTGGGTTGCAGTTCCGCTTGGAGCAATCTGGTGCGTGCTGAGCATCTGGCTCGGTCGCAAACAACGCGCTCTAGCCGACGCGCAAATCAAAAGAGATCAAAACGCAGCATTCGGCGGCGCTGCGGCGGAACCGGCGTGAGTTGCGCGCACGCGTCTCCGAGGCGAAACGTAAACGAACAAATCAAAATCAAAGGAGGAAAGACAATGGCGACACGAACTGGATCGGCAGTGTGGGAAGGGACACTCAAGCAAGGCAAAGGAAACATGAAACTTGGCAGCGGCGCATTTGAAGGCCCGTATTCATTTTTATCGCGCTTCGAAGAAGGGAAGGGGACGAACCCGGAAGAACTCATCGGCGCAGCCGAAGCTGGCTGCTTCTCGATGGCGCTCTCGGCAAATCTGGAAAAGGCCGGTCATCCGGCGAAACGAATCAGCACGACAGCGACCGTGAAATTGGAAATGGTCGGCGGTGGTCCAAAGATCACGACGATCGATCTAAAAACCGAAGCGGAGGTACCAGGCATAGACGAAGCGAAATTTCGCGAGCAAGCCGAGCATACAAAGAAAACCTGCCCGGTATCAGTCGTTCTGGCAGGCGCGCAGATTAATCTCGACGCGAAATTGCTGTAGCGGCAGGCGTGTCGCCTGCAAAACCGAGAGCTGACAGTGCAGCCGGCACGGCTGCCACCACAGCGGATTCTATTTCGCCAGTTCGTATAGATATTCGACGAAAGACATTACCGCGCCGTCAAAGCCTTGGATTTTCGGATTTGTGGATTCGATGATGTAATACTCGTCCGGCGCGTGCGCGCCACTGCCGTGACCGAGTCCGAAATGACCGGCCGCAAGCTTGAGCGGTTCTCCAGTGAAGACGTAACCGGGATACGAACCGGCGTTGCGCGGCCAGAGTGACGGATCGATTCCAAATTTTTTGTAGGTGGCGACCTGCGCTTTGATCAGCGCGGAATCCGCAGATGTGCTCGTGGGATCGTAACCGCCGGTCATGTTCACTTCGATGTCGCCGAAGCCGCGCTTCGCCAGATGCGCTTTCAACGCAGCAAGCGCGTCTGCTGCTTTCATATCCGGCACGAGACGCATGTCGATCTTCGCCACGGCGCGATGCGGCAGGATTGTTTTTCCGCCGGGACCGGTGTAACCGCCCACAAGTCCCTCAATATTCACAGTCGGCTGGGATTCGAGCCGTTCGTTCGCTTGCTCCCACGGCACATCGTTTATCCAATGTTGTACGCTGAACTGTTTCTTTGCCTGCGCTTCGCTCCGCACCTGCGACACTTTTTCGATCATCGTCTTTTCTTCCGCGCTTAGCGGAAGCGGTTTTGGATAATTATCAATCATGATTACGTTGCCGTCGTCCGAGACCAGCGTGTTGAGCGCTTTCACTAAATGCCACGCCGGGCTATCAACCATTGCTTTGAGCGACGAATGAATGTCTTTGGCCGGACCGCGTCCCCATTTTTCGCCGCTCGAAACCAGCTCCAGCTCAATGACGCCTTTCGAACCGAGATTTACGGTGACAATGCCGTCTAGGTCCTGCGTCGCGTGCGGCATGAACACGCCGACACATTTCTTTAGCGCGTCCAGCACTTCCGGTCGCCTGACGAGTTGCGGAATATGCGGTGATCCGATTTCCTCCTCGCCCTCCGCGACCATCGCGAGATTTACCGGCATCTTCTTGCCCGCGCCGCGAATCGCGTGCACCGCTGCGAGAAATGCCGCTTCCGGTCCCTTCTGGTTCACAGCGCCGCGTCCAATCATCACTTTGCCGAGCGGTGGCTTGTCTACGATTCGCGCTTCAGTCGGCGGCGATGTCCACTCCGCCGGATCGAACTGTTTCACATCGTACATGAAATAAAGTCCCACCGTTTTAGGCGCGCCTGCATCGAGCGTCGCGAATACGCCCGGCTTACCGTCCGTGTTGATCACTGTCACCTGTTGAAATCCCGCGTCGCGCGCCAGCTTTGCCATGTACTCCGCGCCCTCGGGATACCCGCGATTCTCCGCCGCGATCGAGACCTGCCCAACCCAATCCTGTAACCGCTTCACCGCTTCATCGTGCCGTTTAGTGACTTCGGCCTTGATGTCTGCGCGATCATCGGTCGCTGCAATGCAGCAACGCGCGACAAGCATCACTGCTATTAACGATACGAGGGGCTTTGTATTCATACCTTAAAGTGCGAGGGTTTCTTGCGTTTGTGCTGAGGCTGTTACTACCAGACTGCTGAATTTTTTCACCAGCTCGTCGAGCTTGGCGACATAGTAATCAACATTTTCATCGCGGTTTCCGGGATCGAATTCCCTGGCCAGTTTGGCGGCTTCGTAGGCGGGAACTTTTTTCGGCGTCGCTTTGATGTAGTAACTGATCTGATCGCCCGGCTTGTAATTGCGGCCACTGGCGAGAGCCAGCTCGTAAGCAGCGGCACGATTGCGCGCGGAGCCAGCAATTTTTGAACGATATTTATCGAGCGAATCCTGGAGTGTGTCGGTCTTCATCAGCATGTCGATTTTCCATTCGCGGTTCCGAATTTTTCGCTCGAACCCATTCCTAAGATCGGCGATCGCTTCCGGTTTGCCCTCCATGATGAGCTTGATCATTTCCTCGAGGAAAACGCGCTGGAATTTTTCCAGTCCGCGCGATTTGAGCGCGCCGCCTTTGATGATCACGTCACCGTCTTTTGTGAGCAGCGCGTAATTCTTCGCTTTGTAACTGAACATCGCATCGAATTGCTCGTCGATTTCGACATCGATTCCGGGCGGCAAGATTTGCGATAGACCTTTTTGCAGCTCGTCGGTCGTAGACGCGGCGTCCCGCCGCGTTTCTTCGCCAGTCTCCACGCGACGAGGCGTCGCGTCCACAGGCGGCACGAAATAAATTCCGTCAGTATCGACCTCGATGACCTGCGCGCCGTGCGCATTGAGCCACTCAATCATCTCCTTGAGCAGATCGCGCCCGATCTGCGTCACTCGCGCAGCGGCATCGAAATCGGCGAAATGTCCCTGCGCAAATCCAAGGTACCCGTAGAAGCTGTTCAGCAGAATTTTGAACGTGTTCTGCAGCGCTTGGAGATGATGTTGTCTTGCGGGATCCTTTTCCGCACGCATTTGCGCCTTTGCTTCCAACCGGAAAGTGCGGAGATCGGTCAGTAAATGTTGAAAGATTTGGAGTTGGTCAGTCGCCGGAAAACATTCGAATTGCAACATCACCGACGGATAGAGCGAGGCGATGTCGCAGTGCCAGACGTTGCGCGCCACCCCGGTGAAGAAGATGTCGGTGTAGCCACCTTCGAAAGCGCGCGGCATCGGCAACTCGGGAATGGAATGGCGTTGCCGAAAATATTCGCGCAGGAAAAGTGCATTGATGCGTGTGGCGTTGCCGCGCACGATCACGTCCTGGTAATTATAGGGAAAGATCTGCGCCTGGATGAAGTAGCTCGGGCTTAGCAAGTCCGACAATGCGCGGGTTTCCCGAACGCCACACAGAGCGCGTCGCCGGAACATTTCTGAATCACCCAGGGATGCACGCTCCAATTCCTTGCCAGTGAGTGATGAGATTTGTTCGCTCTCGCAGAGATCAAAGTGCCGCGCGACGTCCGAACGCTCGAAACCTGCCAGTGAACGCATCCCGACGTCGTAAAACTGCACGAGCAAAAACGTATCGACAAAGTGGCGGCCATCGATTGTGAACTTTGGATAATCGATTGTTTTTTCCGCGATCTGCAGTCGTGACGGACGCGAGCGCAGAAACCCGCCGCTGCGTCCCCAATCTAGTTTTGTCTTGAGCTTTTTCGAGCGCGCTACGAGCAGCGGAAAATGAACGCGGAACAAATCGTGACCTTCGATCACATCCGGATCGTGTTGTTTGATGAGAGCGGTCAGGCGTTTCAGAGCGGCGCGCTCGGACTCCTCAATATTGGTTGGATCGACAACTATCAATTCTTCCCACCGGTTGTTATCCGACAGCGCGATGCTCATGATGTGCTCATCAGTCGCGAGCACTTCAATCTGCATGCGTTTCAATTGCTCGAACGGCAGGTCCTTGAACAACGTACGGCCAGTGGCCGTGAGGTAATGCTGCACCGGATCGGTGAACGCGAAGAAATCGCGGCCGGCGCTCTTCAGCCCATTGCGCAATGCGATTAGTTCTTTCCAGCTATCGACCGTGACCAGCCAGCCATATTTGAGATCCCCCTGCAGTTTTTCGGCTTCGATGCCCAGATCGACCACGTCAGAATCAGCCCAGACGAACGGATGAAACGGTTCGACATCTGTGACTGTCGATCCATTGGTTTCGCGACGATGAACACGAACCGTGCCGGTCTCACCGAGCTCAACAGCGACAATTCGCGGCGTCGGATCGGCACCAAAAAGCAGCGTGTTTTTCTCAAATTCCATCTACAACCAACCTTTCTGTCATTCCGAGCGAAGTCGAGGAATCTCTTACTGTGATTGCACAGAATGAGAATTCAGGGATGCTTCGCCTTCGCCCAGCATGACACGTATGACGGCTCGCTCCTTGATCTTCTTGCCATCGATACTCCTTCCGGCGCTCGCGTTTGCGCAGCAAACACCGCAATCGCCTACCGAGGCGGAATTGACGTCGCTATTGGCGATTTACAAAGACATTCACGCGCATCCTGAGCTATCAATGCATGAGGAACGTTCCGCTTCGATCGTGGCCAAGGAATTGAAAGCCGCCGGCTGCGAAGTGACCGAGCGCGTCGGCAAGTATGAAAAGCCGGGAGCAACTTGTTTTGGCGTTGTAGGCGTGATGAAGAATGGCGCTGGCCCGACTGTGCTGGCGCGCACAGATCTGGATGCGCTGCCAGTGCACGAAGAGACTGGGTTGCCCTACGCGAGCACCGTCACGACAAAAAATGACGAAGGGAAAGAAGTTCCCGTGATGCACGCGTGCGGGCACGACGCGCATATTTCCATGTTCATTGGAGTGGCACGAGTTCTCGCGAAATTGAAAGATCAATGGCACGGCACCATCGTGTTCGTAGCGCAGCCGGCGGAAGAGACCGGTAATGGGGCGCGCGCATTACTCCGGGCAGGTCTTTACGAAAAATTCGGCAAACCGAATTTCGCGCTCGGATTCCACGATAAGGCCGACATGCAGACGGGCCACATTGGGGTCACCGAAGGTTACACCTATGCCAACGTCGATTCAGTAGATGTGATCGTGCGCGGCGTGGGAGGGCACGGCGCGTATCCGCACAAGACGAAAGACCCGATTGTGCTCGCGGCAGAGATGATCAATACGTGGCAAACCATAGCCAGCCGCGAAAATAATCCGCTCGACCCAATCGTTGTCACTGTTGGCTCAATTCATGGCGGCACAAAGCACAACATTATTCCAGACGAAGTGAAAATGCAGTTGACCGTGCGCACCTATAAACCCGAGACGCGCGAGCGCGTGCTGGCGGCAATCGATCAAATTGCAAAGGGCTGCGCCATGGCAGCTGGCATTCCTCCGGACCGCGCACCGATCGTCAGCGTAGCCAAAGATCAATTCACGCCCGCGACTTACAATAATCCGGAGCTCACGAAACGGCTGCTGGCTGCATGGAAAAAGACGCTAGGCAACGAAAACGTGGAGATTGTTGACGCGACCATGGGTGGCGAAGATTTTTCTGAATATAGCTTGCCGGATCATTCGATTCCGGCAGTTGATTTTCATATCGGCGCGGTGGACCCCGTGAAAATCGCCGACAGCAAAAAGAATGGTACGATGTTGCCGAGTTTGCATTCGAGCAAATTCGCACCGGTTCCCGAGCCCACCATTCGCACGGGCATTATTGCGATGACAGCAGCCGTGCTGGAGTTGACGAAGAAATAAACTGTAGCGGCCGGCGAGTCGCTGGCAGATCAAAGAATTACAGCCGACACGGCTGCCTCTACAGCAACTCACTTTACCTTGATGTTTTTCCGCAGATAGGTCGGCACGTCGAGATCTTCGCCTTCGACGATGGTCGGTTCGCTTTTTTCAAATCGTCCGCGCGTGACGGGCTCGAATTGCAGAATTTCCTGTTTTGCTGGAACGGATTTTGCGGCGGCTTTCTCGTCGGTATGTGGAACCGCTTTCTTGTGTGGCGCAACTGGTAGCGGCTCGGATTCGCCTGGCATGGATTCAGCGGCTGGTGTTGCTTGGACCGCCACCGGTTGCTCAAACGAAATGCTTTCCTCATGTGCGACGGGTTCCATCGCCGCTTCAGGCTCGATATGGATCTGCGGCGGTGGATGCTGCTCGCGAACTGGCGGCTGCGCGAACACGTTGCTCAACGTCGCGCCATCGCGGGATTCCGAAATTAAATCCTCATCCGCGGCAAGCGAGCTGATAATGGTCACGGCCAATCGATCTCCTAATTTTCCATCCACAACGGCACCGAAGAGAATCTGTGTTTGCTCGTTCACGTGGCGGCCAAGCTCCTGCATGAGGACTTCAACCTCAGAGAGCGTCATCCCGGCCCCACCCGACACCTGGACGAGAACGTTTGTCGCGTCAGCCAGCATCCGGCCACGATCCATCAACGGATTTTTGAGCGCCTGCGTGAGAGCGTCGTGCCCGCGATTGTCCGAATCGGATTCGCCAAAGCCGAACAAGCACCGGCCGTTGCGCACGCGCAATGCTGCCAGCAAATCGTCGAAGCCGATGCGAATCAGTCCCGGCCGTTGGATTAGGTTCACGACGGATCGAACACTCTGGCTTATTGTGGTATCGGCCATCGCGAACGCATGATGAATTCCTGCTTGCGGCGCCACTAAGTCGCCCATTCGATCGTTCTCGAAGCAAATCACTGAATGGGCAATCTCGTTGAGCCGGCCGAGCGCCTCTCGTGCCTGGGTGGCTCGGCGTTTGCCCTCAAATGTGAACGGTAGAGTGACGAAGGCGATCACAAGTGCCCCGGCTTCACGGGCCAGGTGTGCGACGTACGGCGCCGCGCCGGATCCGGTGCCGCCGCCGAGCCCTGCACAAACGAAAACCATACGCGTGTCGGTCAGCGCTTCGCGAATTTCATCAGCTGATTCCACGGCCGCTTCATAGCCCAGCTCGGGATCACCGCCCGTGCCGAGGCCGCGGGTCCTGGTACGGCCGAGCTGCACCTTATGTGCGGCTACCGAACTCGTGAGCGACTGCACATCGGTATTGATTGCAACTACGCTGGCCTTCTCCAAACCGTCGAGCACAATTCGATCGAGAGCGTTCAGGCCTGCGCCACCAACGCTCACAACTTTCACAGGAACAGTGTCTGCCAAAGCATCCGGCAAACTGTAATTTTTATGTAGTTGAATCATGGGAACCTTTCACTGCCTTTGGTCTTCATCGCATTCTAAAAAGCTTACCGATCGTTTCTCTAAATCCGCGCCGCGGACGATCTGTTTGCATAACTTGTGCGAACCTGACTAACCCAATCGCGGTCGAGAATTGAGGGTCCTCAACCGCGGAAGTGACGCCCCAAGTGGTCTGCGCATGCGCCAGGTGTGCTGGTATTTCGAAAATTTCCTCGGCGAGATGATCGATGCCGTTTAGAAGGCTACACCCACCGGTAATGAAGATGCCGGCGCCCAGATAAGTGAGATACGGCTCCTCTTCGAGCCCGCGTTTGAGTAGCTCGAGCCCTTCGCGGACGCGCAGGTGAATGATCGTGTTCAGCATCTCACGCTCGATCTCTTTTCCAGCAAAGCCCGACTCGTCCTTTAACAAAATCATTTCGCCAGGCAAGGAATTGCCGAGGATGCAACTGCCCTCTTCAATTTTCAGTTTCTCCGCGCGCGCCATGGGGATGCGTAGCCCCATGGAGATATCGTTGGTGATGTGGTCGCCGCCCAAGGCCAGGCAACCGCTTTGTTTCACCACACCATCGCTGTACAACACGTAATCAGTCGTGCCGCCGCCAATATCAATCACGAGCGCTCCAAGATCTTTTTGATGCTGAGTGAGCACGACCTGCGCAGAAGCAAGCCCGCCAAAAACAACGTCCTCCACGTCCAACGGCAGCTCTTTGACACAGCGGATGCTGTTTTGAATCCGAGTGCGCACACCGTGGATGATATGAAAATCCGCCTCCACTTTTTGCCCGAGCATCCCGATCGGGTTCAGCACACCGTCCTGTCCCTCGACGTGATAATGTTGAATGATGGAGTGGAGGAACGCGTTTTGAGCGGGAATGCTTACCTCGCGCGCGTTGATTTTTACGTCCTCCACGTCCCGTTCATCAATTTCATCGCGGTCCTCGGGAAGCATCACACAGCCACGATTGTTGAAACTTTGCAGATGGGAAC
The DNA here is from genome assembly GCA_003218135.1 of Verrucomicrobiota bacterium. Classification (GTDB taxonomy): domain Bacteria; phylum Verrucomicrobiota; class Verrucomicrobiia; order Chthoniobacterales; family UBA10450; genus Udaeobacter. The sequence goes on from QHNQ01000149.1 coordinate 13,320, forward strand.
CCGCGACAGCCACATAAACGCTTCGGATCATCACGTCGCTCTTCTGTTCGGCATCGACTACCGCTTCGTGCACGCATTTCATTGCCGTTTCGAAATCGACGATCTCTCCCTTGCGCACGCCGCGCGATGGCGCCTGACCCACACCGAGGATCTTGATGGTGCCGTCGGGACGGCCTTCGCCAACAACGACACAGATCTTAGACGTGCCAATCTCAAGACCGACCATCAATTTATTGCTCGCCATGATTGCTAACCCTTTTTCTGTCGTTGGTTGGGAGTTGCCTTACTAACCGGCGTCGAACCGGTGCGCGGCTTGGGAGCAGACGACGTAGTTTCTTGCCCGCCGGAGCCTTGCCGAAGGCGGGTTTCGGGCGCATGGACCGGGACTGCCTTCATGATCCGCGGCTCTACAGCCGGCTCGATCGTATCGTTAATGACGCTTGCCGCAGGTTCTACGAAAGTCACAGGAATATTCCGTTGCACCAGCAGGTTTACTGTCCCGAGTTCCTGTTTTGTGTCGTCGCAATAAACAAGAAATTGTTCCAGCCGCCGCAATTGCGTTTGCAGATCATTAAAACCGAACGTTATGCGCGCGTGATTTTTGTCTGTCACCAACAAGCAATAACCTTTGGAGATATCGATCTCGCGAATCGGGAAACGCATTTGCAAAAAACTGCGCGCGCTTAGACGTAGCAGCTCCAGCGCATTTTTCGCTTCGGGCGATTCGATGACTTTTCCCGCCTCGAGCGCTTCGCTCGAGCATCCCAGAATCAGCGGTAGTCCGAGATATTCGGGCAACAGCTTCTTTTGTTTCATCAAAACACCGCGCGCGTCCACTAAAAAAGCAGCATCTGACGCAAATGGATCTGAAATTTCCTTTTCGCTGGTGATCCAGGCGACAGGCTTTCGTTCTATTACACGGATATCGATCTCGCCTGGCAATTTCCGGACCACCTGAACTTCGTCAGCCTGAGGAAGCTCCTGTATGCGATCCTGAACTTCCGCCAGGTTTACAGTAAAAATGTTTTCGCCTTCACGCAGATCAGCCGCTTTCAACACCTGTTCGCGCTGCAAAGTGCCGTCAGTCTGTAGTTCAATTGTCTTCAGTTGAAAATCTGGATTTTCAAAGAACAGGCGTCTTGCAGCTTCGCGCACACCCAGGTAAGCGGCAGCGACTATCACCGCGGTGAGAATTACTTTCGAGAGGACACCCATGGCCCTGCGAAGGCGATGTTGTGTCGCTCTGCGGGACCGGACTTTGACATCAAGCAAATGCTGCTGCCGTCGGTGGCGCACGTTGGACACGCGTCGATTCCGCGACCGGGAGCTTTTTTGGCCAAAACTCATCTTCGGCTACCTTCTGCTCTGGCGTGAGAAAGCGCGATTATACGAGTGCAAAGATCGGAGTAGCCGATGCCCGCAGCCGAAGCAGCCTCAGGCAGGAGACTGGCCTCGGTCATTCCCGGAATGGTATTGACCTCCAGCACGAACGGCTCGCCGCTCTCCGATAAAATGACATCCACCCGCGCGTAAACTCGCCCCCCGACGGCGCGAAACGCTCGTAAAGCCAATTGTTGAATTTCGGCTGTTTTCTTTTCATCAATCTGTGCGGGGCACACATGCTCCGCGCCGCCGCCCGCCTGGGGATTGAGAAAAGGATACTTGTTGGTGAAATTGTAGAAGCCGCCTTTTGGGATTATCTCGAGAATGGGCAAAGCCTGGTCACCGAGAATACCTATCGTTAATTCCCGGCCAGATACAAACTTTTCTATTAGCAGCTCGCGATCATATTTCGCGGAACCGGCAATCGCCGGCACAATTTCCTCCGCGTTTTTCACAATGTGAATGCCGACGGTTGAACCTTGCCGTGGTGGTTTGATCACCATCGGTGGCTGCATGTGAGGCTGCTCATGCGTTCCAATCGTTTCCCATTCTGGAGTGCGAACTCCGTGATCACGGAATTTTTCCTTCGATCGGATTTTATCGAAGGCGCGTCTGCTCTCCTCAACTCCCTCGCCCGTGTACGCAACACGGCGTCGTTCCAGAATCTGCTGAATCTGGCCGTCCTCGCCAAAAGTTCCGTGCAACGCAATGAATGCCAGATCCACATCTGGAGGCAACTGGAAGGTCTCATCCCGCACATCCACCTCGATCACGTCCGCGCCCAGTGAACGCAGCGCTTTTGAAATTCCCCGACCGGTGGCCAGCGAAACATCGCGCTCACTGCTTGGCCCGCCCATCAAGACAGCGATTTTCTTAGGCAAATCTTTCACGCCGGCTCTCCCACGATTTCTACTTCCGTCTCCAATTCGATGCCGCGCTTTGACCTCGCAGTCGCCTTGATCTTTTCGATCAATTCGAGCATTTCCGCCGCCGTAGCGCCGCCGTCGTTCACTATGAAATTGCCGTGCACGTCCGACACCCGCGCATTTCCGACGCGCGAATTCTTCAGACCCAATTCATCCACCAGTTTTCCCGCTGGAATGCTGTCGGGATTCTTAAAAATGCAACCTGCGCTCTTCGCAATTGGCTGTGTCGTACGCCTTTTCTCCTGCGATTCTCGCAAGCGACTATCGATTTTTGCACGCTCAGCCGGGTCCGCATGGAACGTCGCTGAGATCGCAAAATTATTTTCGAGCAACGGAAATCGTCTGTAAAAGACCTCCAGTTCATTTCGATCTTTCACATACGCATTGCCTTCGCTATCGAGATAACGAATGCGCACGACGTTCTCGAAAGTTTCTGATCCCATTGCGCCGGCATTCATGCGCAACGCGCCACCGACTGCGCCCGGAATCCCTTCCATCCATTCGAGTCCGCCGAGATTTGCGCCCCGTGCCGCGTAAGCAACTTCCCTCACTTTCACGCCCGCGCCCGCGGTAATCTCACAACCGTTAACCTCGATTTTGTCGAAATCGCCGCCGAACGGATGAACCACGACACCACGGATTCCTCCATCGCGCACAAGAAGATTTGACCCGCGACCCATTGCGAAAAGCGGCAGGTTTTCAGCCCGGCAAAAGCGAATCAGCTCGGCAAAGGCTTTCTCGGTCTGGGGCTCGATCCAAAATTGCGCAGGGCCGCCCACGCGCAGCGTAGTGTGTTTGGAGAGCGGCTCGTAAAGACACACGTCAGCTTCTTCGCCCACCACCGCCTTCAACTTTTCAGCAATGACAAGGTCAGCCGCCAAAGCTGACAATTGCTCGTGAATATTCCCGGCACCAAGACTCAGAACGAGATCGCCGATATCGAGGGCGTTGCCAATCTGACAATGCACGTGTTCTAACCTCGCCTGATAACTGGCAGAGCGATGCCCGTGCTTGAGAAGTTCATCGACAATCGTCTGTCCGCTAATGCCCGGAATTGGCGCCTCGCTTGCAGGATAAACATCGGTCACCACAACCCGGTCCGCGTCGTCGAAGGCGCTGCCAAACTCGCCGCGAAGTGCTTTCGTGCGCGAATAGCGATGGGGTTGAAACATCGCCAGCACTCGTTTGCGGCCAGTCGCTCGCGCAGTCTTTAATGTGGCCCGAATCTCGGTTGGATGATGTGCGTAATCGTCAACAAGCAGAAAGCGTTCGCTCTCATATTTGATCTCGAACCGGCGCCGCGCATGCTCGAACTTACGAAGCGAAGCTGCGATTTTTTCAAACGAAATTCCAAGCTCGATAGCGAGCGCGATCACGCCCAGGGCATTGTGGACATTGTGCGGGCCAGGCACGTTCAACACCGCTTCGCCGAGTTTTTGTTCGCGAAAATAAACACAAAAATCTGAGCCAAAAGCGCGCAACTTCACATCCGCGCCTCGGTAATCGGCTTTATCAGAGAAACCGAACGAAATTGCGTCTTTGCGGCTTCCGCATAGCCGCGCGCTGTTCAGGTCATCGATGTTATAAAGAATTTTCCCGCTGGTCTGCTCGATGAGTTGAGCAAAGACTTTTTCGATGGCGGCGAGATCAGAGTAAAAATCGAGATGTTCTTCCTCGATATTTAGGATCAGGCAGTACTCCGGATGGAAGCAGCGCAAGGTACCGTCGCTTTCGTCACCTTCAGCAACGAAATATTTGCCGCGCGGATCCCAGTGCGCGTTCGTTCCGAGAATTGGAATTTCGGCACCGACATAATAGGACGGATGCAATCCACCTTCTCGCAGAACGTGTGCTGTCATTGCTGAGGTTGTTGTTTTGCCGTGCATTCCGGCGATGACGATGCCGCGCTTCGCGCGCATGATTGCAGCCAGAGCTTCCGCACGGCGCACGACCGGCTTACCCGAAGCGCGCCCACTTACGAGTACCGGATTGTCGTTTTTAATGGCGGAGGAAAAAACAACCAGCTCGGCGGCATCAGCCTCTTCCGGGCGATGCTGCTCATAAAAGTGCAGACCGAGGCGCTGCAATCGATCTGTTTCCATGGTGGTGACCTTGTCTGAGCCGCTCACCGTGTGGCCAAACTCAATCAGAAGCGCAGCAAGACCGCTCATACCGCTTCCAGCTACGCCAACGAGATGGATGCGGTGACGTTCCTGCGTCAGGAATCGCTGCAAATCGAGCGACTCCACGCGATCGGCGGCCGCACCGCGTTCTTCAGAGGCGAGCTTCATGAGTCGTATATTTCTCCATCGTCGTAGCCACGCGCCCAGCCGCATCTTTCGGCGCGAGACGGGAACAATTCACAGCCATTTGCTGGAGGCGCTCTGGGTCCTGGATCAATTCGCGAATCTTACGCGCGAGCAATTCACCTGAGACCTCTGACTCTTTGAGGAGAATCGCCGCTTCAACGCGAGCATAAATTTCTGCGTTGCGCGTCTGATGATCGTTGGTCGCGTAGGGAAACGGGATCAATATGCCGGGTAATGAAAACGCAGCGAACTCAGCCAGACTGGCCGCTCCGGCTCGCGCGACAACGACATCGGCGGCGCTGTAAGCTTCTTCCATTCGATGATGAAAAGCGGCGATGTACGCAGAGATATTTTCACGACGATAATTGTCTGAAACCAAACGCTCATCCCGCGCGCCCGAAAGATGGATCACCTGCAGCCGTAGACCTTGCAGGAATGGCAGCGATTTGATTAGCGCCTGATTGATTCCGCTGGCGCCCTGGCTGCCCCCCATCACAAGCAACGTCGGCACATCCTCTTGAAGTCCGAGCTTTCGGCGAGCATCCAGCCGGTCCAAGCGCACTAATTCTGTCCGCACTGGCGTGCCTGTCACTTCCGTATGCGATTTTGGAAAAAACGGCGCGCACTCCTTGAAGCCCAGCATGACGGCCTGCACCATCCGCGCCCTTATAAAACCGGCGAGCAAAACCAAAGAGCGCTGGAGAAAACGCCGAAGGCAAGCCAATCGTAGGTAATTTTTCGACCCGGAAATTTGTGCGCCCGGAAAGCGCCAGCGCGTCAATATCCTTTTCGGAAATTAACAGCATCACTTCGTGGCCGCGATCACACAGTACTTCGGCCACCGCGATGCCCGGGAAAAGATGGCCGCCTGTTCCGCCGCATGCGATCACTGCATTCATGAGCCGCTGCTCCGACTGGTTTGACGTGTCCGACTCATAGCTAAATCCGTGGCGTCACTCTGGCGTGCATCGCGGCGCGTTTCATCTGCGGCGGTTCAAGAATGCCCTGCCGATAAATGTTCAGCAACAAACCGATGCCGAACATGCACGCGACAAGGTTAGAACCTCCGTAGCTGATAAACGGCAGTGGCAGCCCCTTGTTTGGAAGCAGAGACGTGGTCACGCCGATATTGACGGCGGCCTGAAGAGCAACAAGCGAAACAACGCCGCAACCCAGGAGCAAACCGAAACGATCTTTCGCGTGCAGCGCAATCATGACGCCGCAAACAATTATCACTACGAATAAAAAAACTACCAGGAGGCTAACGCGCAGACCAAGCTCCTCACCAATAATTGGAAAAATAAAATCCGTGTGCGCGTAAGGCAGATAAAGCATCTTCTGTCGACCGTTGCCCAAGCCAAGCCCTTCCATTCCGCCACTGCCCCAGGCGATCAACGCCTGCATCTGTTGCAAACCAGCATCTTCCTTGAAGTTTTGCGGATGGAGAAACGCGGAGAGTCGCCCCATCCGTTCAGAGATTTGGGTTGCAACAACTAGAAGAGATCCCAGAGCAGCGAGCGACGCCGCGCCAAGCCACAAAGGATTTGTTCCGGCAACGAACATGACGACAAACGCGGTTGTTCCGATCAAAGCCGTTGTTCCCAAGTCGACTTCGCCCAGCACAAGTGCAGCTGGCAGGCTGAGAATTGCGAGCGGAAGAACAAATCCAAAAAGCAGCTTGTGGTTCGGTTGTTCGTATCGCGCGAACCATGAAGCGAGGAAAAAGATCGCGGCCAACTTTCCGAGTTCCGATGGCTGAAAGGTAATTGGACCCCAGCCGACCCAGCGACGCGATCCGTTCAAGCGCATGCCGATGTGCGGCACATAACAAAGCGCCAAAGCCACTAGCGCCAACGCGAACCAAAGCCACCATGTCCGCTGCCAAAAGTGATAATCGATCAGCGCCGCAATGATGCAGACTAGAAGTCCAATCCCAAACCAGATCGCCTGTCGCTTAATAAAAAAATAAACGTCTCCATGGCTATCACGCGCATACGCGCTCGTGCTAAAAAGCATGACGATTCCGATTACGAGTAATCCCAGTACTGCGAGAAAAAGGATGTAAGCGCTCTTACGATGCATAGCTACGCTGTAAGCCTTTGCGCTGTACCGCTGCTGTTGCGCCGCGCCTTCATTGGTTGGCCTTCTTGGTTTTCGTTTTTGTCGCTCTAGCAGGAATCAACAGCTTTTGGCCGATCTGCAACCTGTGCGGGTCCTCGATATGGTTCAGAGAGATCAGATCGTCGTAAGCGGCGTTAAGTTTCTTTGCGATTGTAACGGGATTGTCTCCCTTCTTGACAATGTAAGTCTTTCCAGAAGACGGAGACGTCCTGGCGTGTTCTTCCCTCGCAGGTGAATATGAAGGTTTCGCATCGTTGCGTGGCGCGCTCTGCTTTTGTGGGGCCACTGCTCGTGCCTTGGCAACGTCCGCGCGAACTGGCGTTGCGGCCGTCTCAGCGAGGTTCTTCTCCGTGTCAGTCGACGTCGTCGGTACGAATGACGTCTCGCGCGTCTTGATCGCGTTGAATGCGATGATTCCTGAAACGGCAACCACGTGCAAAAGCAGAACTATCATTAACGCCCGCGACAACTTCATGTTTGGTTCGGGGATGTCGTCGAAATCGATTCCGCCAGAAGTAGCCGACGCACGGCGGGCCGCTGTGGCCAGCAGTTTTTTATGTCTGAAGAGTTGCGGGATTTTCATCGCTCTCCTTTGGGAAGGGCCTGCACGAGCGCGCGAAATTGATCGCCTCGGTCGGCGTAGCTCTTAAACATGTCAAAGGACGACGTACCCGGGGAAAATAGAACCATGTCACCCGGTCTTGCGCTGGCATGTGCTCGCTCCACTGCGTCGGCCAGAGAATTTGCGATTTGCGATTGAACCGCGCCGTTCCACGAACGCCTGATGCTTTCGGCCATTTCGCCAATCAAGATCGTCGATTTGACCTTCTCCTTCACGAGCGATCGAAGTGCATCAAAGCTAAAACCTTTGTCCTTCCCGCCTGCAATGAGGATGACTGGCTTGCTTTGCGCACGCAGCGCCTTGTCGACTGCATCGAGGTTCGTCGCCTTGGAATCGTTCACGTATTCAACTCCGCTGAGTTCGCGCACAAATTCGCAGCGGTGCGGACGTGGCTCATACACGCGCAGCGGCGGCACCATTTCGCCGAATGGCAATCCGCGCGCCATGCCGCCCGCGAGTGTCGCCATTAAGTTTTCGATGTTATGCAAGCCGCGCAGTTTTGTGTCTGCGAGTCGCAGGACCTCTTCGCCGTGGTAAACGATCGCGCCTTGTGAGACGCGAAAGTCTGCTTGATCGGTATACGCACTAAAGGTGGTCTTGCGAGGTCGAACCGCGGGCAGCTTTTCGATGGCATTTACGACTGACACATCGCTTGCGGTTTGATTTTCGAAAATGCGCAGTTTGGCCGCGCGGTAATCAGATACGGAGCGATACCGGTCGAGATGATCGGGGGCGAAGTTGAGCCAGAGGCTGATGGATGGCCGAAACGTTCGGATGGCTTCCAGTTGGAACGAGCTCACTTCAACTGTCAGCACATCGAATGCTTGCTTCTCGTGCGCTACTTCGGATAGCGGTTTGCCAATGTTTCCGCAGGCAATTGTTCGCTGACCGCAGGCGTTCAACATTTGAGCGAGCAATTCGGTCGTTGTTGTTTTTCCGTTCGTACCCGTAACCGCAATGACGGGAACCTTGCAGAACTGCCAGCCGAGCTCGAGCTCGCCGATGGTTTCGATTCCGCGCGACAAAAAATTGCGTGCCAATGGAGAAGCCGGATCGATGCCCGGACTCAAAACGGCCAATTGATATGCGCCTGAATCTTTATCGGCAGCAGCGCCGCAAATCACACGCACGCCGTGTGCTTGCAGATTGTCTATGGTCGATTTGAGTAAGTTCGTCTCCTCTGCGCTATCGAGCACCGTGACCTCTGCGCCCTCAGACCTCAGCAGAAGGGCCGCAGCGCTGCCGCTCAATCCTGCACCAAGAACCGCGACCTTTTGGTTGTCGTAGCGTCCGCTCTTCATCTTAGTTTCAGAGTCGCTAAGCCAAGCAAGGCGAAGATGATTGACAGAATCCAGAATCGAACAATCACGGTGCTTTCCTTCCAGCCGGTTAGCTCGAAATGGTGATGTAGTGGAGACATCATGAAAAATCGCTTACCAGTGAGTTTGAAACTCAACACCTGGACAATCACTGAGACGGCTTCGATCACGAAAACGCTGCCGACGAGCACTAAAAGCAACTCCTGCTTACAACAGATCGCGACGACGCCCAGCATGCCGCCGATCGCGAGTGATCCGGTGTCTCCCATGAAAACTTTGGCTGGATAGCAGTTAAACCAGAGAAAGCCCAGGCCAGCACCGATGAGCGCTGAGCAGACAACTGTCAGCTCCCCGGCGAATGGATAAAACGGGACCTGCAGATATTCGGCAATGCGGAAATTGCCGGCCGCGTAAGAAAGCAATGCATATGCAAATGCCACGGGGATGGTGCAACCGATTGCCAAGCCATCCAATCCGTCAGTGAGATTCACTGCGTTGGATGAACCAACAATGACCAGCGCAAAAAACACAAACGTGAACCAGCTCATGTTCGCAATAACCGGCGCCTTCACAAAGGGTACGTACAGAGAGCGCGCCTGGACTTCCAACAACGGATTCGTGAGGAAAACGGCGGTGATAATTGCTGCGAGAGCGATTTGACAAACGAGTTTGATGCGGCCGCTGATGCCGGCGGACTTTTTCTTTGTGACCTTGAGATAATCGTCGGCAAAGCCGAGGACTCCGAGATAAATCATGCTGAACAGAGCCAGCCAAACGAATCGGTTGTCGAGGCGAACCCACAGAAGACTCGACACAAAAACGGCTCCGATCACCAGCACGCCTCCCATGGTAGGCGTGCCTTGCTTGACGCCATGCAGCTCGGCAAGCCGGTGAACTTCCGCTGCTCCGCGAATCGGTTGTCCCAGCTTAAGGGCGGTTAGTTCTCGAATGACGGCGTTTCCAAACATGAGTGTCATCAAAAAGGCCGTAACGGCTGCGGCAATAGCGCGGAAAGTGACGTAGAGGAAAACATTGAACCCGATGAACTGATCGCTTAGGTGATGGAGGTAGTACATCATGGTGAGGTGACGAATGGTCCTCCTTCCCGCCGCTGCGGCGCGGCGAGCGAATAACAAAGCGCGAAATGCCCGATCACTTCCTCCGTTCGAGCGGCGCGGCTGCCCTTGATCAGAACAAGATCTCCAGGCTGGACCATCTGACTCAAGAGTTCTGCAGCTTCCGATGTCGATTTTACAACGGCCGTGCTTTGTAATCCGGCCTGTCTTGCGCCGTCAGCAATCGCGGCGGCCACGTCTCCGATAGCGATCAACTTATCAATCTTTAACGCGGCCGCAGTTTCGCCCACCTCGCGATGTCCCCGCTCGGATTCCTCGCCTAGTTCAAGCATTTCACCCAACACGGCGATGCGTTTTCCGTCGGCGTCGAGTTCAACCAACGTGCGCAACGCTGCCTTCATTGAATCGGGATTTGCGTTGTAGCTGTCGTCGAGAAATTGCACGCCAGCTATGTCTTTGATTTGTAAACGGGCTTTCGTGAGCGGCGCAGCAGTGAGGCCCGCGGCGCAATCTTCGAGCGAGACACCGAATATGCGACCAGCGGCGACTGCCAAAAGCGCGTTTTGCACCATATGCAGCCCAGGCACAGGCAATTGCGCGCGACAGCGATGCGCGCCTTCCAGAATCGTGAAATCTGTTCCCGTTCCACTCTGGCTAATTTCGTCGGCTCGAATCATGCCCGCGGTGATGCCGGCCAAAATCACTTTCCCGCGCGCGCGAGCCGCGATCGTCTTGGTAAATGAATCGTCCGCATTCAGAATCACTCTCCCGTTGGCGCCCACCGCTTCTGCAAGCGCGCCTTTCTCCTCGGCAATTTTTTCACGCGAGCCCATGAATTCGATGTGCGCCACGCCTATATTTGTAATGATCGCTACGTCGGGAGCCGCAAGTTGCGCCAATGCCGCAACTTCGCCGGGGTGATTCATGCCGATCTCCCAGACAGCGACCTCGTCCTGCGACGTCGCCTCCAACATCGTCCGGGGGAGGCCGACATGATTGTTGAAATTTCCTTCTGTTTTCGTGACTCGAAACCGGCGGGCAAGCACTGCTGCTGTAAAATCCTTTGTGCTCGTCTTGCCATTGCTTCCAGTGATCGCGACCACGCTCAAAGTGAGCGATCTCCGGTAATTCGCAGCGAGTTCCTGGTACGCTTTTAAAGTATCTTTTGCTCGGATGAGCGCGAAATCCTCCCGGACTTTCCCGCTCCAATTGGAGTCGAGGATTGCTCCGGCTGCACCAGTGTTTGCGACCAACTCAACGAAATTGTGTCCATCGAAATTTTGACCACGCAACGCGACGAATAGTTCGCCGGGCTTGAGTGTGCGCGAGTCGGTACTGACCTTGTTTACGCGAACAGAAGTGTCTCCTGAAAAACCTGAGGCGCCAGCCAACTTTGCAACTTGAGAAATCGTCAGCGGGTCCATGGCGGTTGAGGGAAATTCGATCGGTGCAAAGTGAACGGAATCATCATGACGAAAACTCCACGGGATGATCTTCAATCGCGCGTCGCGCGACTTGGATATCATCGAACGGGATCGTGTAGTCCCCGAACTCCTGGTAAGTTTCGTGCCCCTTACCGGCAATCAACACAATGTTGCGCGGTCGCGCGAGCGCAACAGCACGATCGATTGCTTGGGTGCGATCGACGATTTTTTCATACCGATTCGAACGAAATCCCTTTTCGATCTCGCTAATAATGGCGTTTGGATCTTCCTTGCGGGGATTATCAGAGGTGATGATGGAGTAGTCAGCAAGGCGATCTGCCATCTCGGCCATGAGCGGGCGCTTTTGCCGGTCGCGATCGCCGCCGCAGCCGAAAACCGCAATCAAGCGCTGCGGCTCGAGCTCGCGCAAAGTCTTGAGAACGTTCCCCAGCGCATCGGGCGTGTGCGCATAATCCACAAAGACTTGGAATTGTCGTCTGGCGGGTACGAGTTCCAGCCGTCCCGGCACCTGTGGCGCCTTAGCGAGACTCAATACAGCATTTCGCAGGTTGATACCCAGAGCGTTGGCCGCAGCCAGCGCCGCTACAGAATTTCCCACATTAAACCGGCCAATTAATGGAAGGCGAACCAGGTAACTCTTGCCATGGGCGTCCAGCTGGTAGCACGTGCCGCTGAACTCGCCCCGATAGTTTGAAGCGCGAAAGTCTGCGCCCGTCCCCATTCCATAAGTCACAACTGCCACGCGTTTGTCGATTTTATCCAAGAGTTGGCGACCATAGCGGTCATCAATATTTACGATTGCAAAAGGTTTGCGCTTTCTTTTCTGAGTTGCGAGTGCTGTAAAGAGCTTCGCCTTGGCCTCGAAGTAGTTGTCCATTGTTCCGTGAAAATCTAGATGGTCCTGGGTAAGATTTGTAAAAACGGCGACATCCCATTCGAGGCCACGGGTGCGATCCTGCGCGAGCGCGTGCGAGGAAACTTCCATTGCCGCTGCTTTACAACCCGCGCTGGCGATCTGCGCCAGCAGCTCTTGTAGATCGAGCGATTCCGGCGTGGTGCGGATGGCTGGCAGAACGCGCTCACCAATTTCGTAACGAACCGTTCCAACTATTCCGCACCGCAGACCGGCATTTTCACAGATGTGCTTGATCAGAAATGTCGTCGTGGTCTTGCCGTTTGTGCCCGTCACTGCCGCCAGTTTTAATTTGCGCGCTGGATGCCCGTAGAGAGTCGCGGAGAAATCAGCAAGCGCGGTACGCGTGTTCTCAACAACCAGACACGTGACGCGCGGATCTTTCTGCTCTCGTTCAGCAACAATCACCGATGCGCCTTTGTCGATGGCTTGACCGATGAATTGATGTCCGTCGGTCTTTTCGCCCCGTAACGCCACGAACATGGTGTGCCTTTGCACTCGCCGCGAGTCATACGCGATATTTTCCACCTGGCGATCAAGTGGGCCGATGACCTGGCGAACTGGAGTCGCGTCGAGAAAAGACTTGAGCTGCATAAGGCTTTAATACATCCACCACAGGACGGATTCGCTGCGGCGAGTTGGGGCGTGGCGTTCAATGGCGCGACGCATTGGTTAAGGCGACTCGTTCCGCCGACGCAGTTTTGCGAACTCGCTCTGCCGGCGGCGGTTTTTCGACGCGCTGCAGGGGAATCGCTTTGCGAATCTCCTCATGCGGCTCAAGATCCAAATAGCGGGCGGCTTTCTCCGCCAGACGCGAAAAGATCGGCCCTGCGACAAGCCCACCGTAATTCAACTCCGGTTTGCTCGTATGTGCGTCATCGAGCACCACTAGACCGACAAATTCGGGATGGTCAGCGGGCAGATAGCCGGCGAAAGAAACGACATACTTTCCCTGTTCATATCCGCCTCGCGGATCAACCTTCTGCGCGGTTCCCGTTTTTCCAGCAATGGTAAAGCCAGGCACAGCGGCAGCGGCCGCGGTCCCACTATCGCTTACCACGCCGCGCAGCGCATCACCAATTTCTTTCGCGGTTTCAGACGAAACGACCTGGCGTAGCATGATCGGGGAAAACGAACTGATCGTCTTGCCTTCCGCTGTCGTAATCGATTTCACGATGCGTGGCATGATTAGTTTGCCGCCGTTGGCGATCGTCGCCATTGCGACGGTCATTTGCAACGGAGTCACCCCGATCTCGTGTCCCATCGGAATACGAGTGATGGAGATTTTGCTCCAGGATTGCGGAGGCCGAATGAGCCCGTTAATCTCGCCGGGCAATTCAATTCCTGTGCGCTCGCCAAATCCGAAGCGTCGAATGTACTCGTAAAATTTTTGTTCGCCGACAATGAGTGCGAGTTTGGCCGCTCCGATGTTGCTCGATTTGATAAGAATGTCGCGCACACTCAGATACGAAAACGCGCGATGATCGTGCAGCGCGGCGCCGCCGAAATTCCAAAGACCGTTCTCACAAAAAATCGACGAATCGGGTCGCAGCTTGCGTTCATTAAGAGCAGCGGCGGCGGCGACGATCTTGAAGGTTGAGCCCGGTTCCATCATGTCGATGATGGCCCGGTTTTTCATTTGCTCAGGCTTGGCCTCCGAGCGGAGGTTTAGATCAAAGTGCGGCCGATTGGCCATCGCCAGGATTTCTCCTGTCTGGGGCCGCATGAGAATAATGGTGGCTTTTTGAGGCGAATATTGCTGCATTGCCGCGTCGATTTCGTTTTCGACAATGTTCTGCAAACCAAGATCGACCGTCAGATGGACTTGGTAGCCGTCGCGCGGAGGCCGTTCCTGCCCGCGATAAGGCACGATCTCCTGGCCCGCGCGATTGTGTTCGATGAAACGATATCCGTCCTGCCCATGAAGATACTGCTCCATCGAGGCTTCCACGCCTTGGATACCGTGATGGTCAAAGTCGGTAAATCCAATGACGTGACAAAGCATCGATCCGTTTGGGTAAATGCGCGTGGAATCATGTTCGAAATAAATTCCGCGGAGATTCCCGGAACGAAGTTTTTCACGCAGCGCGCTTGCTGCGTGGCCAGACACTCCACGCTTAATTACGATGTAGCGGCGTCCGCTGTTTAATTTTTCTGTAAGCTGCGCGGGCGGAATACCAAGCTCGTTGTGTAGGAGAGCAATGACCGCTTCCCAGTTGTTGAGATGGCTGGCGTCGGCCACTATCGTTTCTACTGGGATGTTGTGCGCGAGAACTTCCTGATTGGCGTCGAGAATCACGCCGCGCTCTGCGTAAATGATTTGCTTGTAAACGTGCTTTTCAGCGGCAAGACCGGCGTATTCGTCGTGCTTTATCGCCTGCAGATAAATCAGACGAAATGAAAAGATGCTGAAGAGTGCGATAAAAGCAGCGCAAACCAACACGCAACGGTTACGGCTGTTTGGATTCATCTTGCAGCTGACGGGTTGATTACGGGCTGGATCTCATCTTCATCGGCTGATCGGGGAGGAATCGTTAGGCGCACTATGTTTGCCTCAGAAATAGGGATCATTTTCAGGTAGCCTTCTTTTAGGCGGCGTTGCAGCGCCGAGCGTGACGTGAAAGCCGCGATCTGCGCGCTGGCTATGTCGTTTTGAGTGCGCAGGCTGACAAGCTCGCTCTCGATTGCCTTTCTGCGCTCGCCGAGATGATAGAGTTGCAGTGTTAAATAGACGTAGCCCAATCCCGCCAATGCCAAAAATGCAGTCATCACAATCCAGCGCGCCAGCGATGCCGCATTGACCTCGTTACACTTTTGTCGACGCGAGCGGTTCATTTGATCTTCTCCGCAACGCGCAGCTTTGCGCTACGCGAGCGCGGATTTGCGCGCTGTTCGTCATCAGACGGCTCCGTCGGTTTCGGCGTCACCAATTTGAGGTCGTAATCGGGGTTGTGCTGTGGTGCCGGCCATTCCGGCTTGTCGAGCCATTCCCGGGCGTGATCGCGGAAAAAATTCTTTACGATGCGATCCTCCAACGAGTGAAAACTGATCACGGCGATGCGGGCGCCGGGCGCCAGGCGTGCGACTAAAACGCGTAACCCTTGTTCAAGCGCGCCAAGCTCATCATTTACTTCCATCCGCAGCGCTTGAAAAACCTGGGTGGCTGGATGCTGGCGGCCGTGTCGTCCGATTAACTTCTCGATCGCTCGTGCCAGCGGCAGAGTTTCGCGAAACGGCGAAGTCTTGCGCATTTTGACGATCAAGCTCGCAATCCTGCGCGCGGCCGGTTCCTCACCCAGTTCACGAAAGAGCTGAGTCAACTGCTCTTCACTGTACTGGTTTACGATGGTGGCAGCAGTGAGGCTTGTCGTCGGATCCATCCGCATGTCGAGGGGGCCGTTTCGCACAAAGCTGAAACCGCGCGCGGCATTTTCGAGTTGGCGCGAAGAAACACCAAGATCAAGGAGGATGCCGCCGACCGTGCGAATGCCGAGTTCATCGAGAACACAGCCTGCGTGCCTGAAATTTGCTTGCCGCACAATGACGCGGCGACCGAAATGTGCCAGCTGTTCGGTGACGTGCTGGACTGCGTCAGGGTCCTGATCAAGAGCCAGAACGTCAGCGCCGCTTTCCAATAGCGCTTCGGTGTGGCCACCACCGCCACATGTTGCATCTACAATGAGCGAACCCGATTTTGGTTTAAGTAACCTCAGCACTTCCGGCTGCAAAACTGGACGGTGATACACCGGATCTTCTGTCGAATCCGCCTCATCATCGGCAGCTCGCGCGTTAAGTGCGAGCCAGGCGGGCGGCTCGCACCACACTGCGCTGATGACGTTTTGACTGAACATCGATTTATAAACCAATTGCACTTGCGACATGCTGATAAGTGGGCGTTTGCTCCTCATGCGCCCGTTTCCAGCGTTGCAAATTCCAAATCTCGAAACGGCCCTGGCCACCTACAAGAGCCACTTCGCCTTTTAAACCAAGCTTTCGGCAAAGCTCTTCCGGCAATACGAGCCGACCTTGCCGGTCCGCGCCTGCATGCTGAGCGCGGGAATGCAGTTGGCGCAGGAAAATGCGGCGATCACGCGCGGAAACTGTTTGATTTGCTTCCGTAGCCGAACTCGTTTTCCCAAACTCTGTCGGCGACATAACGATGAGAAATTGATGAGTCGCCTCAGGCAAAAGGATGAAATCTTCAGGGCGACCGCGTCGCCAGCGAGAAGGAATAGTGATCCGATTTTTATTGTCGATCGAATGCCGGAACTCTCCGGCATACAAACGTTCGGGTTGGGAATCGGGGTCCATTGATCAGGTGGAGCAATCGTCCATTTTACTCCACTTGACACCACTTTTAACCACCTTAACAACAGGCGGTCAATAAAAATTTTCAGCTTTATTGCACCCAGCCGCCTTCACCGTAAGATCCTCCACGTCATGAAACTTGTCCGCCTCAGGCTGGCGCTTCTGTGCACGCTTCTCTGCGGCGGCGCCGCCATCGGATTCACCCAGTCTCCAGAGCAAAGTGGCACCGATGCTGTACGTGTGACCGTATCGATGCACCCTGATGGCTCACGCACCGTTTACAATTTCGACAATGCACAGCACAAGGCTGTGGCGACGACCACCGGCCCAGATGGCAAAACCCGCGAAACCATTCGTTATGAACTCGACAACGCTGGCCATTTTTCCAGCGCCGAAATTTCCGGGCCTGATGGGCGGCTTAGGCTCAGGAGTCGCTACAAGTACGACGATATGGGTCGCATACTCGAAGAAACCCAAAGTGCGCAAGACGGCACTCTTCTCCATAGAATCGTTTACAGTTATGATTCGTCCGGCAAGCAGACTGGTTATTCCATTTTCGATGCATCCGGAAAATTGGTCGAACGCACGGGCGCGGCGAGCACTCGTCCGTCTCCGTCGCCGAAACCGCGCGAGAAAGCTCGGCGATAACTTCTCCGGTTGAGAGCGAACGAAAAAGTTCATCGTTGCTACTGATGGGCCACGAAATCTCATTCGCTTGTTGGCTTGCCACATTGGGGAAAGAGCGTTACAAAAACGGGCGTGATTGATTACATCCAAAAGGGCGGATTGTTGATGTGGCCAATCCTCGGTTGCAGTATCATCTCGATTGCTGTTTTCGCGGAACGCCTCTTTTACTTGCACCGCGCTACAATTCATGTGGGCGAGTTCTTGAAGGGATTATCGAATCTTATCCGTCGTCGCAATTTCGCTGAGGCGCTCCACGAATCGGCTGGGACACCCGGCCCTGTGGCACGGGTAATTCACGCCGCGATCATCCGGCACGACGCGCCCCGGGCTGAGTTGCGCGATATCGCGCAAGAAGCCGCCCAGCTTGAGGTACCAAAGCTCGAGCGGTTTCTTCCCGTACTTGCTACGATCGCGTTCCTGACACCGTTGCTCGGGTTGCTTGGGACTGTAACAGGAATGATCGACGCCTTCGGGACAATCGCTTCAAGTGGAGGTTATGCGACAGTAACTGAACTTTCCGGCGGTGTTTATAAGAGCTTATTGACCACCGCAGCAGGTCTGGTCGTAGCGACTCCCACTTTTGTTGCCTATAGTTATCTATCTTCGCGCGTGAATACGATGCTTCATGATATGGAACGTGCCGGGATTGAGATCGTGCACATGTTAACTGAGAGTCGCCCCATCGGTGGCATCATCAGCTTCCAACCTGAAGAGGCCATTCGATCGGAAGCGCAGTTTGATTCCTAGACAGGCGATTCCACTAAATCGACAAACCTGCAGCGCCTCATGAAGCTTAGCCGCACGATAAATTTTAATTTCGGCTGGCTTGTGCTCGTGACGCTGGTGGATCTGGCATTCCTGCTCGTTTTCTTTCTGTTATTGAGTTCGAATTTTATTCTGCAACAAGGCATCTCGATTTCGATGCCCTTCTCGCGCTTTACACTCGGTCCCCTGGCTAACCGGCAAATCATTAGCATCACGGGCGGCGCAGTTCCGGCCATTTATTTCCGAGACCAGAGAGTCACCATGGAACAACTCGGGCCATTACTGGATGCAGCCAAGCGCAACGACCAATCAATTATTATCAAGGCCGATCGTTCAACTTCCTACGAAACGGTTGCCGAAGTAGCAAACGCTGCGCTTGAACACGGCGTCACTGCAGTTGCGCTGGCTGCGACTCCGCTTCGATGAACAGCCTCACCCTCGACAGCGTCACTGAAACACTTCTTTTTGACTGGGATTCGCCGCGGGGTCGCAAGGTAGCGATTACAATTTTTTTGGCGCTTTCGTTCGTTGGGCACGCGCTCTGTTTTTACATTTTTCAAATTGTTTATCCGCCAACGGTCGCGCTTCTGCCGCCGCCGGCGCGTGTCTCATTGATAACCCCTGATTCCGAAGAAGGTCGAACACTGCTTCGCTGGATTGATGCGGAAGATCCTGCGCTTGCCTTCACAACTCGTCGTCCGCCGGATGCAACGCTCCGGTCCCTGCCAAAGACTGAGCATGTGCCATCGTATTTGTCCATAGAACTGACTTTGAAGGATGTTCCATCTTTGCAACGCGACCTACGCATCCCAAGTTGCAATCCGCCTGGCGTGGTACGAATTGTTCGTCAGCAATCCGCCTCCCCGACACGCGTTGTGGCAACATCCGTTTCGTTCTCGAACGAGTTTGTGGTTTTTGGCGCTCCGACCCTTCCGGAGCTGAATTTCGCCTCGAATGAAGGGACGCCTCAGACAGTCCGCTTTTGGGTGGCCGTTAACAAGCTTGGAGAAATTCGATATTGTTTACCGCTTAACTCGTCAGGTGACACGGCATTGGACGAACAAGCCCGGTCGTATTTGGTGCGGTGCCGGTTCCCCCAAAACATTGCAAACGCTGGCAAACCCGATTCGTTTCTGGCTTGGGGAACCGCAACAATTCAGTGGGGCAGTGATATCGCGCGGCCGCAGTCGCCATCAGGAGGTGTTAAGCCGTGATTCGCGTCAGTCTTGCTACTTTGGTAACGATTTATCTGCTGCTTTTTCTTGCAGCAGTTTTCCTCTTCTGGATAGTTGGAGAATGGAATCGCCGGCGACGCGAGCAGCGGGCTTTGCAGCACCGGTTGCGTTGCGCGATTTGCGCGTTCGAATTTGAGGATCGAACGGACGCGCTGCTTCCCCGGTGTCCGCACTGCGGAAGTCTGAACGAACGATTTAGGATGGAGCGAATTTAATATGGGCATGTGGATAGGCCGAAACCGGAAGGCGCGTGTGACCTACGGGTTTGACGAAATCGCGCTCGTACCCGGGCGCGTCACAATTAATCCCAATGAAGTCGATATCATGTTTCGTTTGCCGCGCAAAGAGGCCGAGCCGCTTGAGCTGAAGATTCCGATCCTTGCCAGTGCCATGGATGGAGTCGTCGATGTGCGTTTCGCCATCGGAATGAACAAACTGGGTGGACTAGCCGTTCTGAATCTCGAAGGCGTACAGACGCGGTACAAAAACCCGCAGGAAGTGCTGCAAAAAATCGTCGATGCCAATAAATCCGAAATTACTGCGCTGCTGCAGCGAATTTACCAGGAACCCGTCCAGGAGGACCTGATTGCGGCGCGTGTTCGTCAGATCAAAGATAGCGGTGTCTTGGCAGCGGTCAGTTCCATTCCCCAGCGCGCCGCAGAATTTGGCAGGATCGCGGAAGAGGCCGGTGCGGATGTTTTCGTGGTGCAGAGCACGGTTTCCACGGTGCGGCATATTTCGTCGGAGTACAAGTCGCTCGATTTGGAAAAGTTTTGCCGTGAAATGAGCATTCCGGTAATTGTTGGAAACACGGTCGGCTACGACGTGACGCTGGAGATTATGGAGTGTGGGCCGGCTGCGGTTTTGGTCGGCGTCGGTCCCGGAGCGGCTTGTACGTCACGTGGCGTCTTGGGACTCGGTGTTCCGCAGGTGACCGCGACCGTCGATTGCGCAGCAGCGCGTGACGCTTACTTCAAAAAAACATCTCGCTACGTGCCAATCATCACGGATGGCGGAATGAGTAGAGGCGGCGACGTTTGCAAGGCATTGGCCTGCGGCGCCGACGCGGTGATGGTTGGAAGCGCGTTTGCGAAAGCGCACGAAGCGCCAGGCCGGGGTTACCATTGGGGCATGGCAACGCCGCACGCGAATCTTCCCCGAGGGACGCGCATTAGGGTGGGCTCGACTGGCTCGCTGAAACAGATTCTGTTTGGTCCGGCAGAAGTCGACGATGGCAGTCAAAACCTGGTTGGGGCCATCACCACTTGCATGGGAAACGTCGGCGCGCGCGACATTGCCGAATTTCAGCAAACGGAGATTATTATTGCCCCTTCGATTAGAACCGAAGGCAAACTTTTCCAAACCGTTCAAAGCGTCGGAATGGGAAAGAGCTAAGACGATTCAGCGATTCGGTGATTTAGAGATTTAACGATTGACCTTGCGCAACATCGTTGAACCGTTTCACGCTTGAATCGAATCACGAAATCGTTCAATCCTAAATGAACAACGATCGCAGAGTCGTTATAACTGGTCTCGGTGTTGTCACGCCGGTTGGCAATGACATCGAAACATTTTGGTCCAATCTTAAGAACGGGGTCAGCGGCATTCGCGCAATCGATGCGTTCGATACTGCCGGATACGATTGCAAAATCGGTGGGCAAGTTCGCGATTTCGATCCCAAACCATTCTTCAAAAATCCAAAGGACGTTCGCCGCACGGATCGATTTACGCAGCTTGCAATGGCGGCAGCGAAAATGGCCGTCACCGATAGCGGGATTGACATGGAAAATCTCGAACAACGTGATCGCTTCGGCGTCATCGTTAGCACCGGAATCGGTGGACTAAAAACGCTCCAGGATCAATTGACGATTTTGTTGACGAAAGGACCGTCGCGAAATTCACCATTTACGATTCCGATGCTCATCAGCAACATGGCTAGCGGCTTCATCTCGATGGAGTTCAATCTGCGTGGACCCAATTTGTGTATTGTCACCGCTTGCGCGACGTCGAACAACGCGATCGGCGAATCCTGGCGCATTATCAAATCCGGCGATGCCGATCTGTTCCTCGCCGGCGGTTCGGAGGCATCCATCGTCGAAATCGGTCTCGCGGGATTTTCGGCTATGAAAGCGCTCAGTACGCGGAACGACGAACCCGAGCGCGCCTCGCGCCCGTTCGATCGCGACCGCGATGGTTTTGTGATGAGCGAAGGCGCGGGCGTTGTCGTGGTGGAGGAACTGGAGCACGCCAAAGCACGCGGTGCGAAAATCTATTGTGAAATCACAGGATACGGCCTCTCGGCCGATGCGTATCATATGACTGCGCCGCCGCCAGATGGCGAGGGCGCGGCGCGCGCAATGCAATTTGCGCTGGAGCATGCCCGAATATCACCGGATCAGGTTGATTACATCAACGCCCATGCGACTTCCACGGCCATCGGCGACATATGCGAGACGCGCGCGATCAAGCAGGTATTTGGCGAACAGGCCTACAAAGTCGCCATCAGTTCTACCAAATCGATGACCGGCCATTTGCTGGGAGGCGCAGGTGGAGTCGAGATGGCTGCGTGTGCGCTTGCTATTCGAGATTGCGTCATTCCCCCAACGATTAATTTGGAAAATCCGGGCGAAGAATGCGACCTCGATTACACGCCAAACGCCGCACGCGAGAGGAAAGTACGCATTGCGCTCAATAACTCATTTGGCTTCGGCGGGCACAACGCCACCCTGGTCGCCAGCGCATTTGAAAAATAGGTTTAACCTAAGGTGGCGCGACTGCTGCCTCCTACGTCCCAATCCAGTGAGATCTTCGCCGCTTTGACATTCACTCGTCACTTGTCACTATTCACTGTCCCGATGCGGGCATAGCTTAATGGTAAAGTTCCAGCCTTCCAAGCTGGCCATGCGGGTTCGATTCCCGTTGCCCGCTGAGATCAGCGCGCGGCGTTGATCTGATTTTCGATGTGTTGCCCTTTGGTCGCCTCTCGTACAGTGAGCCAAACGCAATCAGCAACGCAAAGTTCGAGAAACGCGTCAGCTTTTCATCAGCTCGCACAACGAAACGCCTTCAATCGTCGTCACTCAACAATTGCAGCGCAAGTGGTATCGTCGTTAACGCACCGACGGCGACCAACGTCCAGCCGATCGCTCGCCTCTGCTCACCGCTCAGCTTTTCAGAAAGCAACAGCGCGATGCCGGCGCCCAGCATTGCACGCGTGCCCGCGATGAGACCGATTTGAGGAACGGTGACTTCGTGTTGTTTCACTCCTTTAATCGTAATACTAATCCACCACAGATGGGCTCGGGCCGCAAGCCGAGCGCTGCCGCTTCCGGTTCCAGAGACGCGGTTAGCTTTTCCTACGCACGCACAACGAAACGCTTTCCGTCGCGATGCGCGTCAGCAATCTCGTGAAGAACGAGCAATCTGGATTGTCGATACACACGTTAAGAAATTGTCTTGACCCAAGGCATAGGTTTTTATTAGACCCGTATCGGGGCGGCGGAGTGCAAGTATGCAAGACAAAGATGTCAATATCAATGTGGTCCGCTCCGTCTGGCCTCGAACGAAGAAGGGACACGTCAAAGCTCGTGACCTGCAGCCACAAAAGAACGTCAAAGGTGGTGGCGGTGTTGCGGGCATTATGAGAACGTCCGGTTCGATCACCGAGGCTCCGCTACAAATTGCCCATAAAGCGCCACCGTCCTTTAGGACTCCGCGCTGGCTGCATCAGTTAAGAGCAGCACGAGACGCCATGATTCGAAAGTTGTTCGAAATTCCAGCTGAGCCTGAGCGAAAGGCTCAGGCGGAGCGGATTGCAAAGGCGCAGCGGGTGTTCTCGCGATGGCTGAAAAAAAGCAAGAAGTAGCAACAAAGTAGCGACGCTCCGACAAGCAAATGCCGGATGGCGGACTTATCGATCGCCATCCGGCATTTCGTGCTTTTCGCAGACAACGCTGCGTAGCTGGTGAGAAAAGCCGTCTTGTTTTTTCCTTTGCTAATGGCCGCTGACGGGTACCGCCAAATATGCAATTAACGCGCCGGTAGTTGGGTCGAAAGCTCTGCCGGTAATCTCTCCCTTATTATTTATATCTTTCGCGAGTGCGAGAAAGGCAGAATAGCTGCCTTTGAGATCGTTGAGGTCTGTTGGTGTGTTGCCGTGATCCCAAATAACTGCGCGACAATCAACCTGGT
>QHNQ01000150.1 GCA_003218135.1 Verrucomicrobiota bacterium
AAGCGAATGTTACCGCTGGCTGGCGCAGAGGTTGAATCGGCCGCTGCCGCCCATCGGCAAATTGGAGCAAGAGCAGCGCAAACGCGGGAATAGCAACAAACGTGTTAGCAACGCAAAGCTGCGTCGCCTGGGGTGGACGCCGCAGTATCCAACTTTTGCCGAAGCGATGGAAAAGAGCATCCTGCCGAGTTTTGCATTGAAGTAGCGGATCCGTCCCGCTTGCGTCTCTCGCAAGCCAGAGGCTCACGCTACTCTAACCCACCTGCGCCGCTTCTGCCGCTGCGAGACTGGCCGCCTCATGCTGCTCGTGTCGTTCGCCGAACAGCTGCCGAATTACCTCTTCGACGGGCACCTCTTGGACGTTGATGTCGCTAACATCACATGCCTCAAGAAGTTCCCGGCAGGTTTCCGTGACTTTTGCGCGCGGAACTTTTAGCTGCACCGAAACCGGCGTTTGTTCGGTCACTTCACCAAAGCGCGAAAGATCACGCGTTGCTTCTTTTTCAAAGGTTAGACTCAGAATTTTGTATCCTGAAAACCGATCGACGATCTCTTCTAGCGGTCCGTCAAAGAAGATTTTGCCGTGATCGATCACCAGAACCCGATGGCACAACTCTTCGATATCTTGCATGTAATGGCTGGTAAGCAGCGTCACGATGTGATGTTGCTCATTGTAGATACGCAGAAATTCGCGGACGCGCTTTTGACTGACCACATCCAGCCCGATCGTCGGTTCATCGAGAAAAAGCACGCGCGGCTGGTGAATGAGCGCAGCAATGAGTTCCATCTTCATGCGTTCGCCCAGGGACAGTTCGCGCACCATCACGTTCATTTTGTCTCGCACTTCCAGGAGTTCCGATAATCCGTTTACGACCTTTTCAAACCTCTCGCGGTCGATCCCATAAATCGCGCGGTTGAGTTCAAGCGATTCCTGCGCGGGCAGGTCCCACCACAGCGCATTCTTTTGTCCCATGAGCAAACTGAACTGGCGCTTCATTTCGTTGCGCCTTTCCCATGGAACAAAACCAAGCACGCGGGCATCACCCGATGTTGGGTTCAGCAATCCGGAGAGCATTTTGAGCACAGTGGTTTTACCCGCGCCGTTCGGACCGAGGAATCCGACAAACTCGCCTTCCTCGATTTGAAAGGAGACCTGGTCTGCCGCTCGCGTTTCGTCGTAACGCCGTCTGAACAACCCTTTGATCGACCCCCAGAGTCCGCGCTCCTTGCGGTAAGTGCGGTAGACCTTCGTCAATTGGGAAGCTTCAATCACTGGCATAGACCGTTAATGAAGCTACGTGGTGATGCTGCGTGAGCAAAATCACGCGTGCTAACCACCAGATGTTTCTCGGCGCTGAATCACCGGGGTCCCCGATGCGTTTCGAAAACAATCCCTTACCTTAATCCTCTCCTTTTGCCAAAGGGCGAGGCGATCAATCATGCACTGGCGCGTAACCTTCAACACGATGAGCTCAAGCGCTCCGCCTCTCCCCATTTTGTGGGGGGAGGACTGAGGTGAGGGGCGCCGCTACGGAACGTCATCCAGACACGCCAATAAATGCGAGACGGTTTCCTCCGTTTCGTCTCCCATGTTTGAGAGGCGAAAAGTTTGGCCGCGAATTTTCCCGTAACCGGGATCGATCACCAAATGATGCTTCTCCCGAAGTTTTCTTGCGAACTCCAGCACGTCGATGCCTTTGTTGTTTTTCACGCAGGTCAGTGTTTTTGATCGGAATCCTTCCTCGGCGAAGAAATCAAATCCCGTGCGGCGCACCCAATCGTGCACCAGCGCGTTCGTGCGAGCGTGTCGAGCAAAGCGCGCCTCCAGACCTTCTTCAAAAATTTCTTCAAGCTTGAATTGCAGCGCATGTATGTGTCCGATGCTGGGCGTGCTCGGCGTCATCCACTGCGCTTGCTCCTTTTTGAACTCCAGGAAATCAAAATAAAATCCACGGTTCGGAATCTTTTCGGCGCGTGCGAACGCTTTCTCCGAAACGGCGAACAGCGCAAAGCCCGGCGGCAACGCCAGCGCTTTTTGCGCGCCAGTGAGCATCACGTCGATCCCGAGCGCGTCCATGTCGATTTTCACACCGGAGAAAGACGAGACCGTATCGACGATGAGCGCGACATTGGGATACTTCGCGAGAACAGAGCAGATTTCCTCCAGCGGATTCATCACACCAGTTGAGGTTTCGCTGTGCGTCAACGTGACCGTATCGAACTTTCCAGTCGCTAATTGCCGGTCGACAGCTTTCGGATCAATGTGTTTTCCCCAATCGACCTGGAGCGCCTCGGCATTTTTTCCGGAGCGCTTTGCAACATCAAACCATTTATCCGAGAACGCGCCGCACATGCAGCAAAGCACGCCGCGATCACCCAGGTTCCGGATTGAAGCTTCCATCACACCCCACGCCGAGGAGGTTGAAAGGAACACGGGCTGTTTTGTTCCGAACAATCTCTGAAGCCCCGGATGAATCGCAGAGTAAAGATTCTTAAAATCTTCGCTCCGATGCCCAATCAACGGCAGCGTGAACGCCGCCCAGGTTTTTTCGGACACTTCGACGGGGCCGGGAATAAAGAGCTTGTCATGTGTTTGCATGGACAAAAGTCCAACGCTTGTCATCAGCGAGCAAGCTCGCTGTGAAAGGGGTTGATCAGTACAGCATTGAGATGTAACGCGTCACCCATGCGTTCCTTTTTTGTCTTTTGCGTCCTTGTGGCAGGCGCGATCGTGGTGAATGCGGAATCGCCGAGCTATCTCGTTTTCGTCAGCAATGAACACTCGGACGACGTCACAGTGATTGACGGTGCGACGGACGAAATGGTTGCGACTTTTCGCGTCGGCAAACGGCCACGCGGGATTCACGCCGCACCGGATGGAAGGCGACTGTTCGTAACGCTGAGCGGTTCACCACGAATGGCGCCCGGCATCGACGGAAATCGTGCGTCTGCGGACAAAACCGCTGACGGTCTCGGCGTAATCGATCCGGCAGCGCGCAAGTTGATCGATCGCTGGCATGTCGGCTCAGACCCTGAGCAATTCGCAATCAGCAAAGATGGAAAATTTGCCTTCATCGCGAACGAGGACGACGCCAGCGCTTCGATCATCGATCTCGGTTCAGGGCAATCTCGTGGGAAAATAAACGTGTCGGATGAGCCGGAAGGAGTGGGCGTAAATCCGGAGAGTGGCGAAGTATACGTGACCTGTGAAGAAAAAGGCGAAGTGTTCGCGATCGATCCAGACGCACAGCGAGTAATAGCAAAAATCGACACCGGAGGACGCCCGCGTTCCGTTGCATTCCCGTCGGACGGCTCACGCGCGTACGTCGCATGCGAGAACGGCGGATACGTCGCCGTGATCGATGCGAAGTCGCACAAATTATTGTCAAAAATCCAATTGCCTACTGGCTCGCTGCCGATGGGCACTGCAGTTTCCCAGGATGGAAAAGAGCTTTACGTCTCCACAGGTCGCGGAAACGCCGTTGCCGTCATCGACACCCAAAAGAACGAAGTAGCGACCACAATTTCCGTCGGAAACCGCGTCTGGGGCATTGCACTCGATCCCAGTGGATCAAAGCTCTATACCGCCAACGGCGCATCCAACGATGTCTCCGTTGTCGATCTCAAATCGCGCAAAGAATTGCGCCGGATCAAAGTCGGCGACGGCCCCTGGGGAATCGCAATTGTTTCCAGGGAATGACGGCTTGGGAGCCGTCCACTGCAGAAAGTGACGGTTTGGCAGGCGTCACTCCTTGCTATCTAGCCGCCGGCGTAATTCGGGTAGCGCTCGCGTAGCTCGCGCGAGAGGCGATCGGCTTCTTCGGCTTTGCCGGCTTGGCGATACGCCAGCGCGGCTTTGTTCAATGCGCGCGGAGTTATGGCTGGATCGTCGTAAAGCAGAGCGACGCCTTTGAACGCTTTGCCGGCGTCGTCGAAGTTTCCGCGCTCGAGCTGGACTTCGCCTGCCAGCAGGCGCGCTTCCGCATTTACCCGGCCCTCGGGTTGCAGGACCATGATTTCTTCGGCGATCTTCTGAGCGTCGTCGGGTTTGTGAGCGCTGATCTTAACTGCGCCAAGCGCGAGTAACACCTTCGCTTTTCCAGCCGGGTCTTTGGCAGTCTGCAAATATTTGCTGAACGCCTCCTCGGCTTCAGCCATATTTTTTAGCTTCGTGGCTGCGTCGCCGAGGTAAAACAAGTAATCGGGCTTAACCTTGCCAGGGTTGTCGACCTTACGAAGGGCGCTAAGATATTTTTCTGCGGCCTGGAAATTTTTCTCGTTGTAATACTGAATGCCGAGCCACTCGAGAACTTCCGGCGGCACGTTTGCGCTCGGGCTACTCGCCATGAAATCGTTGACTTCCTTTGTAAGCGCGGCCTGATCCTTCAAATAAAACTGACACAGGATGATCCGAAGCGACGCCAGATTGTAATACTGCTCCTTGTTCAGTTGCCGCGCGGTGTTAAGGGCAGTCAGGGCAGTCTTATAGTCCTTCGCCTCGAACGCAGCTTTGCCGATATAATATTGCGCCTGCGCCGCCACAGAACTCTTGGGGAACTCCTTCAGCAGCTGGCGAAACGTGTCGACCATGCCCTTGGTATTTTCCTGTTGGCCCAGGATCAGAGCTTTTAGTTGCAAGGTCGCTTCGCGCTCCCGCGCTTTGGGATACTTGGCGATGATTATGTTTAACTCGTTGAGCGCGGCGGTGTAGTTCTTGCTCTGCTCGTATGCCAACGCGCGTTGACCCATGGCTGCGGGAATTTCCGGACTATCCGGGAACGTCTGAATGTAATACGTAAAAGCTTCGATCACGCCGGTAACGTTCTTCGTTTGCACGTGGCACAAGCCAAGTTTATACGCCGCTTCGGCACGCAGCTTTGGAGAAAGCTGAGATCCGCGTAATTCTCCGTAAATTGACGCTGCCTCTGTGTAATTCTGCTGCTTGTAAAGTGCTTCGGCCTTTAACAACTTCGCCTGATCGGCGCGCTCGCCTGTGGGATTGGTTGCCAGGAATTCGTCCACTGCGGCGTTCAAGGCTGAAGGGTCCGTGTTATAAACGTTGATCAGGCGTTGATAAGCAGCGTCCTTTGCTTCTTCGCGATCTGGATACTTCGCGATAATGTCGCGATAAAGCGCTTCAGCTTCCTTTGAATGCCCGAGCTGCCGCTCGCTGTTTGCTGCGAGCAGTAACACCTCGGCCTGTGCGGCCTCGGGAAGCGTCCCCAGTTCCTTTTTGTAGTCGGCCAGTAACTGTGCGTATTGGCCAGTCTGGTATTGCAATCGGCGCAAACCGACTTGTGCGATCGCCCGGAATTTTCCCGCCTCGGGCATGGTGCGGCCTTTTTGCAATAACGCAGTAGCTCTATCGACCATCGACTTGTCGAGTTTGCCTTTGTCCGCCTGGATGAGCTCGAGTGCGATCATGCCTCCGCGGACGGCTGACTCCGCTTTCAAAGCCGGTTTTTGTGCTTCATTCGCCAGCGCTTCGTATTGCTTTAGCGCATCGACTTTTCGTCCGCGCGCTGCGAAGATCGATGCCGCAGTCACGCGCGCATCTTCGCGATAGGGATTTGGATTTCCGGACTCGGCAACTCCAGCATAAATATTTGCTGCTTCGTCCTTGCGTCCGAGAGCTTCAAGGCAACGGGCTTCGAAATAACGCGCGGAAAGCGCCACCGCCGGCTCCTTTGATTTGCCGGCGGAACGGTGAAACAGCGGAAGCGCCGTCGCGTAATCCTTGTCCGCGAATGCGATCTCGGCGAGAGCATACGCGGCAGGCGCGGCAAATTCGCTGTCGCCGTAATCGTTGAGCACTTTCTGCAAATTTGTGCGAGCACTCGAAACGCGATTGAGATTTCGATAGCACTCGCCAAGCGAGAAATAAGCGTTCGCCCGACCGGGACGTCCCGGATAGTCGTCGAGATATTTTTGGTATTCTGGAATCGCCAAGTCGTAAAGTTTGCGAGTAAAGAGCGCGTTGGCGTAATCGAGCTGACGCTGATCCGATCGCTCGGTTTCACTCGCTGGAGTCCCTGAAAACTCCTGCACCAACGAGCGCAAGGTTTTGTCGGCCGATTCTTGCGCAGGCGCGGCGCGAGGTGCAGGCGGTTCATCGACTGGCCGTGCACGGCGCACGTCCTGAGCAGAGGCGACGCTAGCTGACCAGAGCAGCATCGCCAGCCCGAGAAAATGGTAGCGACGCCGCGCTGCGGCGTCCGGACAGCGCAGCGCGCCGTCCCTACCGCTGCGCCTTATTTTCATTTCGCTGTCGCGAAGGCTACGTTGGTTATTCCAGCTTCAGTGCAAATGTTCAGTACGCCGACGATATTTTTGTACGCGCCCGCTTCGTCGCCACGGATCACTACAGACTGCTCGGCGTTCAATTGCACCAGGCTCTTAAGCAGTTCAGTCAGCTCGGGGCCGGTTAATGTTCGGCGGTTAACCACGACGTTGCCGTCTGCTTTTACGTTGACCACAACGTCTCCTATCGGCGCAGTTTTCTCCTTCGCAGCGGACGCTTTCGGCACCTTCACGTCAAGCTCGTTCTCGTTGCGCGCGGCGTTCCACGTCAGCAGAAAAAAAATCAACAGCAGCAAGAGCACATCAACCAACGGCGCCAGTTGAATACCGGGATGATGCAAAGGCGCATGACCACGCAGGTTCATGAAGCGAGATGCGCGATGCGCGATTCGGGGTTTGGGATCGAATCCCGCATCACAGTTCCTCCTCGATCAGCACCGGAGTACGCTCGGCGCGCTTGCCGTACTGCAACGAAAGCAAAGCTAGTACATGCGTGGTAGCAGCTTCCAGTTCCGATATGAGTTTTTGCGCTCTGCCGCGAAAGAATGCGTAGAACATCATCGCTGGAATACCGATCGCCAGCCCGGCAGCCGTGTTAACAAGCGCCTCACTGATTCCGCGGGAGAGCGCCACGTAACGCGCCGATCCGATGTCGGCTCCAAGCGCGCCGAAAGAATGGATAATTCCAAACACCGTCCCTAAAAGGCCAAGCAGCGGCGCAATCATTCCTATGTCCGCGAGGTAAATGACGCGGTTGTTCAGACTGGCCGCGACGCGTGTGCCCTCTGTCTCGGCGATTTCGCGGAGCTGCTGGAAATCTGCGTGCGGATTCTTCGTCGTAAAATCGAGCATCTTTTGCACGACCCGCGCGATGGCCTCTCCGTGCCGATTTGAGACAGCGAGCAATCCGAGATAATCGCGTTTACGCAAAAGCGCATCGGCCGTCGCCATGTAACCGCTCGAAACCACCGTCCCGCGCCGGATGGTCATCAAGTAAACGACCACCAGCATCACGAAAAAGATCGACAGCAGGAGGAGCGGAATTATCACGGGGCCGGCTTTGAAAAGCGTCTCCATGATGCTCTGCGAGTGCTGCGGTACCAGTGGCGGCGTAGGTTCCTGTGCAACCACAGGTGACGCGCTCGCCAGAGCGGCAAACAGAAGGACCCAAGTCTTCATGCCAGAAATTTCGTTATGATATGCGGAGCGATTAGCCGATGCAAATGCAGCACGCAGATCAAACACAAATAACGCTCGCGGGTTTCTGACAACCTGCGCTTTCCTTGCACCGAATTCATTTTTATCCAATCTCATACTCATGATCGTGCTCATGCTCGATTTCTCTCGATCACGATTACGAGCACGAGCATGAGATCCAATTGCTTTCGCACACCTCAGCGAACTCATTGCCGCCGGCTTAGCGGCGCACCAGAAATATGTGCGCCGGTTGAATCGCCGGATCGAGCTCGACGTAATTGCGGCGACCGCGCCACGTGTACGTGGCGCCGCTTAGTAAATCCACTACCCGATACTCATCGCTTTCCATCTGCCCGAACTGTTCGATGGGAACATCGACAAAGGAATGCTGTTTCCGGAACGGATCGAGATTCACCACCACGAGAATGATATTGTCGCGCGCGGCGGTCATTTTGCAGTAAAACAGAATGGCGTCGTTCTCGGCGTGGTAGAATCGCAAATTCGTGTAGAGCTGAAGCGCGCGGTTTTGCTTCCGAATTTTGTTTAGTCGCGCAATCCAATCCTTGATATTTCCCGGCGCATTCCAGTCGCGCTCCTTGAACTGATATTTTTCAGAATCGAGATACTCCTCGCGACCGGGCAACGCCTGATTCTCGCACAGCTCGTAGCCGTTGTAGATGCCGTAAAGAGGGGAAAGCGTCGCGGCCAAAAGAACACGAATCATGAACGCGGGACGCCCGCCCTCCTGAAGGACAAACGGCAGAATGTCCGGCGTGTTTGCCCAGAGGTTCGGACGAAAATATTCGCTCATCTCAGTTTGAGTCAGTTCCGTGAAATATTCGATGAGTTCCTGCTTTGAATTCCGCCATGTAAAATACGTGTAACTCTGGTTAAAGCCGGCTTTGGCGAGGGCCTTCATCATTTTTGGCCGGGTGAATGCTTCGGATAGAAAAATTGTGTGTGGATATTTTTCGCGGACGCCTTTGATCAAATATTCCCAGAAAGCAACTGGCTTGGTGTGCGGATTGTCCACGCGAAAAATGCGCACACCGTGCTCGGCCCAAAACAGCACGATACTCTTCATCTCGGCCCACAGCTCGCGCCAGTTTTCGCAGCGAAAGTTTAACGGATAAATGTCCTCGTACTTTTTCGGCGGATTTTCCGCGTACTTGATCGTGCCGTCTGGCCGCTTGTAGAACCAATCGGGATGTTCTTTGACGTAAGGATGATCGGGCGAGCAATTGATGGCGAAATCGAGCGCAATCTCCATCCCGCGTTTGCGCACCTCTTTTTGCAGCCAATCAAAATCGGCCAGCGTTCCGAGCGCAGGCTCGACCGCCTTATGCCCACCGGCTTCGCTGCCGATCGCCCACGGCACCCCTGGATCATCCGGCTCGCAGGTGATCGAATTGTTCCGCCCCTTGCGGTTGGTGTGACCAATGGGATGGATCGGCGGAAAATAAACGACATCGAAGCCCATGGCTTTTGCGTCGTCCACCCGGAGCAAGCAATCGCGGAAAGTCGATCCGCGATCGCCGCGCCCTTCTGCTGAGCGGGGAAAGAATTCATACCACGCCCCGAACAACGCCGCCGAGCGATCGACAACAACGCGCGGAGCCGGATCGTACTGCGCCGCATTCGATCGGTCCGGATACGTCGCCATCAGCACCTCCAGCTCGCCGGACTGCGCGATCGCGTAAATTTCTGAGTTAGCGGAGGTGGAGATTTGCTCGAAAAACTCCAGTAATCGTTCCCGATCCGCTCGATCACGCGCCTGCCCGGCTGCGGCCCCGACTATCGCTGCGCCCTCCAGTGCTTCGCTTCGAAGGTCTGAAATGCCGCCCTCGAATTTTTTTATGAACTCCTGTTGCCAACTCCGAAAGGTGTCTGTCCAGGCTTCAACGGTGTATTCATGAATGTCCTCGTCGTAAAGCGTGCAAACGCCGCGCCAGCGATCATTGTCGACAAAAATCATTGGCGTTTCCCGCCATGCAGGTTTGCCGAGAACGCGCCACTTTAGAACCGCTGCCACCACGTCGTGTCCATCCTTAAAAATGTCGGCTTCAACGACGAGATCTTCACCTACGATACGCTTTATCGGATAGCGCCCACCGTCGAGTAACGGCTGCACATTTTCGATGACGACGGATGGAAATGCCGGACGCCCCATGCCGATCAATCAACCGAGATTCACAACGAGCGAAAGAGCAAATGCTGTAGCGTGCGCTGTCTCAGCGCACTCGGCACTGTCCGATGAGACAGCGGACTCTACGGCCGTTTTCCGACGCGCGACTCTTTCAAATGCCGCTCAGCCCGCGAACTGAAACGCGCACTCGTATAGCCCCGAGTTGCGTGTCACCTGCCGGCGTACGCGGGTGCCAAGAATGGCTTCGAACATTTCCTGTTCAAATCGACCGACGATCGGGTAGTGGTCCAACAGATTCAGGATAGGGGAATGACACTCAAGGATTTTGGGGCCGTCCTTATCAGTGATGAATTGGGACATGTGCCCTTCTTGATCGCGGACGTGAGCGAGCCACTTGGCGCGCTCCGCGACTGATTCGCCTTTTGCCTTGGCTTTGACCGCCGCAGTTTTCTTTTTGAAAATGCTATAAAGAAGTTTCTCAGGCGCATTCGCTCCGTAGATCTCCTCGGCCGCTTTCAACAGATCGAGAGTCAATTGATGGCTGTCGGCCTGGAAAAGATCATGGCTCCGGCGTGTCAGTCGATAGACCATCTCCGGTCGACCCATTTTTTGCGGGCGCCGCCAGGTGTCGAGGTAACCATCGCGATGTAGCGTGATGCAATGCTGTTTAATGCCCATGTAGCTCATATTCATTTTGTCGACGAGCTCATTGACGGACATTCCTTTGGTGCGCTTGAGGGAATTGATAATTTCAAGCCGCTGAGTGCGGCCAATTTCGGATATTAAACGTTGGTTCATAGGGTGGAGGCTGGTTGGGAAAAACGAAGGGATTTGAGGGATTTGAGACTTTACACGCCGCGATGTTTAATACGCAAGCTTAAAATTTACCTAACAGCCGGTAGCAAAAGAAATTACAAGGCCGGCGCCGTGAAGAAAGTCACCACGAGGCAACGGCGAGACATCTCCTCTGGTAATGACAACCGATTACGAGTACAGATATTCGTCGTGGTATTCGCGTTGTGGCGCGAACTGCACGTTCTCGTTTCCAAGCTCTGGGTACTCGAAGATTTTGCCTTCGTAATTGCGGATGACGATTTTTTCGTTGTCGTGATAGAGAATATAGCCAGGATTAATCGGCACCTTCCCGCCGCCGCCGGGAGCGTCGATGACAAATTGCGGCACAGCATAACCCGTGGTGTGACCGCGCAGGCCTTCGATGATCTCGATGCCCTTCGCGACCGACGTGCGCAGATGCGATGAGCCGTTAATAAGATCGCACTGGTAAATGTAATAAGGGCGCACACGGCATATCAGGAGTTTGTGCACGAGAATTTTCATCGTCTCGAGATCGTCGTTCACACCGGCGAGCAACACGCTCTGGTTGCCGAGCGGAATGCCGGCATTTGCGAGACGCTCGAGCGCTTCCTTCACTTCGATAGTCAGTTCACGTGGATGATTGACATGCACACTCATCCAGAGCGGATGATATTTCGAGAGCACCGCGCATAATTCGGGCGTAATGCGTTGCGGTAGAAAAATTGGAACCCGCGTGCCAATGCGGACAAATTCGATGTGTTTAATCGCACGCAGCCTCGACAGCAGCTTGTCGATTTTGTCGTCGCTGAAGATGAGAGCATCGCCGCCACTTAACAGTACGTCGCGCACTTCAGTATGTTTTTCGAGATAACGAAACGCCTCCTCGAAATTTGTGTGCAATTCCTGTTCGCCTACGCCGCTCACTACCCGGCTGCGGGTGCAGTAGCGGCAGTAACTCGCGCAACGATCGGTCACCAAAAACAGGACACGATCCGGATATCGATGGACTAATCCCGGCACCGGCATGTGCGAATCCTCGCCGCACGGGTCTGCCATGTCGTACGGGGACGTCCACGTCTCTTCGATTCGTGGAATCATCTGACGCCGGATTGGGTCTTCCGGATTGTTAGGCGGCACCAGGTTAAAAAAGTGCGGCGTGATCGCCAGCGCCAGCTTGTCGCCCGAGAGCAAAACGCCGCTGCGCTCCTCTTCATTAAGGGTAAGGTGTTTCTCGAGTTGCGCGAGGGTAGTGACCCTGTTTTTGAGTTGCCATTTCCAGTCGTTCCAGAGTTGCGGCGTCCCGCCGTCGCGGGACCAATAACCCGGCGCGTGTGAGGCGAACTCTTTTCCATCCCCATTCCCAGAGGCAAAAGCGTTCATTTTTGTCGTGGATGGGGAAGTTAAGACCCTTAAATATCGTGTCAATCCAGGCACTCGGCTGTGCGCTACGCACGTGAATGAACGGGCGGGAGCCGCGAACAATCCGTTTTTACGGATGCTTCAGTGACAAAGTTGTTGCTGGTCAAGGCTCTTCATCACTTCCAGCAACAAGGTGTCCTGCCCGTGCCTTGCGAGCAGCGACAAACCCACCGGTACACCGCCGGCGTGAGCTACTGGAAGCGACACCTGCGGCAGCCGGCCAATGCCTCCAACGCTCGTCATTGCCGACGTGCGAGGATAGTACCCGCTGCCACTCGAGCTGCGCGCGGGTGCATCGCCTTTGCGGGGAGAGAGGGCGGGCGTTGTTGGAATGCACAATAGATCGTGCAGTCCCAGAAAGTCATGCAAACTTCGAAAATATTGTTCGCGTCGTTCCAATGCTTCGGCGACACATCGGCGATCGAGCTGGTTCGCGAGTTCAAAACTGGCAGCTACATCGGGGCCGAGCTCCGGTTTTGCGTCAGCGATCCACGCACCCAGGCAACTCTTGATCTCAGCCCATTGAATCACACAGAACGTGTCGGACCAACTCGCAAAGCTGCGCGCAGATTTATCCGCAGCCAAGTCGCGTAGCGACAATTCCTGCACTCGCTCGCCGAAGAAATCACGTAACCGACGCACCGGCTCCAACATCGCGTGCTGCACGTCTGCATCGGCCAACGCGAAACCCTCGTGGATCAAATGAACTTTGCAGGGCTTACTCGCGGGAACCGGCGCGCAGGTCAACAAAACGAGGCCCACTCTTGCGAGCACGTCTGCGCTCTGCGCGAGGATGCCGACAGTGTCAAACGACGGCGCCAATGGATTGACTCCAGCGAGTGATATAAAGCCGTGCGACGGCCGGAAGCCCCAGATCCCACAATTGCTCGCAGGAACGCGGGTAGAGCCGCCCGTGTCCGTTCCCAAAGCAAAATCCACGAGACCGCAAGCCACGGCGGAAGCCGATCCACTCGACGACCCACCGGGCACGCGATCAGCCGCCTGTGGGTTGAGAGGCGTGCCGTAAAAGTGATTCTGACCAAGAAGGCTGAAAGCCAGTTCATCCGAAATGGTTTTGCCGACGCAGCGCGCGCCCGCCCGCAAGAGTTGCTCAACGCACACGGCATTTGCGATCGCGGGAGGATGCGAATCGCGCCACGTGGGATTGCCGCAACCGGTCTTCCAGCCTGCTACATCGATTACATCTTTAACAGCAAAGCACAATCCATCCAGCATGCCGCTGCCAGTAGGCGGCAGCTCAAACGCGGTTAGGAAAGCACTGCTCTGCGCGACACTGATTGAAGAGCATTTCATTCCGGGTCCCCTCGACGGAAACTGGGCTATCCGCGATCTCTCTTCAAGGAACGACGGCTTTCAAGCCGTCACTCCTTGGGCGCCTATTTCCCGCCGAGCACGCTCAGCTCCCAGCGATAACCATCAGGATCGTGAAACCAAAGGCCCATGTTTTTCGAGCCAGGAGCTTCAGGACCGATTTCATCGCCTGGATCTTCTATATCTGCACCGATGCTCTTCAAATGTGCGAGCGCTTTTCGCAGCGTCGCCATATCTGGCAAATGGAATGACATGTGATCAATCGTTTCAGGTGACGGATTTCCTTCGAACAACGCGATCGTGACATAGTCGTTGCCGACCGCGACGCCATTGCCGAACTCGAATTCCTTACGTAATCCCAGCGCCCGCTCGAACCATTTCGCACTCTTCTTCGGGTCACGCACCGCCAGGCCAAAGTGACCAACCTCCCCGAGCGTGAAGGAGACTTTCATGTGAATCGTTAAGGCGGTGGCCTAGTGCGGTCCGGAGCCGTTTGAAGAAACGAGCGGTTCCATGAAGTGGTGATTGAAATCTTCAAGCGCGCCTTGGGGCGTGTGGCCCAGTCCACTAGCGCCCGTTCGCACCTTCGGTCCGATAAACGCCAGCCAGATGTCACCCACCATTCCCATCCGCGGCCGCAGCCGCGCGGCGGGACTGCGTGGATGGTTTTCGAGGAATTCCTCTACGTCCTCCTTTATCATTGCGGGAAGTTCTTCAATCGCAAGCGAGGTCACATCTTAGGAAACGTGCGCCGCCCGAATTTTGGACTTGAAGCGTTGAAAAAACCTCAGTGGACGGTCAGCTGATCAACAATGCGTTTCACAGAGCCGAGCGCGCGGGAGCGCAGCGAGACAGACGGGAAACCCAGAGGGTGAAGAGAGCGGGAGCGAACGAATCAAACGCCCTACAATCATCGTCGCAAATTCTGTAGGGCGTCTCTGTCAGATGTCGCAGGCTGCGAAGAATACGCGATCAATCGCGGCCCCAAATCATCGCGACTGAAGTCGTAAGACTTCCGCCCATGTTAAACGTAAGAAATTTTTTCGCGTTCTCGATCTGGCGTGCGCCGGCTTGTCCTGTGAGCTGCTGATACGCTTCGAACACTTGGCGGACGCCCGTCGCGCCGACAGGGTGACCGTCGCCGATGAGGCCGCCGCCCGCGTTTACCGGAATGTCGAATGGCACTTTGGATTTTTCCTGACGCACCTGCGGCAGCGTCGTTGCGCCATTTTTCACAAGCTCCACACCTTTGCCGGGCTCTGCGAGGCCAAGGATTTCGTAAGCGACAATTTCCGTAATAGAAAAGCAATCATGGACCTCGGCGCCTTGCAGATCGCGCGGAGTCAGGTTCGCCATGCGGAAAGATTTCTCGGCTGCTTTCCGCGCCGTCGAAAACGTTGGCGCATCTTTTTTGTCGAGCGGCAAATAATCAGTGGTATGACCGTAGCCAAGCAGCCGGGCAATCTTGCTCTGGTCTCGTCCAATTTTGTTCAGGTACTTTCCTGAAACGAGGACAACCGATGCCGCGCCGTCTGTGATTTGGGAACAATCGGAGACCTTCAGGGGCGGTGCGACGCTTGGGTTCTTATCGGAAACTTGTGATGCGCAATCGAAGGTAAGATCTGCGTCACGCATTTGCGCCAGCGGATTCAATTTAGCGTGCGCATAATTTTTCCACGCGACACGAGCGAGATCCGCCTCGGTCGCGCCATATTTCTCGATGTAAATCTGCGCGATGCGTCCGAATAATTTCGGGAACATAAAATCGCCGTACTCGGGCTTTTCGTTGTGATAATCCGCGGCTGCGCCGAGCACATCGGACCCGTCGAGCGATGACATCGTCTTCTGTTGTTCCGCACCAACGACCAGCACAACATCATGAAACCCACCCATGATCCATTCCGCGCCAAGCAACACCGAGAGGGCTCCCGACGCACATGCTGCTTCGGTGTGCATCGTTGGGATGCCGCGCAATTTCGGATCGATCTCCGGAATAAACGCGCCGAGCTGCAATTGTTTCGTGAACTGGCCCGCGTTGAAATTACCAACTGCGCCGGCCTGAATTTCCGCCGGATCAATCTTCGCGTCCTCGATCGCCTTTTTGCCGGCTTCGATGATGATGTGTCGGATTGCTTTCCCTTCCTTCTTCAGGTTGCGCTTAAAATCCGTCCGTCCGCCGCCGAGAATGTAAACTGCCTCGCTCATACTAGTACCTTAGCCAATCTCAAAGCTATGTCATCCCGAGTCGCGAAGACGACGAGGGACCTCACCAACGAAGCTTTGAAACACGCAGGGCAAATCAGCTTGGTTAATAAGCTTATGTGAGATCCTTCGCTCCGCTCAGGATGACATTTTCAAATTTACCCACCAAACGCATTCAATCCTGTGATGTCACGGCCGATGATCAACGTGTGAATATCGTGTGTGCCTTCGTAAGTAGTGACGCTTTCAAGGTTCATGAGATGCCGAATCACAGAGTGACTATCTGTGATGCCTGTAGCGCCAAGTATGTCGCGTGCTTTGCGCGCGCATTGCAGTGACATCCAGACATTGTTGCGCTTGGCCAGCGAAATCTGTGCAGGACGCGCTGCGCCTGTCTCCATCAGGCGCGTGAGACGCAGCGCCAGCAACTGCGCCTTGGTAATCTCCTGCGCCATCCAGACAAGTTTTTGTTGTACTAACTGAAAGCCAGCAATCGGACGCCCGAATTGTTCGCGCGATTTCGCGTAAGCCAGCGCGGTCTCATAGCAATCAATCGCTGCCCCGATCACGCCCCACGCGATACCTGTCCGTGCGTACAATAGACATGATAACGGTGCCTTAAGCCCAGATGCGTTTGGCAATCGGTTCTCCGCAGGTATTCGGCAGTTCTCGAACCAGCACTCCGACGTGCGCGACATGCGCAAACTGAATTTCCCTTCGATGTCGCGCGCACGAAATCCCGGTGCATCTTTCTCCACGACAAATCCGCTGATGCGCCCATCGTCATCTTTCGCCCAGACAACTTTGACGTCCGCAATCGACGCGTTGCCGATCCAGCATTTACTGCCATTCAAAATGTAACGGTCGCCATTGCGCGTAGCGTACGTTTCCATCCCGCCCGGATCCGACCCATGTCCATGTTCCGTGAGCGCAAAACAACCGACCCGCTCTCCAGATACCAATCCCGGCAGCCAGCGGGCGTGTTGCTCGGATGAACCGAATGAATGGATTGCCTGTATAACGAGCGCGCCTTGCACCGACGCCAGCGACCGCAGGCCGGAATCGGCTCGCTCAAGCTCTTGCATGATAAGCCCGTAGGCGGTGTAACTCACACCGGCACAGCCGTCTTCCTTCAGATATGGCGCGTAGAAGCCTAGTGCGCCCATTCGCGGCGTG
Organism: Verrucomicrobiota bacterium; assembly: GCA_003218135.1. Classification (GTDB taxonomy): domain Bacteria; phylum Verrucomicrobiota; class Verrucomicrobiia; order Chthoniobacterales; family UBA10450; genus Udaeobacter. The sequence goes on from QHNQ01000150.1 coordinate 16,589, forward strand.
AGATGTTCCGGAAACTTCGCTGCTCGATGGCACGGAACGATCTCGGACAAGACCTCCTCCTGCACAAAAAGCCGGGCCCGATCGCGCGCTGCGCGCTCCTCATCCGTGAGAAGTTCTTCGATGCCGTAATAATCCAGTGAGGTCGTGGTCATGTCAGTCCGGAACGCACGCCAGCTTAACGGTCACTCAACGCAAACACAACGCTCCCGCTCTCTGCGTGATCGGGAATCCGCACCGTTATTACGCGCGATGTGGAAACCTGGCCACGGTCATTACTACGCCGTGGGCGATAAGGGGCTGCGCGGCCGGGTTCGTCGTGGACGCCGCCAGTAAAATGGGTTTAGCTGGTCGCTCATCATCAAGAAGCAATGAATCTTTTCATTTGGTGTCTGAACCTTGGCATCAGCATTTGGAACGCCTATGTAACCGGGAAAGTTTGGGTCGAGGCTAAACACGCGCGCGGCTTGCACCGTTTCATGGCGTGGATGGGCTACCTCATGGCCTCGATGGGTTTCAGTTGGGAGATTCTCGTTCTAGTTGGAATCCTGTTGCATTCGTTCGGGAAGATCACCCCCGATCAAGCAACACTTCTCTTTCAGGTAGGGTATGTCTTGTTGGTTCCCGGCTTCCTATTTTCTGGATACGCCATCATGTTTCAAAGCTGGGCCAACGCTTACCGTAACCATTCGGTAGTCAACATGGGCGTAGCCGCCTACAACACCTACGCCAATATTCATAACACCTTTAACGCGATCGACAATTTTCCGAAAGCCTTTGGCAGCGTTCTCAAATCATTTACGGGCGGAAGTGGGAAAAGTAAGGCGAACGGTCTGATTCTATTTGTAGCAGTTCTTTGTGTCCTATCGGGCTTTATCATCGCAGCCCTTATCGTCCACTGCGTTGCAGCTAGTGACACTCAAGTTCCGGCGCACGCCCGCGCTTCTGCCCAAAGCTGACGCTGACTCCAATCAGCCGAGCTTGGCTAAAGGCTCATCAGGTTTTGCCTTGGGCATTTTCTTTGGCTAAGGCAGTGCGGGTTTATTTTGCGGTCGGTAAAGCTGCAGCTTTCCAGGCTTTGAAACCGCCGGCCATGGAGCGAACGCTTTTGTAGCCCATTTTTTGCAGGCTCTCGGTAGCGAGCGCGGACCGACCGCCCCCGCCGCAATGGCAAATGATCATTGCGTTCGGGTCGGGGACTTTTTCTTCGATGTCGAGCTCGATCGTGCCGCGACTCATGTGCGTCGCGCCGGGAATATGTCCATCGTCCCATTCGTCATTGTCGCGCACGTCGACAATCACTGCTTCGCCGCTTTTTAGTTTCGCTGCAGCATCCTGGGGCGAGATCTCAGTGATGTTCTTCTTTGCCTCAGCGACGAGTTTTTGATAGCGAGTGTGCTCAGCCATGGGACTAATTTGCCGCTGAGGACAGTCGCCGCTACAACAAAGATTCGCCCACTAAACACGCGAAAAGACACGAAATTTCAGAAAATGGAACCGGCTCTTTTCGTCTTATTCGTGT
>QHNQ01000174.1 GCA_003218135.1 Verrucomicrobiota bacterium
AGCATCATCCCGGCCTTCCCCTGAAGCCGAGTAGAGGAAGCTGCGAAGGCTCAGACGGACATCGCACTCTAACTCCGCCTCGGCAATGCCTGGGGATTGGAAGTACAGCTGAAAGAACTGCGCGTCCTCGGTCTGGGGCATAATGCTGGTAGGAGGAACGGGTGCTCGCGATATGAACGGCACGCTCAAACCGATCACGCCGCGAAAGCGATCAGGCCGCAAAAGCGCGGCATACCACGCGACGGGGGCGCCCCAATCGTGTCCGACGATCACCGCTGTCTCTGTGCCTAAAGCATCGAGCAGGCCGACCACGTCGCCAACATGATGGAGCAGCGTGTACCGATCGAGTTCTTCTGGGCGATCCGTCTGCCCGTAGCCTCGCATATCTGGCGCGAGCGCATGGAATCCAGCTTCTGCGAGCGCATGCAACTGATGGCGCCACGAATACCATGATTCGGGAAAACCGTGACACAGCACCACCAGGGGCCCTGCTCCGCTCTCGGCGATGTGCATATGGATGCCGTTCGTTTCCACCGTGCGATGTTTTATTTCGCTCACTGTGCTGTGCGTGTAGTGACTCATGGAAAATCTCCGTCTGGACTCCGAGGCGTGAGTCACCTCCCGATCATCCCTCCGTCAACCGCCACGGATGCACCGATGATGGAAGAGGCCTTGTCAGAGCCAATGAACTCACTCGGTAGAAGCCCGGCGCCTGATCATGATGCTGGGGCGAGGCAGCCAGAGCTGCATTCGGACCGGCAATAAAGCTGGCCAGTTTCCCAGGAGAGCGGCCGCGAAGCGCATCGAATTTCTCTTGAGCACGATCTCTTGTAATTTCATGTTCGTTTCTTCCTGTCGTCCTTTCGTTCTTCTGCCAACCAAACCTTTCGTTCGACTGCTTCGGAATTGTCCTCTAAGCCACCCGACAAGCATTTTTCACCCCGGTCCTCGATCTTGCGCTTCCGCGTTTACAGCCCAAGTTTCGGGCGAAATCTCGACGGCCTCAGCTCCGGTGGTCTAGGGGGACGGAGAAGATCACTTTCTCCGGATCGGGCAGGTCCTTGACGCCGCCGGGCAGGAGGGCCTGGGCCACCGCGACCGGATTCAGAGACTCCCGCAGCAGCTTGATCTGGCCGTTCTCGGCCACGAGACGGCCAGTAAATAGATGATGGACGGTGCGCCCGGTCGCCTTCGCCGTCGGGTGGGCCATGTATTCGGCGCACACCTGCTCAGGGGTGTCGATCAGGACGTGGGTGTCCTCGGGCTTGAAAGCGAAGTCCAGATAGAGCCCGGCGAGAGAGTCTTGGAGCTCCCTGATCGCCTGGCGTCCCCGGTGGCGCCAGGGGATACCCAGCGAATGCAGGAATGGCAGTTCGACCGCTCCGTCCTCGGCGAACAGGGCGGCGGCGTCTTGGCCGTGCGTGACGGCGGCGAGGAATTCGAGCAGCAGGGTCTTAGCGTCCAAAACAAGCCGTTTATTTTTCTCCCTTACGTTGTTCATTAAATTTTCCTTTCGCGAGTGGTCTCCACTCTCGTCACAACTTTTTTCTATCCTGCCTACGCGACAGAAGACTTGATCGAGTCCTGGTCGGGTACCACCGAATCTCCGTCGCTCAAGAAGATCTTTACGTGCTCCAGGAACGTTTTTCTGTGTTGATACTGCGCTCCATGATTTGAATCCGGGTACATGATGAGCTGAGCGTTTGGCAGATGCTCCGCCAGAATGAAAGCGTTTATCGGTGTCACTACGATGTCTTTATTGCCGTGAACTAGGAGTGTCGGATGTGTGATGTTCTTGAGGCTGGCGTAACGGCCGGTCGCGGGTATGGTTCCCCATTCTCTAATCGCGGCGAGCTGTGCGACGGCCGAGTTCCTGGACACAGGAAGGTCACGATCCTGCTTGCGCGCTTCGAGTCGCTTCATATAATCGCGACCAGCCGCTTGGCTCGCCTCCGAGGGTGAGAAGAATGCTGCCAGCAAAAACGCAACTGGATCCGCCTGTTCTTCAGACGAGAGTTCTGTGAAAGTCATCCCTTCTCCACCACGAGGCCCTGTGCCTAACAAGATCAGGCGCTGGATGAGGTGAGGGTGTTCTAGGGTTAGCTGCTGCGCAATCATCGCACCCAGCGAGAAGCCCACCACATGAATCGCCTCGAGGCGGAGTGCGCGGCAAAGACTAACGCAATCGCGCGTCATCTCCGCTACGGTAGAAGGTGTTTCTCCTCCCGAAGCCCCAACGCCCGCATTGTCAAACAGAATCACCTCGTGATCCCGAGCGAGGCTGTTTGTTACGGCGGGATCCCATCCGTCCATGTTGGAGTTGAAGTACTCCAGAAAGAGCAGCGGAATGGTTCCCGCCTTGCCGAAACGACGGTAGGCATAACGGACTCCATTGGCCTCAACAAAGTTTGTCGGGACTGTCTCGTGTGTGTAATTGCTCGCACTTGTCTCTCCAACCCGGTTTCGATTCGGCATTGCTCACCTCCTGTTACTGACTTGTAACGAACTTCCCGTGCTGCAACTCATTGGTATGTTGGGAAAGTCTTTCCGAACATGGGACGGCCGCTCTTTGACTGTTCTTCCGTCGCTTCATCCTGAATGACGTCCCAATGCTCCACAAGGATTCCGTTTTGAATGCGCACGATATCTGCGGCAATCCAGTTCACAGGGAGGCCGAGGTTCGAAAATCGCCCGTGCACGATCACGAGGTCTCCCTCGGCCACAATCATTCCCGGTTCGTACTTCAACGTTGGCGGGACGCCCTTGATGAGATTGAACAGACCCTCACGACCAGGTGCGATATGAGCGCTGTGTTGAATGTAGTCCGGCGACCAGAATCGTTCTGCCGCAGCATAATCGCGCTTGTTGAAGAGTGTGTCGAACGCTTCCATGACAAGGGCCCTGTTTTGTTCGGGTGTAGTCTTCGTTATTTCAGCCATCTGAGTTGTTTCGGACATTTGAGATTCTCCTTTTTATGTGATTTGGTCGTTTTGCTTCTTGGCTCCAAAATTAGCCCGCGAGCATCCCTCCATCCACCGCCAGGGATGCACCGATGATGTAAGAGGCCTTGTCAGACCCAATGAACACGATGGCATTTGCAATCTCTTCGGGCGTTCCCATGCGCTTGGTAGGAATGTGTGTCTCGAGGAAATTTGCCTTGTTTTCCTTCGTTTGCGCAAACCGGTTGAACATCCCCGTTTCCGTCGGCCCAGGGCCAACGATGTTGACACGAACGCCTGTGCCGGCGAGTTCGATGGCCGCAGACTTCGTGATGCCTTCCACAGCGTGCTTGCTGCCGACATACACCGCCGCGGTCGGGCCGCCCACTTTGCCGTACGAAGACGAGATGTTGACAATGCTACCTTTGCCTTGCCGAAGCATGGCCCGAATCTCGTACTTCATGCACAGAAGCACACCAAGCACATTCGTGTCGAAGATGGCTTGATAACTCTCCGGGGTTACATCGGCAGCCGAACCGGGCGTGCCGACGGTGCCAGCGTTATTGACGGCGATGTCGAGGCGACCGAAACGAGCGATGACCTTGTCGACGAGGGTCTTGACTTCCTCTTCATGCCGCACGTCGGTGCGCACAAATTCGGCCTCAGTGCCGAGGTTGCGCAGTTCCTTGGCCAGCTTCTGACCTTCATCATCGTGTCGACCGGAAACAACGACCCGCGCCTTTTCACGCGCGAAGGCCATGGCCGTGGCGCGACCGATGCCGGTCAGCGCTCCGGTAATCAAAACAACTGGTGAACTCATAGCACTACCTCCCTTGATTCAGAGCCATATAGCCTAGGCATGGCTAACGCCGCCCCGCCAGGTCATTCTGCAAAGCTCAGATCACCTAGTTAGATCGCGAAGGGAGCTATTAGTAGCGCGGCTGCAGCATACTTTGTTAAGCTGGGAGCAATGCTTTACAAGCATGGGAATTGAAAATGGAATTACGACATCTTCGTTACTTCGTCGCGGTTGCCGACTCGGGAAGTCTGACGGTGGCAGCACAGCGAATGCTGCACACGTCGCAACCTTCGTTGAGTCGGCAGATTCGAGATCTTGAAGACGAGGTGGGTGCCGAACTCCTGACGCGAAGAGCCCGCGGTATCGACCTGACACCGGCGGGTCGCGCCTTTCTTGATCACGCCCGCTCGGTGTTATCGCAGGTTGAAGCGGCAGGTGAAGCTGCACGTCGGGTCGCTCGTCCCGCCAAGCCATGCTTCACCATGGGCTTTCTGACCGGACACGAATTGACGTGGATGCCTGAAGCCTTGCGGATATTGCGCGACGAACTACCTAACATCGACGTGATGATATCGAGCCAATACTCACCTCTGCTTGCGGATGGGCTTTCGAAAGGAAAAATCGATGCAGCCTTTCTTCGACGGGAACGGGGGGTGCCAGAGTTGGCGTTCCGCCTTCTCGTCAAGGAGCCCTTGATGGTGGTTTTGCCTAGCAACCACCGTCTCGCTGCGCTCAAATCCATCGGTGCAAGGGATCTAGTGGGCGAGCCCTTCGTGACCGTGTCCAACACGGCTCCTGTACTCCGCGTAATCATCGACAATTACCTGAAGCGCTCCGGAATCGAGATCAAGCCAGCGCACGCGGCTGACCACCTATCCATGGGAATGTCGTTAATAGTTTCGACAGGCGGCGTGGGGCTGTTACCTGCTTACGCACAGAACTTTCTCCCTGCGTCTGTAACGAGCCGCCCTCTGAAGGGAGATGCGCTAACTGTCGATCTGGTCCTCGGCTACAGGAAGTCGAACCAGTCTCCGATCCTCAAGCTTTTGCTTTCGAGATTGGACGAGTTGGTCGCTCGTGCGGCGAATAAGACCCGATAAACTCGAAATGCACCCTAGTAAATGACTATGGAGTTCTTGAGTCAGGGGCGACCCTGATGTTGAGCGCTGTCGACTAAGATGAGTACCGAGAAATGCCCTTGTGCTGATTGAAATTTGAGCACTTCAACCCGCCGGGGGCTTGACTCCGAACTGAAGGCAAATGCCATCATCGGGCTGAATGCGGAGCGTTATGACATTCGGCTCTCCTAAGAAGACTGATTCGCTCTTGCATGGTTCGAGCGGCTCGACCAGTCGCCCGTCAGTGATCAGGCCTCTGCCCGTGCGTTTGCAGGAGCGGACTTGTTGGCAAGCCCTTTACCAAGTAAGTCCGCCTCCATCTTCCGCGCAAGAGAAGCGGGCACGAGAGCGTTCAATATGCGGTTCAGCCGGCCTGGAACGATTCTGGAGCGGTTTTTGAGCAGACCGCTGAGGCCCTCAGATACGCACTGCTCGACGCTCATCGGTTTCATCGGCATGGTCTTCGGATCGAGGCCGAACTTTTCGAGCACGGCTGTGTTCGTAAACCCGGCTGCCAGTACCGCGACGTAGACACCTAGAGGTTTGAACTCAAAGTGAAGCGCCTCGCCAAGGCTGTGTACATACGCCTTCGCGGCTCCGTCATTCGCCATACAGGGAACGCCGTTTTCCGCACCCATTGCCCCCGCGAGGATCAAGCCGCCCCGCCTCCGCTTGGCGAGTTTCGCGCCGAAATGGTGGGAGATGTTCAGATGCGCCATCGTACTGAGCCGTAAAGTCGTCTGAAGCAACTGCCGCTCAAGCTTCAAGAA
>QHNQ01000175.1 GCA_003218135.1 Verrucomicrobiota bacterium
ACTTCAAACCGGCGGAAATTATCAAGCAACTCAATCTGCTTCGTCCTATCTATCGCAAAACAACCAACTACGGTCATTTCGGACGCATCGATGATCTGGATGCCATAACTTGGGAAAAAACGAACAAGGCGGAGGCGCTCAAGCAAGCTGTGAGATAGACCCCTTAAACACATTTATGAGCACAACAATCGCCAATTCGAAGACAAAACAGGATTACAAAATCGCCGACATCTCATTGGCGGGTTTTGGCCGAAGAGAAATTTCCATCGCGGAAAAGGAGATGCCTGGACTGATGGCGATCCGGGAAAAGTATGCGCCGCAGAAACCGCTTGCTGGGGTGCGAATCACTGGGTCGCTGCACATGACGATCCAGACGGCCGTATTGATTGAGACGCTGACCGATCTCGGCGCGAACGTGCGCTGGGCAAGCTGCAACATTTTCTCCACGCAAGATCATGCGGCCGCGGCGATCGCCAAACGCGGCATCTCCGTCTTCGCATGGAAAGGAGAATCGCTGGAAGACTACTGGTGGTGCACTTACCGAGCGATTTCGCATCCCGCTGGCAAGGGTCCGCAGCTGGTGGTCGATGATGGCGGCGATGCGACGCTGCTCATCCACAAAGGTTACGAGCTCGAGGAAGGCAGCGATTGGGCCAAGACGAAATCGTCGAACAAGGAAGAGCAAGTCATCAAAGATCTGTTGTTGGAAATTCATCGTGAAAATCCTTATCGCTGGCACGAAATCGCAAAGGACTGGCGCGGCGTTTCGGAAGAAACCACAACCGGCGTGCATCGCCTTTACAAGATGGCGCAGGAAAATCGGCTGCTGGTTCCGGCCATTAACGTGAACGATTCCGTCACTAAATCGAAGTTCGACAATCTTTACGGCTGCCGGCATTCACTGGTTGATGGTTTGAATCGCGCGCTCGATGTGATGCTTTCCGGCAAGGTCGCCGTGATTTGTGGTTACGGCGACGTGGGAAAAGGTTGCGCGCAATCGTTACGGGGCCAAGGCGCGCGCGTCGTAATTACCGAGGTCGATCCGATCAACGCATTGCAAGCGGCGATGGAAGGCTATGAAGTCACGACCCTCGAAGACACGCTCGGTCGCGGCGATATCTACGTCACCGCCAGCGGCAACGTCGAGGTGATCACGCTCGAGCACATGCAGCGGATGAAAGATCAGGCGATCGTTGCCAACATCGGCCATTTCGACCACGAGATTCAGGTAGAAGCACTAAACACCGCCAAAGGCGTGAAGAAAACCAACATCAAACCGCAGGTCGACAAGTACACGTTCCCGGATGCTCACGAAATTTTCCTGCTCGCAGAAGGCCGACTGGTAAACCTGGGCTGCGCCACCGGTCACCCGAGCTTCGTGATGTCCAATTCATTTTCCAATCAGGTTCTCGCGCAGCTTGATCTCTGGAAGAACCGGGACACTTACAAAATCGGCGTTTACGTGCTTCCGAAGAAGCTCGACGAAGAAGTGGCGCGCCTGCACTTGGAAAAAATCGGCGTGAAACTAACAAAGCTTTCCCAAAAACAATCCGACTACCTTGGCGTGCCCATCGACGGCCCGTTTAAGTCGGAGCATTACCGATACTGATTAGTCCGCGCGTCAATGGAGACGGCTCGCCCACGAGCCGCGCGACGAAGGCATCGCGACTCCAATGGCGGGCAGCGCCATCCGGACATCGCGTCGCGATGTCCTTACCTCTAGCGCGGTTGTGGCGGTGTGATCATCGAATCAGTCACGTGCAAACGGGTTACCCGTAGCTCGCCAATTTCGAGACGTTTGATTTTTGCGCGGCCGATGACCAGCCGGCCAATCGCTATGAAGCCAATAGCGACTGCACTGAGCGCGACAGCGCCTACAGCAAGCGCGCCGATTGATTGCGCGCCGACGGCCAGCGCGCGAATTGCAATGGGTCCGATGGTTCCGTGTGCTTCCTCAATTTCGTTTCGCTTCATCTAGTGACCTCCGCTGCCGTGACTTCAACGTAGCTACAGTTCGATTGTCCGCCACGTCGCCATTTTCCCAAGACATGAACGCGCCGGTTTTTCTTCGCCGCGTCGGTGAGGATGTCTGTTTCATTCCTTGGCGCCGCCAGCGAGGCCGTTGATCGTGTTCCGTGAAAATCGAACATGATTTGCGGCGTGCACGGCTCGCCGGCATACAGCGAAACGCGTCCAACTTGGTCAAAGCGTAAACCGGCCGGCGCTGCCCTGGCCTGCGGCGGCGGCTTCTTTATCTGAGCGCAACCCGCCATTCCGGCCATAACGATTCCTGTGATAAGCCAATTGAATGGAAAGTTTTTCATACCAAAGAACATCCACATTCGTTAACGCCTATTCTTTCAACCGCGAAACATGACCGGCAGCGAGGCGCCAGCGGCTGTTCTGTTTTACAAAGGTATCCGTGAACTGAACAATGATGTCGAGTGCTTTACCCTGAGCGTGGCCTTGTACTTTTGTCTTGCCGGTCACGATCGCGGTGTGATCGCAGTAAACTCGCACCTTCATATCGTAGTTTTCGAAAACGTCGTAATGAACGCTGCCGGTTTTGGCGTCTTCGATATCGTCGGCCGCTGTGGTGATTTCACCTTTTGAGTTTGTAAGCGTGTAATCGTCCGTCAAAAACTTCGCGATTCTGTCCGCGTCACCGCGCAAATACGCAACGCATCCGTCGCGCTCGGCTCGCAGCACCGCCGCGCTCTCATCCGTCGCCGTCTCGGCGAGGGCCGCTGCGACACAGGCTAAAGAGAAGGTCAGGAAAAATTTCATCCTTCGAACATAACCATAAAACCGAACAATCTCTCCCGTGGTCATCCTGAACGGAGCCACTAGCCACGCCGTGGCTGAGGCTGCGGCGTTGCCGCCTAAAATCGCGCCTTCGGCGGTTACGTTTGGCATGGCCTTCGGAGAAGCCGATCCACCATAACGCTGTCGTGGCCTTCCGCCTTCCGGCGGTTGACACAACCGCCGCTACAACGTTGCGTTGATTCTTCGCGCGCAATGAAAAATCGACAGGCTGCAATTCCATTCATCTTTGTCACAGTCATGCTCGACATGGTCGCTCTCGGGTTAATCGCGCCGGTGTTGCCGAATCTGATTCTCAATTTTGTGAACAATGACATGACGCGAACCGCGATTTGGAACGGAATTTTTCTCACCGTCTTTGCCGCCATGCAGTTTTTCTTTTCGCCTGTGATCGGCGTTTTGTCTGACCGGTTTGGGCGCCGCCCAGTGCTGCTGCTTTCCACTCTCGGCCTCGGCTTGGATTACGTGGTCATGGCATTAGCGCCGACACTCGGTTGGTTGTTTGTTGGCCGGCTTATTTCGGGCATAACTAGTTCGACCGTCCCGACCGCGTTTGCCTATATCGCGGACGTCACACCGAAAGAAAAACGGGCCGCCGCCTTCGGGCTCATCGGCGCTGCGTTTGGGATTGGATTCACGTTGGGTCCTGTCGTCGGAGGGATTGTCGGCAATAGCAATCCGCGAATGGCATTTTGGGTGGCAGCGGCTTGCAGTCTTAGTAACTGGCTCTACGGCTTCCTATTCGTACCCGAATCCCTGAATCCTGAGCACCGCAAGGCATTTACCTGGGGCCGCGCGAATCCAGTCGGTTCGCTCGTATTGCTCCGTTCACATCCGGATTTATGGAAACTCGCGACGATTCAGTTTCTCGCGTACGTCTCGCACGAGACATTTGCGATCTGGGCGCTATTCGCGATTTACAGTTTCGGTTGGGGCCCGCGCAGCATTGGCGAATCGCTGTTCGTGGTCGGCGTTTGCACTGCGGTAATTTCTGGCGGACTCACCGGCCGAATTGTGAAGTGGCTCGGCGAAAAGCGGACACTTTATATCGGCCAATTTTTTGGCGCGCTCGGGATGATAATCGCCGGTCTCGCTCGCACCGGCGCAGTGTACATTGCGTCGATCCCGGTGATTTCGATGTGGAATATTTCTTTCCCAGCCGCGCAAGGAATCATGACCCATCACGTAAGCGAGCGCGAACAAGGCGAACTGCAGGGGGCAATCAGCAGCCTGCGTTCAATTGCGTTTGTGATCGGGCCATTTCTGTTTTCCTGGACCTTTAAGTGGTCGATTGATCCGAGGCACGCGATCAACGTTCCGGGCGCAGGCTACTTTTTGGCCGCGGCGCTGCTGTTCACCGCTGCGGTAATGGCAACCCGAGTCGAACAGCCGCGGTTTGCCGTACAGTCGGCAACTGATGTTCCAGATGTTGTCTCCCCCGAAGGCGTCACTTCCGGGACAGTCGCGCCGATGCTCGATTCACAGGAAAAGATTTGAGAATTGGCCGTGGTTCGACGATTGAACGCAGTGTGAAAGCGAGCATGCATTGCGTGGGCGTTGCGATTGCGATCTGCTCGTGGATCGCGATCTCGAATCATTGCGCATTCGCCGCGGTCGCAACGGAAGTCGCCAAGGCGCAAACCGAATGCCCATTCCATTCCAAGCCTGCGAAACAGAAGCAACAATCATCGCAGGTGCAGTGCTGCAAAATCCTGCGCGCTGTCGTTTTTGCGAAAACAAAAGATTGGGCACGCAATGACGCGAAATTCTGCGACGCGAATTTTCCCGTTCAGTCGGGCGCATTCGTTGCGTATTCGTCGCGCGCTGTTGAACCGCTGTTACTCGACACCGGACCACCCGGCGCATTTTCGTTCGCTGAATTGATCTTGCAACGGAGCCTTCTCGTTCACGCTCCGCCGAGCCGCGCCTAATCGCGAAGATTCACGTCTTCTGGGGAGCGCACGCGACTCGCGTGCCGTTTTCGGCGCCCTCGCCGAAAACTCTTATGTCTCACCTAAGCTCCGACCGCTCGGTGCGCTCTTCAGAGGACGAAACGTGCAACCGAAATTTCCAAATTACCCGTGAACAAACTAAGCCTTCTGTTAGCGATGGCCGTCGCGCTCGCGACAAATGTCACCGCGCAGGCAGAGCCGATTGACCCCAATCGCCCGCAGATGCAGCATGAGCACACTCAGCAGCACGAAGCGATGCAGAATTACACCTGCCCGATGCATCCCGAAGTGATAACCGATCATCCCGGCAACTGTCCGAAATGCGGAATGAAACTCGTGCCGCTGAAGGAGAAGAAACGCGGAACATCCAACGTTCAACACTCAACATCGAAGGTAGGGGCGATTGACCCCAATCGCCCAAACCACGCGCACGATCACGCCCCTTCGGTCGCCGCGGCGACCCACGGCGCGGCAGGCGAACACGAGCACGAAAAAATGCAGATGGAAATGTATTCCTCAGTAGATCTCGCAGATCCCATGACTCGCGAAGGCTCGGGCACAAGCTGGTTGCCGGATTCGAGCCCGATGTATGGCAGAATGTTCATGTTCGACGGCGACATGCTCATGTTGCACGGCGCGATTTTTCCGCGTTACATCAACGTGAGCACGCGGCGCGGCGATGATCGGATCGATGCGCCGAACTGGATCATGGCGATGTATTCCCATCTGCTCGGCGACACTATGCAATTCGGCGCGCGCCTCATGATGAGCTTGGATCCGCTCACCGAAACCGGACGTGGTTATCCGCTGCTCTTTCAAAGCGGTGAATCGTGGCATGACCAGCCGTTGCACGATCGACAACATCCGCACGATCTCTTCGACGAACTCTCTTTCAGCCTCTCGCAAAAATTCGAGCACGATCTGAGCGCGTACATCTATTTCGGTTACCCCGGTGAACCGGCGCTTGGTCCACCGACATTCATGCATCGCCCATCGGCGATGGACGATCCCGACGCGCCGCTGGGCCATCACTGGCAGGATTCGACGCATGTGACATTCGGCGTAGCTACGGCCGGCCTCGTTTGGCGCGACATCAAGATCGAAGGCAGCATTTTCACCGGTCGCGAGCCGGATGAAGATCGTTACGACTTCGATCAGCCGGATTTCGATTCGTACAGCGGGCGTCTCTCGTGGAACCCGACGCGAAATCTGGCGTTGCAAGTTTCGTTCGGTT
>QHNQ01000176.1 GCA_003218135.1 Verrucomicrobiota bacterium
CGCCTTCTTTCGGGTCGTAACTGCGATCAAGCTGCTTGTAAGCGGCCTCCAAGACCGCAGCGTCGATTTCGCCTTCCGGTTTTGCCGCTCCTTGAGATTCGCGCAGCGCGTCAACGATTTTGTCGCCCTGCTCTACGATGTTGGCGTGATTTTCCTTCCAAGCGGTCGCGACTCGTTCGAGCACCTTCTTGAATCCGGGCTGACCATATCGGTCCTCTGGCGGAAAATAAGTTCCGCCGACAAACGGCTTCAGATCGGGTGTCAGCCAAACGCTCATCGGCCAGCCGCCACCTCCGGTCGTCGCCTGCACAAAGGTCATGTAAACGCGATCAACATCGGGACGTTCTTCACGATCAACCTTGATGTTCACGAACTCGCGATTCATGATCGTGGCCACGTCTTCGCTTTCGAATGATTCGTGCGCCATCACATGGCACCAGTGGCACGTGGAATAGCCGACCGATAGAAAGATCGGTTTGTTTTCGCGACGCGCCTTGCCGAATGCTTCTTCGCCCCATGGATACCAATCGACTGGATTGTGCGCGTGCTGGAGAAGATATGGCGACTTCTCGTGCGCGAGCCGGTTTGTGTGCTCGGATTGCGCAGGCGTCTGCTCAGCAAAACTATCGCTCGACGTCACCAACCACGTTAGCGCGAGAAATCCAAAGCGGAAATAGCTTGTCATGGAACCAGAACAGCCCAGCGCAAGTTCACAGCACCATTCTTGTCATTCCGAGCGAAGTCGAGGAATCTCTGGCTGTTTTTAGCGGGCGGTAGCGAAGGCATCCCAAGACTTAGAGATGTCTCGACTCCGCTCGACATAACAAAACATGGACGCGACGCATCTCATTCTTCTTTTTCTCGCCATCGGGGTGATCGCATTCCTGTACTCGTCGGTCGGTCACGCCGGTGCGTCGGGGTACATCGCTACGATGACGCTGTTCGGAATAGCGCCGACCGTCATTCGTCCGACTGCGCTTGTGCTGAACATTTTGGTCGCTTCGATTGGCGCATTTCAATTCTGGCGCGCCGGTCATTTTTCGTGGCAACTGTTTTGGCCATTTGCGCTGCTTTCCATCCCGGCTGCGTACGTCGGCGGTTATTTGCAGCCGTCTGCTTCGGTTCTGAGAATTCTAATTGGCATTGTGCTGCTTTTCTCCGCCGCGCGACTTCTGTTTCGACGGAGCGATCCTCCGCAAACTTATCCCCCATCACAGCCGGTGGCGATAAGCGTCGGGGCAGGCCTCGGATTTCTGGCAGGGCTTACTGGGACCGGTGGCGGAATATTTCTCACACCGCTGCTGCTGTTCTGTCGATGGGCGCACATTCGCCAGGCCGCTGCCGTGTCGGCACTCTTCATTTGGGTAAATTCAATAGCCGGACTAGTTGGTTATTTCACGAAAGTTCATTCCATCCCTTCGCTCGGGCTGACTCTTGCAGCGGCTGCAATCATTGGCGGCGTCATCGGCTCGCATCTGGGGAGCAGACGTTTCGCTGTTCGAGTGATTTCGGTATTTCTGGCGACAGTGCTTCTTATCGCCGGAATAAAACTGGTTTTGACGAGGTAGGACGATTGACCTCAATCGCCAATGTTTAGTGCCAAAGGCGCCCCGTCACTGTTGAGCCTGGGGCAACGCCCCAGGATTAAATACGCATTTGAGCAAGCGCTGAAGGCGCGCCTCAACAACGTATCGCTTCTGAAGATGAACGAACGCGCCGGCGGCCTGTATCAACCCTTTGAAATAATCGGCATCGGGCGATTTCGTCTTGAGCCAGAGCTGCTCGAGAACGTCGTGTGCTTCGTAATAACGTTGCTCGTTCCACCAATGGAAAAAGGCGCGGTAAAATGGGTGGCTTGCAACGTCAGTCTGGTCCGGGTCCACAGCGTCGCCGCTGAACTCGGTCATCAACTGTGAAATCCGCTCGCCTTTGCCCATGGAGAGCCTTAATTTGCGTCCGGCTCAGATAATGAGCAAACCACCAACTATCAGCTCTTCTGAGGACACCCTCACCCACGTCCTCTCCCTTGCGAGGGAACGGCGACCCCTGCGGCGCGCGACGCCGTGTCACAGAAAATGACTGGCCTCACGCTGGCCATTTTGCTGGCCGTCATCGTAATTTTGATCTTCTGCTCCGCGCTCTTTTCCGGAGTGGAAACCGCCCTTTTCCTATTGAAGCCACATCAATTACGCCGTCTGGAAGCGAATCATCCGGGCCTTACGAAATTCATACAACTTTTCCGCGAAAATCCGCGTCGAGTTCTAAACGTCCTGCTGCTCGGCGACGGACTGATAAATGTCGTTCTAGTGGTGTTGTGTCTCTTCTTCTTATGGGAGGGCCCGCTGGCAGGACGCATTCCGCAGTGGCTGGTTGGAATCGCGATCTTTACCGTTGTAGTGCTACTCTGCGATTTAATTCCGAAACTCCTCGCGCTCTCGGCGCCGTACAGACTATCAGCGATAAGCACTTTCACACTGCAAATAGCCATGCCGCTGCTCGACCGCATCGGCCGTGGGCTAGAGAAGGTCAGCGCTTATGTCGTCGACCTACTCACGCCCAGGCATCTGCGCACTCGAGCGCGTTTGAGCGATGAGGAATTGGGAACCCTGCTTGAAATGGGTGAAGAAGAGGGCGCTTTGTATGAAGGCGAAGCCGAAATGATCCACGAAATCATCAAGCTCGGGGACAAAACGGCAAAGGACTGCATGACACCGCGCGTCGATAGTTTCATGCTGCCAGATGATTTGACGAACCAGGATGCGATCGCGCAGTTGAAGGAGAAACGTCATCGGCGCGTTCCGGTTTATGTTGATACGCCTGATCAAGTTCTCGGGATTATCGACGTGAAACTGTTCCTGCTCGATCCGTCAGAACATTACACCGAAAAACTCATCGCTCCCTCATTTGTGCCCGAGACGATGGCTGCGCTGGAGTTGCTCAAGCTTTTTCTCACTCATCCCCAGGGAATGGCAGTGGTCGTTGACGAATTTGGCGGCACCGAAGGGATCATCACCATGGACGACATCGTGGAAGAGATCCTTAGCGACGCGCTGCCTCGGGATGATGTCGCCCTTTACATCGAACCGCTCGGAAACGGCAGATTTCTTGTGAGCGGTAACGCGCGTCTGGATGATTTGAGCGAACATCTCGGCTTTCAGATCGACGCGGACGGAATAGACACGATCGGCGGACTCGTCTTTACCCGGCTCGGGTATTTGCCGCCCTCCGGCACAAAACTCGAGATTCCGCGTCTTGCCATTACCGTGCGTCGCTCTGGGCGCAAACGGATCGAGGAAGTTCTACTGGAGAAAACGACTGCGTTCGAGGCTGCAGCATGATTGTGTGGTTCATCATTTTCTGTTGTTGGATTGTTTCGTTTTTCTTCAACGGAATTGAGAGCGGCCTGCTCTCGATCGATCCCGTGCGGTTGCGGCAGAATGTGAAGCGTCGCGTACCGGCGGCTTTGCGGTTGAATCGCCTGCTCAAACACCCGGAGCGATTGCTGGCGACCGTTTTGCTGTGCACGAATGCAGCCGACATCATCGGTCTGCTCCTCCTGACCCGGCAGCTCGTCCGGTCGTACCATTACGCGGGCTACTTTTTCGCCCTGGCAGTCGCGCTGCCGGTTTATCTGTTCCTGCTCTCGGTGTTGCCCAAATCGCTCTTCCGGCGATTTCCTTTTCGCGCCTTAGCCCGGCTCGCCGGCGTGCTCGAGTTCGCGTCGATGTTGTTTTCACCTCTGCTCGAACTTGGTGCAAGGCTTGGTAAGCTGCTTCTGCCGGCGCGTGCGGCAAAACGCGCCCGGCTTTTTGCCGCGCGCGAAGAGCTAAAGCAGATCACCACCGATAGCGAGCGCGAGGGATCACTCACTTCGACGGAGCGCGCGATGATTCATAACGTCGTGGACTTTAGCCGGGTTAAAGTTCGTGACGTGATGTTGCCCGCGGCCAAAGTCGTCGCGTTGCAGCCGACCGCGTCAACTCAGGAAGCGGTGGAGCTCTCGGCTGCTTGCGATCTTGATCGTCTGCCGGTGGTTCCACCGGGAGGTCAACCCTCGGGACTGGTCAACGTCCTCGATATTCTGCTTGACCAAAACGGAAACAAACCGCTGGGCAATTATGTTCGGCGCATTGTGACGACCACGGAGGAGGAGCCTGCCTACCGAATCGTGCAACAATTGCGCGCTGCTCGGCTCGGTCTGGCCGCGGTCGTGGACAAGAACAAAAAATTTCGCGGAATTGTTGCCCTCGAAGATTTGATTCGGCGGCTCGTTTCTTCTAGCGAGGCGCAGGTTTAATCGCGTCCAATCGGCAATACGTCCTCATCGGTGAGAATTCGCGCGCAACTCACCAGCGCGACATGCGAGAAAGCCTGAGGAAAATTGCCCAGCTGACGCTTATGGCGTGGATCGTATTCTTCCGAGAGCAGCCCTAGATCATTTCGCAGATCGAGCAGCCGCTCAAACAATTCTCGCGCTTCTTTTTTCCGACCGAGCAGGTGCCAGCAATCCGCCAACCAAAACGAGCAGGGAAGAAAGACTCCTTCGGTGCCCGGCAGTCCATCGATGCCTTCTTCCTGTGGCCTGTACCGGAGCACCAACCCGTCTTGCATTAGTTCGCGTTCAATCGCCTCGATTGTGCCGCGAACGCGCTCATCAGTAGCCGGCAGAAACCCGACAAGCGGCATCGTAAGAAGGCTCGCGTCCAGGGCATCAGACCCATAGACCTGTGTGAACGCCTTCTTCTTAGTGTTGTAGCCGCGGTCGCAAACTTGTGCGTGAATTTGATCCCGAACCTTTTGCCACCGACCAAAGTGCTCGGCCGCTGCGCAGCCGCAATCCTCCACCAGTTTGATCGCGCGATCGAACGCCAGCCACGCCATCATTTTCGAGTGCGTAAATTGCTGACGACCGCCGCGGACTTCCCAGATTCCTTCGTCCGGTTCCTGCCAGTGCGATTCCAGGAATTTCATGAGCGCGACCATCAGCGCCCAATCGGGTTCGGTCATTTTGATTCCGGCCCGATCGGCCTGCCACACTGCGGCCAGCACTTCGCCGTACACATCGAGTTGGAACTGGTTTGAAGCTGCGTTGCCAATGCGCACCGGCCTGGAGTTCTCATAACCGGATAGCCACGGAATCTCGTACTCATCGAGACGGCGTTCGCCACGCACGCCGTAGATCGTTTGCATCTGAGCCGGGCTACCTGCAATGGCGCGCAGCAGCCATTGGCGCCAGGCTGTGGCTTCATCGCGATAACCGGCGCGCATTAACACGAGCAAGATCAGCGCTGCATCGCGCAACCAGCAGAAGCGATAATCCCAGTTACGGACGCCGCCTATTTGCTCCGGTAGCGAAGTCGTAAGCGCCGCAACCAAGCCGCCAGTAGGCGCATAGGTCAGTCCTTTAAGCGTAATGAGTGAGCGCACCACCGCATCGCGCCATCTTCCTTCGCTCTGAAATTGTTTCGCCCAATCGCTCCAGAATATTTCGGTATCGCGCAGCGCGT
The DNA here is from genome assembly GCA_003218135.1 of Verrucomicrobiota bacterium. Lineage (GTDB taxonomy): Bacteria > Verrucomicrobiota > Verrucomicrobiia > Chthoniobacterales > UBA10450 > Udaeobacter. Next base: position 5,508 of record QHNQ01000176.1, read on the forward strand.
GATCGGCGTGTATTTTTCTCGGCGGGTCTGTGTGAGAGGCGAACCACGTCAGCACAAAAGGAATGCGGTCGCCTCTTGCCACAGTAAATTCGGCCACCGTAGTTAAATCTTTCCCGCACGTTTCGACCGGTGTTCGCAAGATCAACCCATCGGGGCCGGCAATTGCCTCGAGTCCGTCAAAACGCTCACGTCTTCGGACCCACGGCACGATGTGCCCGTAGTCGAAGCGGACGATCAGTTCCATCTGTATCGACACTTTGCCGCGTAAACCTTCAATGATGCGGACGATGTCCGGATTCTCGCCGCGCGGGGGCATGAAATCGATCAAGCGAATGGCGCCGCTCTTGGTCTCAATTTCCGTTTCAAGAATTAGCGTTTCTCCTCGGTAACGGCGGCGTGTCGCTTCAACTTTCTCCTTCGGAAAAAACCGCCAGTGCCCATTTTCCTTGTCGCCGACCAGCGACGCAAAACAAGCGGGCGAATCGAACCGGGGGAAACAAAGCCAGTCGACACAGCCGTCGCGACTCACCAGCGCGCCGGTTTGCGTGTCGCTGAGAAACCCGTAGTCCTCAATCTTTGTATGTTCCTTCGCCACTTAATCCCTACTTCTGCTCCTGCTCACTACAGCAACATCATCATTCGTGTACTCACATCGAAGTGAAAGCGATGCGAGGACTCATCGCACTCCGAAAGCACTTCGTGCAAAATTCACCCGATGGCGTCATCTGTTTCGCGGAGCTTTTGGCGTGCGCGCAGCCTGCCCGCCCGTGTGCGGGCGTCCTCGCGTCGCTTTTCGGAGCGGTCACAATGTTCCAAGATTAATGACCTTTTTCTTCTTGTGTAGTGGCAGCCGTGTCGGCTGCGTCCGCAAGTTTCGCGATCTCCTCAGGCGTCAATCGGAACACGGTCCATTCGTCCATTGGCTTGGCGCCTAGCGCGCGATAGAACTTGATGGCCGGTTCGTTCCAATTGAGCACAGCCCATTCCATCCGGCCGCAGCCGCGATCCCGCGCAATTTTCGCGAGCTCGACAAGCAACGCGCGGCCATACCCTTTCCCGCGCTTCTCCGGCTTCACGAACAAATCTTCCAGATAAAGCCCGGGCCGGCCTAGCCAGGTTGAAAAATTGTGAAAGAAAAGTGCGAACCCGACTGGCGATTCTCCTTCAAACGCAAGAAGCACTTCCGCCGCCGGCCGTTCACCGAACAAAACATCCACAAGCTGTTGTTCCGTCGCGGTAACTTCGTGCGGCGCGCGCTCGTACGTAGCCAAATCACGAATCAATTCAAGGATGACCGGCACGTCGTCAACGCCCGCCGGACGAATCTTGAAATCAGCAACCTCCTTCATGTTAGCGAGAGCCGATATAACCACGAATAGACACTAATTCACACCAATGTTTTCGGTCGCCGGGGGCGAGATTTGGAGTGCCTGCCGCGCCGGAGCTGCTCGAAGGCGGGCGGCGGTCCGCCACAGGACGGATTCGCCGTGGCGAACTTGACGCCGCTTTTTTTCCACCGCGAATGCAACTGC
>QHNQ01000177.1 GCA_003218135.1 Verrucomicrobiota bacterium
GTAGTCGGGGACATTATAGGCCGCCATCCAATATTCATCGCACCAGATATAACTCAGCAGCACCAGCATGAAGCCGGCGAGATAGAAGACGAATTCCTCGATCGGAATCGCTCCACCCAAGGCGGGAATATTGCAACCGAGCGTCGCCGCTTTATTTGGGAAAATGAAGAAAGTGTTGCCAAAGAGCAGATCCAGCAAGAAGCCGACTGGCGTGAGCACAGCGATGGTTCTCCAAAATGCTTTTCTCGGAAACTGCAAATCGGGCCGGCAGGCAAACCACCACCCGAGCGCCGCGATCGGCACAATGAACAAGAGCAAGCTCCATGTATATCCAAGCGGCGTCGGATTATCTGAAGTGGCCTGCAAAATGACCGGGTGGATAACAGTGCGCAATGCGATCGCAGCCGGAACAACGAGCGCCGCAGCGATGGCGAACACGACATAGAACGATCTTTGGTCTTGCACGTGGCCGAAAGCTTAAACAGAACAGTTTTAAGTTTTAAGATTTAAGTTTTACCTTTGGCGCGCATTTGTTTTCGTTAAACCCAAACTCAAGAGTGCCGTGACTCCGCCAAAGGTTCTTATTGCCGATTCGATTTCGCAACGCGGAGTGGACGAACTCACGCGCGATAACGCGCTGGAGGTTACGGTCAAGACTGGCTTGAGCGAGCGCGAACTTGTCGAGGTCATTCCGCTGTTCAGCGCGCTGGTGGTGCGCAGCCAAACCAAAGTCACGTCGGACATTTTGAACGCCGGCGCGAAACTTCGCGCGGTCGGCCGTGCAGGAGTAGGGGTGGACAATGTGGATGTTGAGACGGCGACACGCCGTGGCGTTGTCGTGTTGAATGCCCCCGGCGGAAATACGGTTTCTACTGCTGAACACGCATTTTCGCTGTTGCTCGCCGTGGCGCGCAAGATTGCACAGGCCGACGCAAACGTTCGCGCCAGGAATTGGGACAAAAAGAATTTCGAAGGTGTCGAGCTGTACAACAAAACATTGGGCATCATTGGAATGGGCCGTATCGGCAGCGAATTGAGCCGGCGCGCTATTGCGTTTGGCATGCGCGTGATTGCTTACGATCCATATCTGTCCGCGTCACGCGCTCGCGGTCTGCAGGTCGAACTCGTGGACGAACTGGACGATTTGCTCACGAGCGCGGATTTCATTTCGCTGCATACGCCGCTCACCGCGGAGACGCGCCACATTCTTAATGCTGCGCGTTTGCAAAAGGCAAAACGAGGTGTTCGCATCATCAACTGCGCGCGTGGCGGCTTGATCGACGAACTCGCGCTTGCCAAAGCGTTGCACGATGGACATGTGGCAGGCGCAGCGCTGGATGTTTTCGAAATTGAGCCGCTGCCACCTGACTCACCATTGCGCAGCGCGCAGAATCTTGTTCTGACGCCGCACCTAGGCGCGTCCACCGCCGAGGCACAGGAGAGCGTTGGGATCGAGATCGCACAATCGATCCGCGCCGTACTGCTCGAAGGCACGATCCGCAACGCCGTAAACATGCCCAATCTCGACGCGAAAACTCTAGCGATCATCGGACCGCACCTGCGATTTGGCGAAAAGCTTGGCAGATTTCTATCTCAGATCGCGCCGAAACGCGCCGACTCGCTCAACATTAACTACAGCGGCAAAGTGAACGAGGCGGATACAACTGCGATTACTCGTGCAATCTTGAAAGGCTTTTTGCAAATCGCCGGCGGCAGCGAGATCAATGAAGTAAATGCGCCCGCATTTGCCGAAACTCTCGGTCTGAAAGTGAGCGAATCGCGATTGAGTGCGCCGGGTGATTACACCGATATGCTCGAACTTTCCGCTATGGGCGAAGGCAAAACCGTTTCGGTCGGCGGCGCATTTTTCGGGGCGACGCCGCGAATCATCAGCATCAACAAGCGGCCGGTCGAAGCCCGACCGCATGGCGTGGTGCTTGTGTTGGAAAACACCGATCGCCCCGGAATGGTGGGACGCATCGGTACATTGCTCGGCGACCACGGCGTGAACATCGCCACCATGTCGTTGAGCCGAAATCAGGCTGGCGGCACTGCGCTCACAGTGTTGAATCTCGACACCGCACCGAGCGAACAGTTGCTCCGCGAAATTCGCGCGAGCGAGGATATTCACTCCGCGCAAGTGATCCAACTGTAGGTAGGCACCTTCGCTGCGATGTGTCGCCGCGGCGACCGCAGCGCGCCGTCCCTACCAAATCCAAAGCAATTTGCTTGCCGGGCGCGATTCAACTCGATACAACTCGGTTTCACTATGGATTTTAGCGCTCATTCAATCATTTGGACCATCCTCGTTGGTCTTGTTATCGGTGCGATCGCAAAGCTGTTGATGCCGGGGAAAGATCCCGGTGGTTGCATCATCACGATTCTGCTCGGCATCGCCGGCGCGTTGGTTGGCACGTGGATCGGTCGCATCTTTGCGGGCAGTAATTATGTCGCCGGCTGGATTATGTCGGTCGTCGGCGCCATGATCCTGTTGCTGCTCTATCGATTTCTTTTCAAACGCGGCGCGTAGCGATGGCTGCTGGTGTAGCGGTGCTTTGTCAGGCACCGACCCGTTGACCAGGCGTTCGCCGCGGCGAACGCCTCTACAACGAATTCGCGCGGTTGCTCTGCGTAGCGAATGCGACATTGTCATTCCTCAATGGCGGCGCCAAAGAGAACACTCGTTATCATTGCCTTCGCTGCGTTGTACCTGATCTGGGGCTCAACGTACCTCGGCATTCGGTTCTCGATCGAAACGATTCCGCCGTTCCTGATGGCGGGTGCGCGATTCGTGTTGGCCGGCGTAATCATGTATGCGATTGCCTGGTCGCAGGGCATCGGCAAATCCAACTGGGCTAACTGGCGCACTTCACTAATTATCGGCGCCTGCTTGCTGCTCGGCGGAAATGGCGGCGTAACCATTTCAGAAAGGTATATCGACTCGGGATTGGCGGCGTTGATCGTGGCAATCGTGCCCATTTACATCGTGCTGCTGGGCTGGGCCACCGGAATGGCACCACGGCCGACGCCAATTATGTGGATGGGGCTCGGCGGCGGTTTTCTGGGGGTAGGAATTTTATTCGGACCCGGTCTGCATCTTCATTCCTCGGGTGGACGAAATCCTGTGATCGGGATTTCCATCCTGCTTGTCACAAGTTTCATTTGGTCGGCCGGCTCCCTTTATTCGCGGGTTGCAAAACACGCGGCATCGCCCTTTCTCACTGCAGCTCAACAAATGATGTGTGGCGGAATTTTGCTTTTGCTCGTGGGCGTCGTCACCGGCGAACTGCCTCGGTTTCATCCTGGTTCGATTTCGATGTTGTCGCTCGGTTCATTTGTCTACCTCGTGCTCATCGGAGCTGTGGTCGGATACACCGCTTACATTTGGCTGCTGCGTCACTGCGAGCCCGCGAAGGTCGCCACTTATGCGTATGTGAACCCGATTGTCGCCGTCTTGCTGGGAACTTTTTTTGCCGGCGAAACGTTGACCGTGCGCATGTTGATTGCTGCCGCGCTCATCATCGGTTCAGTGGCACTCATAATCACAGCGCAGCAGCTGCGAGCGCGTGTCGAGCCGGCTTTGAGCGCTGCGATAGAGCCTGCTGATTGAAGCAACGGTGAACATCAAGGAGCGACGGTCTCTAGTCCGCCGCCATTAAGAAGGACGGATTGGAAACCGCCCCTCCTTGCGCTTTAATGCGGCATGGCCGCCGAGCAGAAGAATCCTCAGCAAACGATTGAAGTCGCAAAGCGCAATTGGCAGGCGGAAGTCGAGACCGCGCGAACTTATCGCGATCTGGCGGCGCGCGAACGCGATGAAAAACGCAGAAGCGTTCTCCTGCGCATGGCGGAAGCAGAAGAGCGTCATGCGCAGCGTTGGGAGAAAAAGCTGACAGAGCTCGGCGCAGAACCGCCCGTTTACAAAGATACTTTTGCGCGCCGGCTAAATCGCTGGTGGAACAAAATCGCCGGACCAGAGATTGCCATTCGTCGCATGGAAGCGACGGAAGAAAAGCAGGAAGCGGAATTTCACGATCAAGCGGAGCGGGCGTTCGCCGGAGAACACGATGTGCAGGAGTTTTTGCGAAGAAGCGCGATCGAAGAAAAAGCTCATGCGCGCGCGTTGAGCGCGATGGCGCCGCCCGTGAGTCCTCGCACCGCGCTGGATAAAATCCTGAAACGGGAACGCTGGCATGGACGCGGTGGCAGTTGGGTGGCTGACGCAATCTACGGTGCAAACGATGGGCTTGGCGCTGTGTTTGGAATCGTTTCCGGCGTTGCCGGAGCAACGAACAATCAACAGCATTACATTCTGATCTCTGGGCTTGCGGGCATGCTCGCTTCGACGCTCTCAATGGGTGCCGGGGCGTATCTCGCCGCAAAGAGCGAAGCGGAAGTTTATGAGGCCGAGATTTCGCGTGAGCGCGCCGAGGTCGAAGAAAATCCTGAGGAAGAAATCGAGGAGATGTCGCTCTTCTATCAATTGCAGGGATTTACTCCGGAAGAATCACAGAGAATGGCGGAGCGCCTGGCTGAACAGCCCGAACAATTCGTGCAGGCCATGGCGCAAAGTGAGCTAGGTCTCTCCGAGCATCGCTTTCCGAACCAATGGAGTGCTGCATTATCGGCCGGCATTTCGACTGCAATCGGCGCGTTTGTGCCGATTATTCCGTTCTTTTTCTCCGGCGGCCTCAATGCGCTTATCGCCTCCTTCGTCATCAGTCTCGTCGCGCACTTTGCCGTCGGCGCTTTGAAATCGCTCGTCACCATCCGTTCGTGG
>QHNQ01000067.1 GCA_003218135.1 Verrucomicrobiota bacterium
CGCGCTGCGGCTTTTGGACCTGCATGCACAGCTGCAAGTCTGGCTAGCTCAGAATTTGATTTCGGTCGGCCACGCTAAAGTGCTGCTCGCACTAAAAGCGCACGAGGAGCAACTGCTGGCTGCGGAAACGGCTTTGCGACGTAATGCTACCGTGCGTTCCACGGAGCGCCTGGTTGCGCGTCTGCTTGGGATCGGACGGTCACGGCGAAAATCCCGGCGTCTAACGAGCGAATCGAGCGCCACCGGGACTGCAGTAGAAGATCTACAGAACCGATTGCAACAACACCTGGCGACGCACGTCATCATCCATCACGGCGATAAGCGCGGGCGGATTGAAATTCATTACTACGGAACGGACGATCTCCAGCGGATCGTTACTGCTCTGGGGTTGCCAGCGGCTGGGGATTAACAGAGTCAATGGAAATTGTAGGGTGTCCGCGTCAGACGCCAATGCAAAAACAGCGGTTCGTTACGGCGTTTCACAGAAACGCCCTGCGCAACACGACTATCGTGTTTTTAATTTCGCTTCTTCAGACCGGTCCTGTGCGCGCAGCGGAAGCAAAGATTTGGGAGGACTTCTCCGGTGACAAAGCGTTTGCTCATGTTCAACGGCTTGTCGATTTCGGGCCGCGGCCGGCCGGTTCCGATGCTCTCGAGAAATCAAGGACGTACATTGAGGAGCAACTTCGGCGCTATGGTTGGAACACACGGCGTCAGGCATACACCGAAGACACTCCGCGCGGCAAAACTCACTTCGTAAATTTGATTGCCCAATTTGGGGCGCAGAAAAAGGCGGCATCCCCAGTGTTTTTGTTGTGCACTCACTACGACACAAAGGTATTCGACACGATTAGGTTTGTCGGAGCCAATGACGGCGGCTCAAGCACAGGTCTGGTATTGGAATTAGCCCGCGTCATTGGGCAGCATCCGACGCTGGCTGGCAAGGTTGAGCTGGTATTTTTTGATGGCGAAGAAGCCTTCGAGCAGTTTTCTGATACTGATGGTTTGTACGGGAGCCGCTATTTTGCCAGGCATCTTCAAGGCAGCGGGGCGAAACAATTTCGTGGCGGGCTGTTGTTCGACATGGTTGGCGATCGGTCCCTCGGCATCACACTTCCAAACGATTCCCCTGCCGATATGGCGCGGGATATTTTTGCCGCTGCGGAAGCGCTGAAGTTGCGAAGTTATTTCACTTATCTCGGCCGGGATCTTATCGACGATCACGTACCGCTGAACGGCATCGGGATTCCGACACTCGACGTTATTGATTTTGATTATCCGTGGTGGCACACAGCCGATGATACAACCGACAAGATCAGCGGCAGCAGTCTGCAGATCGTCGGCTCCATCGCGTTGTATTATCTCTCTGAAATTGCGCTAAAATGAATGAGCCGCTCCGCACACATGCGCGGCCGCCGTTTTTTCAACTTCCGCATTGCGTTAACCCCGTTTTCCCGGCAATCTGCACGTGAATCGTCGCCCGAATGGAGCGTCTCGCATCAATGTCCGATCCAGCCCATAAAGGTATTGGTGTGATCGGCCTTGGGATAATCGGGCGCGCCATTGCCGGGCACCTTCGCCGCAAAGGCTTTTCAGTTTTCGTATGGAACCGCTCGCCACAGCCTGTTCCAAATTTTGTCGGCTCGCCTGGTGAATTGGTGGAGCTCTGCAATTACATCCAGATCTTTGTCTCCGATGACGAAGCGCTGCTGCAGACTGTTGAGCAGTTAAGCGAAAGCCTCACGCGACGTCACGTCGTCCTTGCGCATTCAACGGTCGCGCCCGATTCGATGCGTGCTGCGGCGGAAATTGTCGAGCGCCGGCGAGCGCGATTTGTCGAGGCGTCATTTACGGGAAGCAAACCCGCAGCCGAAAAAGGCGAATTGGTTTATTATGTCGGCGGGGCCGATGCGGTATTGCGAGAAGCGCGTCCCATCCTCGAGGCCAGCAGCAAAGAGATCATTCATATTGGGGAGATTGGCCAGGCGAGCGCTATCAAGATTGCGACCAACATGATAACTGCCGCAAGCGTGCAGGCGACGGCGGAGGCTCTGGCGCTCGTTCAAGCGTTAGGGGTACCTCTGGAAAAATTTGTCGAAGCGATACGCGTTAATGCGAGTCATTCCGGTACTCTGGCCATGAAACTGCCGAAAATGCTCGACCGCGATTTTGAGGCGCAATTTTCGGTAAAACACATGCTGAAAGACATGCAGATCGCCAATCAGATCGCCTTATCGCATTATCTGGACTTGGGAGTTACCTCTGCCGCTCGCGATCAATTGTTCGAGCAAATGCAGTGGGGTCACGGGGACAATGATTATTCGGTCGTTGCACGCAAATATTTGCAGGAAGTCGGTCCAAAGTCTCACGAAGAGCCGCCGCCGGAACATCCGGATCAGGAATCGATCGCGAATGAACCGATTATTGCCTCACCAGAATCGCACACGGAACAATCAAAATCAGAAGATGCAGCTGCACCCAGTTCACAGCAGCCTTTACTCGCGTTCACCGGCACAGGAGGCGCAACAGCTAATGAAACGACACGATTGCGGCGCGGTTTTTTCAAACAGCTGCTGAGCCGGCTTTCGTCTGGACAATAATGACGCAGGCGTCGCCAGCCGGGCAGGGCGCTTTTCTCGATCTCTCGGCGCGTGCGAAATTTCGCATCACGCGGGCGGATAGGTTTCGATTCCTCAACGGGCAGATCACAAACGATTTGCGCAAGGCCAGCGAGACAGTGGCCGTCGAGGCGTGTGTGCTTAATGCAAAAGGCAAAATGGATGCGCACATTTTCGTTTGCGCACCCGGAGAATGTTTTTTGGTGGATGCGGCGCCAAATCTTCGAGAGAAACTCCGCGCGAGGTTGGAACGCTATGTGATCGCGGACGACGTTGAAGTCGAGGACGTCACGGATCAATTCTCACTGTATCACGTCCTCTCGCCGGAATTACAACGGGTAGAAGATGGCCGAGTTGTTTCTGTACACCGTTTTATTGAGCCAGGGTGTGACATTTGGAGCGATGCCGCGCATCGTGACGCTTTATCTCGACGATTGTCGTCGCACTTTGAGTTCCTTGATCCTGTCGCCGCAGAAGTGATGCGAATTGAGCAAGGTATTCCACGCTGGGGCTCTGAATTGACTGAGGAGATCATTCCAATCGAAGCGAATCTGGAACAAAGGACGATCGATTACCAAAAGGGCTGCTACATTGGCCAGGAAGTGATCTCGCGAATAAAGATGTCTGGCCAAACAAACAAACGATTGTGTGGGTTGATTTCGCTGAACAACGTCCCGTTGCAACCGCGAATGAATCTTGCGGGTCCTTCAGTGCCGGGGAAAGAAGTCGGCAGGATCACGAGCCCAACGCATAGCAAAGAGCTCGGAAAAGAAATCGCACTCGGGTATGTGAAACGCGGTTTCAACAGCGTCGGCACGAAGTTGGATGCGCTCGCGCCCGGAGACGCCAGAGACTCCGTCAAGGCTATTTCGGTCGAAGTGGTTTCGCTTCCATTTCTCTGAAGCTTTTGCGTCAGCGAAGAAGGCGCGTTGATGTTTTGTCTCGTCAGCGGCTAAAAATCGATCTTCCAGGCTTGACGCTTTGCCCAAGTTCTGACGTGATCGGATATCGCCTGCGGTTCTCAAATGGATATGAATCACGAAATTTATTTTGCTCTCGCGCAGCACATTTATAGAATCCGTTACCCCTCGGACGAGCGATTAACCTTAACCTTTTGCAGCGTCTGAACCAGACAGTTCCTGAGCTCAGTTCTGTTTCATTCGGGGGGCGGCGATCCACCTCCGCCCGCCCTCTGCTCGGTTAGTTATCATGGCAAATTTTTTTCCACGCTGGACAAATTGGGTGCCAATCAAGCTGATCGTTTGCGGGATCGTGGTCGTGTGTGGATTGACCGCAGCCACGTGGTATTACGCCACGCCGAAATACACGAAAGTCGGATATGAACCGATCCAGCCGGTGCCATTTCCGCACGATATTCATGTGACACAGCTCGGCATGGATTGCCGTTATTGTCACAGCTTTGTTGAAATGGCGGCGCACTCAAATGTGCCGAACACGCAAACGTGTATGAACTGCCATACCCAGGTGCAGAAAGACAACCCTAAGTTGGAGCCCGTGCGCGAAAGTTCCAAGACGGGCGATCCAGTGGAGTGGGTCTGGATCTATCGGACCGTCGATTACGTTTATTACAATCATGCGGCGCATGTGAACCGCGGCATCAGTTGTTTCAGTTGCCATGGCCCTGTCAATCACATGTCGACGGTGTATTTAGGGAAGCCGCATAGCATGGCGTGGTGCCTCGAATGCCATCGGCATCCGGAAAATTTTCTGCGGCCGGAAGAGCAAGTCTTCAATCTCGATTGGAAACCTGAAGACGTGAAGCCGGCTGAGTTTGTGGCGAAATACGGGCAGCCAAGCAACGTGCACGGAGATTTTTCCAAGAAGAAAAAACTCACTCAAACCGAGATCGGCGAGACGTTGAAGGAGCGCTGGAATATTACTCCGCCAACAAATTGCCAGGGGTGCCACCGATGAAACGCGTCTTCCAACATCCGCCCGAACCGGCAAGCGGGAAGCATTACTGGCGCGGCTTGGGTGAGCTGAACGATACGCCAGAATTTCGGCAATGGTTGGAACGCGAATTTCCCCCAGGCTCGGCGGAGCTGAACGGCGACGAATGGTCGCGCCGCGACTTTTTGAAATTGATGGGTGCATCGATGGCGCTGGCCGGGATTGGTCTCACGAGTTGTCGTCGGCCGGAACTGCATCTGGTTCCTTTTACCAAGAACGTGGAGTGGACGATCCCGGGCAAATTTCTTTACTACGCCACGACAATGCCCCGGCGCACCGGCGCAATTCCACTGATCGCCACGACCGTGGACGGGCGCCCGATAAAATTAGAAGGTAACCCGTTGCATCCCGCCAGCGGAGGCGCGACGGACACGTTTGTTCAAGCATCAATTCTTGATCTGTACGATCCGTCACGCTCACGGCGGTTTGTTCAGAAGGGAAAAACGAGCAATCGCGCCGACTTTGATGCTTACATCGGAACTCTTCGCAACGCGCTCACCAGTAAAGGTGGGGATGGCCTTGCGTTCCTCGTCGATGAAACAAATTCTCCTACACGCGATCGGTTACGCACTGAACTGGAAAGATTTTTCCCGAGCATGCGCTGGTGTGTTTATGAGCCGCTTTTGAGTCAGGAACAAACCACCGCCATCCAAGCCGCGTTCGGAGCGGGTGCGCGACTAATTCCGAAATTCGATCGGGCAGATGTGATTCTTGCTCTGGACAGCGACTTTCTCGATTGCGGTCAGGGCGATCTGGAATCCGTGCGCACATTCACGTCACGCCGAAGAGTGAAGTCGCCTGCAGACAACATGAATCGACTCTATGTAGTGGAGAATCGCTTCACGCTCACGGGTGCCATGGCAGACCACCGGCTCCGTTGTCCCGCGAGCCAGATTGCGGCGTTCGCACACGCGCTGGCGAAAAAAATCCTCGCAGGAACAAACGATGCAGGACTAGGCGGACTCGTTAATAATCTGCAGGCTCCGGCAGGCGGC
>QHNQ01000151.1 GCA_003218135.1 Verrucomicrobiota bacterium
CTGTGTCTACAACGCGTTGGCTTGATTACCTGCGCGTCGTGCGAAAGACGTAGTCCCAAAGCGGCGAGCTGATCCCGTATCCGGCGTGATCATCTTTGTAATGATGGCGAAGATGATACTGTTTCAGCCACAACCATATGCCGCGTTTCATTGGGAAATGATGCGTCGCGTAGTGGAGCATATCGTAGCACACGTAGCCGAAGACGAGCCCGGCAAAGACGGCCGGCGTCAGCCGCCCAAAAATCAGAAGGAAGAGTCCGTAAAAAAAGAAGGCAAGCGGCACGCTGATGCTGGGCGGCATCACGAGCCTGCGCGCGTCGCTTGGGTAATCGTGATGAACGCCGTGGACGATGTAGTGCAGGCGCTTCCCAATTCGCGTCTTCGGTTCGTAGTGAAAGATGTACCGGTGGATGAGGTACTCGGTCAGCGTCGACAGTAAAATGCCTAACAAGAAGAGCGCCGCCACCGCCACGAGCGATAATTGGCGCTGCCAAACTGATACGAAGAGCATGGCGCCGACCACCGGCAGGTAAAGCACCAATGGCGTTATCGGGTGCACCCGCGAAAAAAAATCCATGAAATCGCTCTCGAACATTCGGACCGTTTCATTCTTATTCGAGACGTAGAGGGGCGGCCTGGAGAACGCCCTTCCTTGGTGTAATGGCTCGGCCATGGCTAAAACCTAATGGGCCGAGCACTGAGATCAAGGTTGTCGGTCTCGCCGTTCACCGTTTCTCGAGTTGTTTGCGGTCGGTCGTTTTGTTTCATCCGTTCAACCCGCGAATAAAGGCTATACCGCCTGTCAAAAATGAACTGCAAAACCAAGCGGCTCCACGACGAGTGATACTTCAGATTGCCGTAAAATTCCGGCGCGATTGCGCGCAACTTCGGCAAATTGTTCCACGGGATCGACGGTAGATCGTGGTGCTCGTTGTGATAGCCCATGTTCAACGCCAAGCGATTGATCGGGCCGTAATAGCTAAAGGTCTCCTGGTCGAAATCGTATGTGTAATGCTCCTGAATCCAGCGCGCGCCGACCGGATGCAGTCCAATCGAAAATAAAAACGCGAACACGAGATAAAGAAAGCCGGCCCAGCCGCAGAAATAGACTACCGCTACATCGTATACGACCGCGCATGCCAGGTTGGTCGAGAACCAGCGGTCCCACATTTTGACGGCTTTCAATCGAGGCGGCCGCGTTACCTGAAAAAAGGGAAAGAGCATTAACCAGATCGCTTTCCGATACCATTTGTTGCCCACGAGCCGTGCCTCCCAGTGATTTGCCAAGTCTGCGTCCCATTCGTAATCGCCTTGATGCGAATGATGTTTCAAATGATAAACACGAAAACCCATCGCACCCGGCGTCAGATTCGGCAGATCGGCGATGACGGCCACCATTTTGTTCCAGCCTGGATTGCGGAAAATCAAGTTATGCGTTGCGTCATGAATGATCACGTAATTGGCATGATTCGCGAACGCTCCGATGCAAAACGCCAGGAGCAGACTCAGCCACCAATAGCTGAATCCAAGCTTGCCCATTCCGCAGGCAATCACTGTTTGTAGAACCACGATCGAGACCGCAATTAGCGCGGTCCACGGGTTGCGCACCATGAGTTGGCGAACTTCCGGATGCGCTTTAATGATCGCCCGCGCTCTGGAGGGATGCGGCTGATCACATTCTGACTGGTAAAATGCGGCCTCCATCACTTTCAAATTATGCATCACAGCCCTACCCTCAAACACGCTTTTTCAATCATGCTCACAGCGCCGCGACCCTAACGGGATTCGAACCCGTGTTACCGCCGTGAAAGGGCGGTGTCCTGGGCCTCTAGACGATAGGGTCATCCGGCAGCTGCCGGACGGCCAATATCGGAATTCCATTCTTCCACGCAAGGTAAATTGCCGAACTGTTGCAAACCTTGCGCCCAGAGCGAATTGAGACGGCGCACAGCGCCGTGGCTACGGAACCGAATGAACTTCGTGAACCAGCGCCGCTGCGCGCTCGGTTGCGCCTTTGTGCGTGCTCAAAACTTCGAGCGCATTTTGGACAAGGCGCTGCCGGGCTTCTGTATCTTGCAGAAGTTCAACAATTGCTCGTTCGAGTGAATCGGCGTCGCGAACCTGAATCGCGGCCTTTCTTGAGACAAGGGTCTTAGCAAGCATGCCGAAGTTTTCCATGTGCGGACCAAACACGACCGGCTTGCCCGCCAAAATGGGTTCCACAGGATTTTGCCCGCCATGCGCCGTGAGGCTTTTGCCCACGAAAACAACAGTGGCAATATCGTACCAGCGTTGAAGTTCACCGGTTGTATCGAGGAGCACGCAATCCGCCTTGTTGGGTTCCCCGTCCATGCGCGCCTTGCTGGCAAGCGCAACACGCAACCCTAACGCATCCAAGCGCGCTCGGATTTCCCGCAGCCGTTCGACATGGCGCGGCGCAATGAACAGCCGCAACGACGGAAATTGCTGACGCAAGCGCAGAAAAACCGTGGCCAAAATTTCCTCTTCACCACGATGTGTGCTACCGCCGAACAGTACGGCGCGATCCGGATTCAGAGCAGGCGAGACGTCCCGCAGGGACGTGGCTACAACTTCGCCGGCTCGCTGAGCCTCCATAGTATGATCAAAGCCCTCAGGATCATATTTGATGCTGCCTGTCACACGGATTCGATCTCGCGGAACCCCGAGTGCCGCCCATCGGTCGATATCTTCTCGCTCTGGGACGCAAACCAAATCGAGACGCCGGAAGGTCGGCGCTACAAAAACTCGAAACCGCCGATATCTTTGCTCAGATCGCGGGGACAACCGCGCGTTGACAAGCACGAGTGGAACGCGGCGCGCATGAGCTTCGGCTGCAAGATTGGGCCAAACCTCCGCTTCAACGAGAACGATCCGCACAGGCCGAATCACAGCAAACGCGCGTCGCATTATTGGCCAGTAATCGAGCGGCGTGTACATGACTTCCATCCAGGATGAGGCGTTTTGGTTGGCGAGGGCGAATCCGGTTGTGGTGGTCGTTGTCAAAACGCAGCGCAAGTCGGGCTCGAGCGCCCGCAATGCGTTGGCTAGTTTCAACGCAATATTGACTTCTCCTACGCTGACTGCGTGCAACCATGTCGATCTTTGTCTCGACAGGCGGACACGCACGTCGCAGTCATAAATCCCAAGGCGTTGTCCGAATTTTTCGCGGTAACCGCCGCGACGAATCATTTTCAAAAAATATCCTGGCAGAAAGAACAAGAGTCCGATCGGCCAGAGCAGGTTGTAAATGAAACGGATCACTGGATTGCGGATTGCCCGCCTTCGTCCCGCGCCTCAGAGGCGGGGCTTCGGCGGGTAAACTCCTTGCGGACTGCGGAAACAAGCAACACCTCAGTTGCGCCGTATCTCTTCCGTCGAACCATGTGCCAGAGCTTCATTTCAGGAAGAACTTCGTCCGGCCGCTTCTCCAAAACGAAAATCCCATCCGTCTCCAATAATTGAGGCAACGCTTCGTTTGTCAGCAATTTTTCCGTGAAGCGCCCGCCAGTTTCTGTCTTTTCATACGGCGGATCGGCAAAGATGATTGTGAATTTCTCGATGATTTGCTGTTGTGGGGGTGCTTGTGCCAAGCGCCCGGCGGCTGGCACAGCTGCCTCTACACCGGCAGCATAGCGGAGAAAATCGAAAACGTCCTGATGTCGAACGCGTCCTTTTAATTTTGTTTTGGCTAGATTGGCGTCGATGGCTTTGGCCGATTGCCGATCATTCTCGACAAATACGGCCGACGACGCGCCGCGACTCAGTGCTTCAATTCCCAGACCGCCGCTTCCGGCGAAAAGATCAAGGACGCGTGCGCCGATGACCGCGTCGCCCAAGCTGGAAAAAATAGCGGCTTTCACGCGGTCCATTGTGGGTCGCACACCTCGCTTTGGAACTGCCAGGCGGATCCCGCCGGCGCTGCCGGCGATCACCCTCATGGCGAAACGATTGGCGTTGGCGTCGCGGCGGCTTGAGATGGCGCTTCCTCCGCCGACGCAGAAGGCGATGCAACGGAGGGCATCGCGCTGACCGCATTGCCACCTGCACCGCTAGCATTGTCGGCAGGGCTACGCTCGGGCGCTGCGGGCGCGGCCTCTTCGATCTGTTTCTTTTTCTTCTTTGGCTTGTCTCTTTTTCCGCCAAAAAAACTGTTAAGCATACTGCTGAGATCTCGGCCGACGAGTCGATCCATTAAATTTGTGCTGGGTCGCTGAATCGTACCGCCAACTTGAAAGTCGATCGCCGTATAACCCGGTTCGTCAATCGGTTGAAAATTGTTGCGAATGGCTTTGAAAAGTTGGCCACGGATTCTGTCGTTGATTGCGAGCCGGGAATCGAGTTTCAATCTGCCGTCAAACGCGACTGTGCCCGATGCAGTGAGCCGAATATTCGGCGAACGCAAAACGAGTTCGTCAATCGTGACCAAACCTGGACCTAAATGATATTTTGCCTCGGCTTGCTCCAGATGAAGTTCTTGTAGCTCCTCGATCTGGAGAATCTGCCCGAGCAGGATGAGCAAGCTGTATTGCTGGATCCGGCCATCACGCAGGAAAATTTCACCTCTGCCAACGAGCGCACCCGGATCGGCAGTTTTCCCGGAAGCCTGGAAACTGCCCTCCAATTTACCCGTCACGATTCCCTTGGGACCACCGGCGTTTTCGACGATCTGGTCCGCAAGCACATCATGGAACTTTACGCTCGTGGTGAATGGAGAATCCTCTGCTTCTGGTTGCATGGCGAAGTAGCCTTTGATCTCGCCGTTTGCTGCGCGGGCAGAAATTTTCGAAAGCTCCAGCACGTCGGGTTCGTACCGGAGCGGCGACCGGAGTTGCTCCAGAAAAAAACGGTCCCGCAGCGAAATTCGCGCCACCTGCGCATCGCCGTGAAGTGCTGACGCGCTGCGGATGTTGGTACGAAAATCGAGACCTTTAAAGCTCGCGAGCAGCGCGCCCTTCCGATCGAGAAAACTAAAAGTGCCGTTTTTGATGCTGACTCGGCGAACTTCTGGCGCCACTGCGAACCCGGGCTCTCGTCTGGGCGGCTTATTGTGGAGAGCATCCTCCATTGGAGGGGAAACATTGGTTGATGTCGCGGGAACAACCGGCACGGGGTTCGTAGTGATGGGCGCGTTCTCTGTGTCCAAGTGGCCGACTGTGGCGGCCGATTGCGTAGAAATAGGAGGTGATTGTGCTTCTTGTGAACCTGGTAATCTCCATTTTCCTTCCGCGTCTTGTGGCCATACGACCGTCGGTTTCACGAGCGCGACTTCCTTGATCACAAGCCTTTTGGAAAAAACCGAGAGTAAGCGAACCCGGAGCCGAAATGTTTTTGCTTCGAGGAAATTCCCCGGTCCCCCTGAGGAGCTTTGCGCAATCGTAATACCACTGAGTTCGAGTCCGCCCCACGGAGTTAAGCTCATGTTACGAATTCGAAGACTGGTGCCAAGCCGTCGGCTCAGTTCCTGCAGAATCTTTGCTTGTGCGCCTTGTGATTGCACATACAGGTTTACGCCGAGCAAGAAAGCCGCGCCGAGCGCGACCGTCGCGCCTAACAAAATGAACGTAATCCGGAGCAATTTTTGCACCCTGTAGACGTTACGCAGCGCGAGTTTGAAGAAAAGACTAAAGCCTAAATGTCATTCCGAGCGGTGCGAGGAATCTCGGATCAATTTTGGATCGATGCCAAACCGAAATAGACCAGAGATGTTTCGCTTCGCTCAACATGACACCAGAGGCTATGACCGGGGATGTAACTTACTTTTTCCGGTGTGACTAACACAGTTGTCATTCTCAATCCCGTCGCAGGCGGTCCCGAAACTCTTCGAGATTGGCAGGAACGCGTGGAATCGATTGCACACGATTGCCCGATTCGTGTGATTGCGCATCCGGGCGAGGCGGAAGCGCTGGCCCGAAACGCTGTTGAGGAGGGCTTCGTGCGAATTGTAGCAGCCGGTGGCGATGGAACGGTCAATCACGTGGCAAATGGCATTGCCGGCACAAATGCCGCATTGGGTCTTCTTCCCCTCGGAACGGTAAATGTCTTTGCGATGGAGCTTGGCCTTCCTGCGCACAATCTGCAGGGTTGCTGGAGTATCATCGAAGACGGGAACGTGCGTCTGGTGGATCTACCTAGCGCCAATGGAAAACATTTCGTGCAGCTTGCCGGCGTCGGACTCGACGCACAAGTCGTAAAGGAAACCAGCCTCGCCTTTAAGCGCAGTTTCGGGCCGCTAAGCTACCTCATCTCTGCGGCGCAGATTGCAGCGCGAAAACCGCCGAAGCTGTTTATTGAATCGGAGAACGCTCCAGTGGAGGAAGCATCGTTCGTCCTAATCGGAAACGGCCGCCTTTATGGAGGGCCGTTCCCATTTTTCAAGCACGCCGTTTTAGATGACGGGCTATTTGATGTCGTTGTTTTCAAGCGGCTCGGCTACCTCGAAATCATGAAGTATCTGCAGGATGTGGTGTTCAGCTCCGTCATTCGCGCTCCCGAGGTTGAATATTTTCAGACACAACGCCTGCGCGTAACGAGCGAGCAGGATGTGCCCGTGGAACTCGACGGTGAATTGGCCGGCAACTGTCCAGTTGAGGTTCGAATTCAGAAAAAAGCGTTGCAGGTTCTCGCGCCACCTTCGGCGCAGTAGTGCAATATGGCGCGATAACTGGTCTTTCGATCAAAACCGCGTGATGTTTCGCGCGATGCGTCGTGGGAATGGCTGGATTGCAAAAAAAACGGCGGCATCGCTGAACCCTCCGCAGGTTGAGACAACTCTGGTTCAGCTCAGCGAGCGATGGCCGGCAAAGGCCGCACCGTTGGCTGACGTGGTCGAACAGTTTCCCCTCGACGAATCCGCATTGGTGCATCTGCTCGCAGTTTCGAGCAGTTGCGCCACGAGATTGACGCAAAATCCCGAAACACTCTTGTGGCTTTCCCAACCGAAAGTGTGTCTTGCCGCCCGCGGATACACGGAAATGCTGAGCGAACTACACGCTCTGGCGGGTGACTCTGTAGCAACGCAAGATTTTGCAGCGCTTCGTTTCTGGAAAGGCCGCGAGATGACGCGCGTTGCACTTCGCGAACTGGCAAACGTAGCGCCACTGGAAGAAACCACCGGCGAGCTTTCACAGATCGCGGAGATTTGCATCCGTCGAGTGTTCGAACATTGGGACGCCGAACTTCGCCGACGGTACGGCTCTCCCAAGGCGGAGTTTGCCATTCTCGCGCTGGGAAAACTCGGCGGGGGCGAGCTGAATCACAGCTCAGATGTTGATCTTCTTTTTCTCTACAGCGACGAAGGCGAGCTTACGCCGCACATTTCCTATCACGAGTTCTTTAACCGATTGGGGAAAAGAATCCTCGAAACCTTTTCGACTCCGCATGGGGCCGGTTCACTTTTTCGAGTCGATCTGCGCCTGCGCCCGGAGGGCTCGGCAGGACCGTTGGCCCGGTCGCTTGAGAGCATGGAAAATTACTATGCCGGCTTTGGCGAAACATGGGAACGGATCGCTCTAATCAAGGCACGCGGAATCGCTGGTGGCCGTGAGCTGGCCTACGAATTCTCGCGGCAACATCAGTCCTTTATTTATCCAAAAAGCACGACACGCGATTTGCTGGATGAAATTGCGCACATCAAGCACCGCATCGAGCGCGACATTGTTGGAACGGCAAACCTGGAACGCGACGTGAAACTTGGACGCGGCGGTATTCGCGACATCGAATTCATCGTACAGACGCTGCAGCTGATCCATGGAGCGCGGTATCCGTTCCTGCAGGAACCCAGTATGCTCAAGGCACTGCGAGCGCTTCGTGAATTGGACCTTCTTCCGACGAACGACGTGCTGACGTTGGACAAGACGTACCGGTTTCTCCGGCGAGTAGAACATCGTTTGCAAATTGAGGCCGAACAACAGACGCACGTTGTCCCTCGAGAACCCGAAGCGTTGCGACGCCTCGCACTTAGTCTTCGTTTTTCGTCCAGCGAAGATTTCACGGCAGCACTACATGAAAAAATGCGCGCGGTTCGGCCGATTTTTGAACGCATCATCTCCAAAACGCCCGCGGCTCCGGCCGAAACGCATGCGGTCAATGATTTGGCAATTTTCAATGAGCAGAAGCGCGCCGCCAAGGCGTTTATCGATCTCGAGAAAAGCGCTGCAGGTTTTCACATCGCACCTCGCACACGACAGATATTTGGCAAACTGCGTCCGGTTCTAATCGAATGGCTGGCAAAGTCTGCTGATCCGGATGCAACTCTGAATCAATTCGTGCGGTTCGTACAAGGGTATGGTTTGCGCAGCTTGCTCTTTGAGCTCCTGGTCGCAAATCCTCGGTTGCTCGAGTTACTGGTGAAAACTTTCGATGCCAGTCGCTTTGCCGGCGAGCTTTTGATCCGCCGGCCACAACTTTTGGAAGATATCACCCGGGACCCGGCCTTTGATCAGCCGCGATCCGTTGCGGAGAATCTGCGGCGTCTCGATTCGCTGGGCGCAGATGCGAACAATCTCGATCCGATTCGCGCTTACCGGCAGCGGCAGCTGCTGCGCATCATTCTACGCGAGGTCCTGGGGCTTGCCAGTCCGACAACCACATTCGCCGATCTTTCCGATCTGGCCGAAGCCTGTTTGCATTTTACAGTCAGACTTCTTGGTAGCGAGCATTTAACCGTCATCGCCCTCGGTAAATTCGGCGGACACGAGATCAGCTATGGCGCGGACTTGGACGTTTTGTTTGTCGGCGATGACACCCGGGCCACGCAGAATCTCATGATCGCCATGGCGCAGCCAACTGCCGAGGGAAACATTTGGCCACTTGATCCAAGGCTGCGCCCCGAAGGCGAAAAGGGCCCGATTATTTGTTCCGTTGAAACGTATCGATGGTATTACGGAAACCGCGCCCAGCCGTGGGAGCTGCAGGCGTTGATTCGCGCTCGTGCCGTTGTCGGGCCGATGCAAAATGACTTCATCGAGCTTGCAAAAGGCATGTGGCGTCAAGCCGGTCAGCATTCTGATCTTCCGGCAAGAATCGATAACATGCTCGAACGCATTCGGCGCGACCGGGGAAGCGGATCGGATTTCCTCGATCTAAAGACCGGACGCGGCGGAATCATAGAGGCGGAATTTCTCGCTCAAGCCCTGCAGATGCGGGAAAATATGTGGGAACAAAATTTCGAGCGGGCGATCGATCAACTTCACCGGCACGGGCACATGACCGATTCCGAAGTTGCCAAACTTAAAAATGCGTACGGATTGCTGCGTCGCTGCGAGCTTGTATTGCGGCGTTTTGATAACCGAAGCGTCTCAACGCTTCCAGACGACACGGTCGAACAACGCAAGTTTTCCATTCGCCTTGGCTACAATGAATTCGACGCCTTCCGTCATGATTACATCAATGCTCGCGATGCGATTCACGCGCTGTACGAGCACCACATCACGGCGGCTTCACTGCCGTGACAATCAAAGTTCGGCCGAGCAGTAAGTTCGGCGAATTACGAGCAATTGCCCGAGAATTGGGTCAGCCTGGAATGCCTTTGAGCATTTCAGTGTTCGTCGGGAATTTTTTCACGAACATCAACAGACGCTGAATGGCTTCCTCTGGTTTGTGACCGGCCAGACCGCGCCGGATGAGATTGACCTTCTCAAGCTCCCACGGTTGCAGCAGCAGCTCTTCGCGACGCGTGCCGGAGAGAAAAATGTCGATCGCCGGATAAATGCGCTGGTCGCTGATCTTTCGATCGAGCACCATTTCCATGTTCCCGGTGCCTTTGAACTCCTGAAAGATCAGCTCGTCCATGCGGCTGCCGGTTTCAATTAGCGCCGTGGCGACAATCGTGAGCGAACCTGCTTCTTCCGTGTTGCGTGCGGCAGCGAAAATTTTCCTTGGAATTTCCATCGCGCGCGCATCGATACCGCCGCTCATGGTGCGACCACCACCGGACATGGCATTATTAAATGCGCGTGCGGTGCGCGTAATGGAGTCGAGCAGGATAAAAACGTGTTTACCTGCTTCGACCAGCCGCTTCGCGCGCTCGATCGCCAACTGCGAAATGCGCGTGTGACTCTTGATGTCGGCATCATTGGAACTGGCCATGAGCTGTGCCGTCGGATGCGAACGGCGAAAATCAGTCACCTCTTCCGGGCGCTCATCGACCAGAAGAATGATGAGTTCCACTTCCGGATGATTCTTGGTGACCGCATCTGCGATATGATGCAGAAGTGTCGTTTTACCTGTGCGCGGCGGCGCGACGATCAGCCCGCGCTGACCCATTCCGAGCGGCGTCATCAGGTCCATGATCCGTGTCGTGTAACGGTCCGGCACCGTCTCGAGCTTGATTTTTTTGTTCGGATTGATCGTGGTTAATTCTTCAAATGGGCGTAGCCCTTGATATTTTGGCGGCTCTTCTCCATTGATCGTGAGCAGCTTGACCAATTGGGGGCCACGGCTGCCGCGCCGGGTCTCACCATAAATCCACATCCCGTCGCGCAAGGCGAAGCGGCGGACAATTTCAGGAGTAACAAAAATATCCTGCGGAGTCTGCACAAAATTGCGTTTCTGATCGCGCAGGAATCCGAAGCCTTTGCCGGAAATTTCAATAATGCCTTCGCCAAATTCGGGCTCGGCCTGAGTCTGTTCGCCGGTCTCACCACTGCCCTCAACCGTTTCGCGTCCGCCTGAAGCCGCTCGATCGAGAGTCTCGACACCGACGTCTCCACTCGCAGAACCAACGACCCTTGAAGAGGAATTTGACGATTCTTGTGAATCACCGCGCCTGAATCGATCGGCCCGGTCGCGGTAACGTCTCCGCGGGAATCGACGCCGCGAACGATGCTGGCGTTGCTCCGGCAAGGCGGACTCAGATTCCGGCGGCGCAGGCTCGCCATCGCGAGTCTGTCCTGTGGCGGATTGGTTCTCGTTTTCTTCGTTCATAAGCTAAGATTCTTTAATGGGGCGGGGCAGCGCCTTAACGCGCGTTTGTTGGAAGCAATACTTTTTCAGGCCGGCAATCTGGCCAGCAATTCGTCGGGAATATCTAGATTTGAATAGACGTTTTGCACGTCGTCGTCCTCTTCGAGCGCATCACATAATCGAAGCACCTGATGCGCCACGGCCTCGTCCCTGACCGCAACTGTGGTATCCGGAATAAACGTAAACTTTTGCCCATCGGTAGTGACGCCTGCTTTCTTGAGCGCCTCAGCTACGGCGTAGAGCTGATCGTGGGAAGTGAGAATAACATACTGATCCTCCTCGGTTGTCAACTCCTCTGCTCCGGCCTCCAGGGCAATTTCCAGCAGCGGATCCTCATCAATGCTCGATCGCGGCACGGTGATCTGGCCTTTTCTATGGAACATGTACGAAACGCTTCCGCTCCCGGCGAGGTTGCCGTTGTTCTGGGTGAAAATTCTGCGAACTTCCGCCCCTGTGCGATTCCTGTTGTCCGTCGCAGTCTCGACCATCAACGCCACGCCGCCCGGGCCGTAGCCTTCGTAAACAATCTCAGCGAGCTGTTCGCCATCCCGGTCCTCGCCCGTGCCACGTTTGATCGCACGCTGGACATTATCGTTGGGCATGCTTTGCGCTCGCGCTGCCTGGATCGCGCTGCGCAGACGCGGATTGGCACTCGGGTCGCCCCCGCCTGCTTTTGCCGCGATGGTAATCTCTTTCGATAATTTGCTGAAGATCTTGCCGCGTTTCGCGTCGATCGCGCCTTTAAACCGCTTGACCTTCGACCACTTACTATGTCCCGCCATACGTGCGGATTATGTGCAATTGCTGATTGAAACTGCGAATTTCCGAACAACAGCTCGCCCAGAGAATGGCCAGCAAGAAGGGAAACTAACGCGCAATATTCAATCCTACTACGCGCCGTTTGTCAATATTCGGCACAGAACTGCTCGAAGCAATTTTGGTCGTGTTCCTTCCGGCGCAAACGCGCATTGCGAGCTTTGCCGGGCGGGTCAGTTTCGTGCTCATTGCCGGAATCCTTGCCGCGATCGCGACCAATGTTTCCTACTGGAACTGGTATGGCTTTCCCTCTGTGTACACGGCCAGCTACATGTTGATCCAGATCGTCGGCTTCTTTCTTGTGGGAGTTGTTGCTGCGCTCGTCTTGCCAAAGCGCGCTCCGTAGCGTGAGAAGTATTGAAGTTGGCCCTCAACAACCGACGCGATGGCTAAGGTTTCCGATGAAGTTCCCGCACAGTCAGCGCGGGTCTGTCGCGTACGGTTCCGTAGATCGCCTCAGCTTTGCCGTCGCTGCGTCTGAAGTGCCGTTCTTTCCCCACATTGGTCGGTGTCCACGTAGCGCCAAAGCCGTTGGCTTTGAGAAATCTGGAGATCTCTTTTTCAGAAAGATCGGTGCCTTTCGTATGGAAAAACGTTTCCGAAACGCTCCGGCCGTCAGCGAAGATCACCAGATAAAGGTACCGATCCTTGTGGTAAAGGATGCTCACCGTCCCATCGTCACGCAGACGTCGCTCGGCGATGGAGCCATATGAATCCTCAACTTTCTCATAGTTGTCGCCCAAGCTCGCCCAGCTCCAGGTCAGGGTTGTGAAGATAGCCAGGACAAAGACAAGAAGCTGTTTCACGACTCTCATTCCCGCGCTTCGCAGAGATCCGCAAGTTCGGGTGTAGAAGGAAAACCTGGCGTGTTTGAGGCATCACGCATTCACCGTCCTCGATATACCACCTTGCCCCCCAGAATTGTGGTGTCCGCCTTCACGTTGCGAATTGCTTCCGGTTTCAGCTCAAAAATGTTGTGGCTTAGTATCACCATGTCGGCGAGTTTGCCTGGTGTAATCGATCCTTTCTCGCGCTCCTGAAATTCGGCAAATGCCGAGCCCATGGTATAGGCTCCCACAGCTTCAGGAAGCGTGATTTTTTCCTCTGGAATCCAACCATCGGGGTTTTTGCCATCCAGTGTGGCGCGCGTGACCGCAGCGTAAAGTCCCAGCATGGGATTGAGCGGAGCGACAGGCCAATCGGTTCCAAAAGCCAGGGTCGCGCCGTGATCCAGAAAACTGCGCCACGCGTAGCTGTAGCGCGCACGATCGTGACCGAGCCGCTTTTCCGCCCAGCGACCGTCGTCGATTGCATGATACGGCTGCATGGAAGCGATGACGTGCAGCTTGGCAAAACGATCAAAATCTTTCAGCGCCATGTGCTGCGCGTGTTCGATTGCAAAGCGCTGGTCATGATAGCCGTGTTCCTTTTCGATTTCGCCGAAGATATCAAGCATCATTGAAATCGCGCGGTCACCGATCGCGTGCACGCGAATTTGCAATCCTGCGGCGTCTGCCTGCATTAGCCGATCGCGCATGCCGCTGGGCGGATGCATTTCGTCGCTCAGCAGCCCGCGATTTCCCGGTTCATCAGCAAAAGGCTCAAACATGTAAGCGGTCCTCGAGCCTAACGAGCCGTCGGCATAGCCTTTGACTCCACCGAGCCGCAGATAACTCGAGCCCCAAGCGTGACGAATGCCAACCTTCGCCTGGTCTTGCCAGTTCGTTTCCATCGGCACCGCGTAGATGCGCGTTGTAAGCTCACCCTTTTCAGCGAGCTCGGAATAGGCGGCAACGTCGGCAAACTCCGGGTTCATATGTTGCACGCTGGTCACGCCTAACGAGGCTGCGTGTTTGAGCGCGCCGCGAGCAGCACGCAGCCGTTGATCGTGCGACATCGCTGGAATCGCTTTGTAAATCAGCTCCTGTGCTGCGTCCTTGAAAATGCCAGTGGGATTTCCGCTTGAATCGCGCACGATCACTCCACCGGGAACATCAGCGGTTTTGGCGTTAATCCCGGCAAGCTTCATTGCCGCCGAATTGGCAAGCGCCTCGTGTCCGTCGTAACGCTCGACGAAAATCGGCGTGTCACGCGTAACCGGATCTACGAGATCTTTGGTCGGAAGCTCAGGCTTGGCCCATTTCGTTTCATCCCAGCGGCCGCCGAGAATCCACTCGCCTTTTGGCGTCTTCGCCGCTTGTGCCGCGATGCGCTTTGCAAATTCCTCAGGTGTTGCGGCATCGACGAGGTTAACCTGTTCCAGTTGCGCGCCGCCTTGGATGAAATGCAGGTGTGCATCGTTAAATCCGGGCAGGAGCAGTTTCCCGCCGGCATCGATCACTTCGGTTTGCGGACCTCGCCACGAATCAATCTCTGGCTTCGAGCCGACCGCCACGATGCGATCGCCGATCACAGCCACCGCTTCGGCCCTCGGATGCTGATTATCTACGGTGTAAATCGCAGCGTTTGTTATGAGCAAGGTTGCCCCCGGTTTTGGCTGAGCGTTCGCATCCAGCGCGGCCATGATCATCAAGAAACAAAGTGCAAACGTATATTTCATAATCGTGTGATGAATCCGGAAACGTTTACTTTGGTTGAAACTTGCCCGGTCATCTCATAAACGTCATTCCGAGCGGAGTCGAGGAATCCCGTGGCGTAACTTAGGGTGACTTGGCGGGATCTCTCGACTTCGCTCGACATGACCGAGCAATCATGAGTGGCAAAATCATCACTCGGGAATTTTCCATCGACGATTACGATGCGGCGCTTCGGATCTGGGAGCGGGTTAAAGGTATCGAAATCGCCGAGGGCGATGATCGGGAAAGCGTTGCTCAATTTCTGGCGCGCAATCCGGGACTGAGCAGAGTGGCGGCGGATGGATCCGCAATCATTGCTGTCGCGTTGTGTGGTCATGATGGAAGACGTGGGCACGTTTATCATCTCGCAGTTGATCCTGCTTATCAGAGACGCGGACTCGGCCAGCGTCTACTTGATGAATGTCTGGAGGGCCTGCGCCGGACTGGAGTGAAGCGCGTAATTATCATGGTCGCGGAGGATAATCCGCGCGGCCGCGAGTTCTGGAAGCGCCGTGGCTGGGAGGAACTCCCCGGAGCAATCGGTATGGGAATTGACCTTTGATAATTCGTGTCCGACTGGACGAACACGCGCGTAATCGATAAGATTCGCAACATGCGAGTCGCGATTTTTCTGGTGACCTTGGTTGCGACGAGCGCTTCGGCTGTTGCAGGCGCGATCAAAATCACGAGCCCCGATCACCCGCAGACGTACGCTTACGGCGCAACGACGTGGCGCCAACTTTACCTGGAGCCCAGCAACGGTGGGCTGATGGCGAGGATCACATTCAGTAATTTGCCTTATGCCGGCGATGACAATCCGCGCCGCGACGAACCATTCGATTTTCAATTCCCCGGTGTCTGGTTCGACCGTGCACAAAGCGCATTCTTTGCCAGTGGCCGTCGCGGTGAGTTGATCCCAGTGGCGCGGTTTCGCGGCGGCCCGGCTTGCGGTTGGATTGATCTGGCGCCCGGCGCGAAAATGTATCTGCTGAAAGAAAGCGGTCGCGTCACTGCGATTTTGACGGCAACGGATTACCCGCGCGCCGGAAGTCAGTGGGTCGAGTTGGATAATAATTGGTCGCTGCAGAATCTGTTGTGCGCGCTATTTGGCGGCCCGCTGCCGGGCTCGTCCTTGACAGCCGAATAGCGTTTCGTCGAGCGAGCCTCCCGATGGGGATAAGCGATTGCTGAATTTGCGATCAATGCGTACGTCGTAAATCAGAAGATGTGAAGGTACGCGGTCAACATTTCCGAACGATTTGGCTGAAGCTGGAAGACCCGAACGTGGTGCAACTGATCGATCAGCGGTTTTTGCCGCACCAGTTCGTGATCGAAGAAGTGCGCACACTCAAGCAAATGACGACGGCCATTCGCGATATGCATGTTCGCGGCGCGGGGTTGATTGGCGTGAGTGCTGGATACGGCATGTATCTCGCCGCGCTAGAAGCCGCGGAGCGCGGTTCATTCGATGAGCGTGTGTCCAGCGCAGCAACGCAATTGAAAGCGACAAGACCGACGGCGGTGAATCTCTCCTGGGCTCTTGCGCGTCAGCTGGAGACCATCGCACGCGGAAACACCGCCGATGAGAAAGTCGCTTTAGCTCGACGTACCGCTGAGCAGATTGCCGACGACGATGTCGAGCACTGCCGCATGATTGGGCACCACGGACTGAAACTGATTCAGTCAATCGCGAGCAAGAACGCGGGCAGGCCCGTCAATGTGCTTACGCATTGCAACGCAGGATGGCTCGCTTTCGTGGACCATGGTTCTGCAACCGCACCGATCTACGCCGCGCACGACAGTGGGTTGCCGGTGCACGTCTGGGTATCGGAGACGCGACCCAGAAATCAGGGCTCGAAACTTAACGCGTGGGAACTGGGCGAGCATGGCGTGCCTCACACAGTGATCGCAGACAGCGCGGCAGGACATTTGATGCAACATGGGAATGTGGATTTGATCATTGTTGGTAGCGATCGCACGACTTACACCGGAGACGTTGCAAACAAAATCGGGACGTATCTGAAGGCGCTTGCGGCTAAGGCGAACGATATTCCGTTCTACGTTGCGCTGCCTTCATCATCGATTGATTGGAAGATGCGCGATGGCGTAAAACAAATTCCGATCGAGCAACGCGCTGCCGAGGAAATAAAACGTGCCAACGGCTGGCTGGATGGACGACACGTCGAAGTGCACATTGCGCCGGAGCGAAGTGCGGCTGCCAATTTGGGCTTCGACGTCACGCCGCGACATCTCGTGACCGGGCTGATCACCGAGCGCGGAATCTGCGAAGCAAATGAGACAAGTATTTTCTCTCTTTTTCCCGAACACGCGCCGTGAGTGAATACGTAAAGTTCACATATGAGCGCGCGGCCTCAGAACTTGCGCCCTTTCCCGGACTTGCCGAGGTGAATACATACAGGCGCAAACTTCTTGAGCTGCAATTGATCGGCGTGAGCTCGAACGGCGTCAGCTTTGGCAACCTGAGTGTGAGAGAAGGCGTGACTAACAATTTTTACGTCACCGGCTCGGCGACTGGCGCCTTGTCTGAGCTGACGCTCGCCGACTGCGCGAGAGTGGTGGCTTACGACTCTAAGCGAAACTGGCTCCGATACGAAGGAGTCGCGATTCCATCATCTGAATCGTTGACTCACGCTGCGGTTTACAAATCGGATGGCTCCGCGCGTGCGGTTATTCATTGCCACGACTCGAGCTTGTGGCTGACCCTTCTCGATCGAGTTCCGACAACTTCAAAGGCCGCTGAGTACGGCACACCAGAAATGGTCTGCGAAATAATTCAACTATTCCAGAGCGGCGAGGCGCACCGAAGAAAGATCTTGGTGATGGCAGGGCACGAAGGAGGCATTGTGACGTTTGGCAGGGATCTTGAGGAGGCATTCGCGGTTCTGATGCGGGGGCGAAAGGAAACAACTCAGTTGCGTTGATGGTCGTCTTCGCGAACGTACTCCGGGGGCGGCCATGGCAGACGAACTTTCTCAAGCTGGTCACGGGCGAAGCGTCACGCGAAGGAGATTTGTTGAAATAAGTCTTGCCAGTGGAGCCGCGCTTGTCGCCGGGAAATCCGATGTAATCTTCGGAGCTGAGTCAACAACGAAATCGAGAATGGCCACGAATATGACTTTTAAATTGGGTGGCGACCTCACAGTAAACCGGCTCGGTTTTGGCGCGATGCGCATCACCGGGGAAGGCATTTGGGGTTGGCCTCCAGACCGGGAGAACGCGCTCAAGATCCTGCGCCGCGCAGTCGAGCTTGGCGTGAATTTGATCGACACCGCTGACGCATACGGACCGGAGACAAGCGAACTGCTCATCGCAGAAGCGCTTCATCCTTACCCGAACGGACTGGTTATCGCGACGAAAGGCGGACTGACTCGACCGGGACCGGGGAACTGGGTACCAAATTGCCGACCCGAACATCTTAAACAAGCTCTCGAAGGAAGTTTGAAGCGCCTGCGCTTGGAGCGAATCGATTTGTATCAGTTGCACGCGGTCGATTCTAAAGTTCCGATTGAAGAATCGGTCGGCGCGCTCAAGCAAATGCAAGATGCCGGCAAGATCCGGCACAT
>QHNQ01000068.1 GCA_003218135.1 Verrucomicrobiota bacterium
CGTAAGGATCGCGCGAGCGGCGAAAGCCGAGCAATATGCCCCCAGCAGTTTCGCTAAGGCCGAGCAGGATCTGAAGCAAGCCGAAGATTATTACAGACGGAAACAGGGCAGGACACCTATTGGCACGGTGGCGCGAGAGGCAGTTCAAACTGCGGAAGAAGCCAGGGTAATGTCACTCAAACGGCAAGAGGAGGAACGGGTAGAAAAAGAGAAGCAGGCTGCCGCGGCGCGCGAAGCGCAAGCTAAGGCAGAGGCTGAAGCACAAACACAACGCCGCATGCAAGCCGAAACCGAACGTGCTAGTGCGGAGCAGGCAAAGGCTGAAGCCGAGCGCGCAAAACAAGAATCAGATCTCGCTGCACAAAAAGCTGCCCAGGAGAAGCAAGAAGCACAGGCGGCCCAAGCGGCAGCTCTCGCTCAACAGCAAGCCTTACAGGCAGAGAGCGAAAGAGCGCGCTCCCAGGCCGAAGAGGCGGAGCGTGGGCGACAAAAGGCAGAAGCAGAAAAGAGCGAGATGCGTGCTCGTTTACTGCAACAGCTTAATACCATCTTGGTGACGCGGGATACAGCGCGCGGCTTGGTCGCAACCATGCCAGACGTTCTTTTCGAGACCAATAGCTTTGTCTTGAGGCCTACAGCCCGCGAGCGCTTAGCCAAGGTCGCAGGGATTCTCCTCGCTTATCCCGATCTGCGGCTTGAGGTAGACGGACATACAGATAGTGTTGGCAGTGACGCCTACAATCAGCAGCTCTCAGAAAAACGGGCAGCTTCGGTGCGCGACTACTTGGCGCAGCAAGGCATTCCTATCTCTTCGGTTGTAGTCAGAGGCTTCGGAAAAACACAACCAGTCGCTTCGAACGCCACTGCCGCAGGAAGACAGCAAAATCGCCGTGTTGAGCTGGTAGTCTCGGGCGAGGTAATCGGCACGAAAATTGGCGGCGATTCTAATGCAATATCAACTCAGCCGCAACCTTAAGCAAGCCCATTGCATGCTCGGCCAGATATAGCGCAATAAGGGACGGAAGTATGACGCGCCATTTGCCAGTTCAACTTGCCGACAGTGTGCTCCTCCTGTGCATGCTTGTGCCATTTGGCGCAAAGTTGAGGGCACAGAGCAATGAGGTCTTGGGTGAGATCGAGCTTGTGGGCGCGACGAAAGTCGAAAAGACGTCTGGCGTATGGGTTGATGGCCAGTATCTTGGCTATCTAAAGGAGCTGAAGGGCTCGAAGAAGATCTTGTTGCTGCCCGGGCAACACGAGATTGTCGTTCGCCAGGACGGTTATCAAGACTTCACGAGCAAGGTCACGGTTCGGCCGGGAGAAAAGCAAACCATTTCCGTGAAGATGGTGAGAGACCCGCGCTTCAAGATGCCGTCTGTCTTCTGTGAGATCAAGCTTTCTGTGACTCCCGATCGCGCTGCGGTTTTCGTTGATGAGCAATTCGTCGGGCACGCTGGGGAGTTCGGAGGCGTCGCAAAGAGTTTGTTGCTTGCGCCGGGGCACCGGAAAATAACGATCAGTTTGCCCGGATATCAGACCTTCAGCACTGAGGTCGATCTAGCGCCCAATCAGAAATTCCAAATCAAGACGGACCTGATGAAAGAAGGCACGTCTCCATCAAGTCCGGAATAGGAGATGTTGAGGTATGGACGAAGATTGTGCTTTCGCTCGATTGCGAATCACCGACGGTTGGTAAACCAGAGTTCACAGGTGTTGGGACCCTAATTGTGCGCGAAGCAGGATGCGCCCCCAGTCGCAAAATGTCGGCGAACAGAAGCCATAAGGATGAACCTGGCCGCTACACCCATCGCGTGGCCATCTCCAACCATCGACTGGTCTCGTTGGCCGATGGCCAAGTCACCTTTCGTTGGCGGGACTCTGCTCACAACAATGAGCAGAAGCTGATGACCTTATCGATCGATGAGTTCCTGCGCCGCTTCCTGTTGCATCTGCTCCCTAAGTGCTTCGTCCGCATCCGCCACTTTGGCTTCCTCGCCAACCGACGGCGCTCGATTCTGTTTGTACGCGCCGACGTCTGAGAACAGGAATGCCACCATCGCAGCGATGTCTTCTGGGGCACCAAGCCGCGGTGAACGCACCGAGGCGAGCATCTGTTTGCGGTATTCCTCGGTCGTGTTATCGTATGCGGCCTTGGTCAAGGTGAACCGGGTGCCAGAAGGTTGCAGCGCACACGCCTGAATCACATCATAATGTGAGCCAACGATCCCATCTGAAAGGGACTCTGCAGGGCACGGCTTACTATCAGGTCATTTCGAAGACCGCCGATGTCAGCCAATGATAGGTGCTTTCGGATCTAGGACGTTCCCGTCGCTCTGCGACAGGCGGCACCGTCATGCCGAAATATGGCCGCGTCTTAGTCCTAATGTCATCCGGCATCTTTGCGTGCTCAGGGCGCTGCCGTAATAGCTCACTTTTCTCGACCAGCAGTCGGAAAGGGTAAGAGAGTGGTTTGGAATCTGTGCTCAGTTCAGTGTGCTTGCTCACGTGGTCTCCTATCATGCGCAGAAGACCGTCGCCTCGCTGGGGTAAACGGAGAGGTTTGCGCGGTGTGCCTTGAGCGGCTCCGTTTTTTGTAACCAGCACCATGCGGAACCGTGCTTTGCCTTCCATCATGCGAGCGTAAGCATCCGCAGCCTGTTCGAGCGGGACTGTCTCGATCATGGGTCGGATATTCTCGAGGACGCTGAAGGCGAGCGTGTCTTCGCCGTCTATCGGTGTCCCCGTCAGGCTCCCGTAGATCGAGCGCCCTCCAAAGACGAGCGGGAATGCATTCAATTGGATTGGGTCCTGCGGTACGCCCACCACGATCAGCTTGCCGTGGGCTGAAAGACCGGGCACAAGTGATCCCATGGCGCTGCCACTGGTTCCTGTTACAAGAATCGCCCTGGCCCCGCCCATACGCTGCAATACCGCTACAACATCCTCGGCGGCAGTATCGATGTAGACATGCGCACCCAAGTCTTTCGCAAGCTTTTCCTTGTCGCGTCCACGCCCGATTGCGACAGTGCGGAATCCCAGGTGCCGTGCAAACTGGATCCCAAGATGCCCAAGGCCACCTAGGCCCTGCACCGCGACGAGATCTCCACCGCGCAAGCCGGCATTGCGAAGAGCGTTATAGGTCGTAATGCCCGCGCAAAGGAGAGGAGCGGCTTCCGCGGATGTGAGCTCATCCGGAACGGAAGAGATGGCGCGTGCTTCAGCGATCATCACTTCCGCATATCCTCCATCCACGGTTACCCCCGATGTCACAGGGTTCTGACAATTAACGGGGTCTCCACGTCGGCACGATTCACACACCCCGTCTTCACCGGCGATGAGGCCAACACCAACCCGTTGACCGATTTTCCATCGGGACACACCTGCACCCAACCCTTCAATGCGACCGACAACTTCATGTCCAGGAACGCGCGGCAGAGTTAAACCCGGATAAACGCCCATGACCGTGGCCGCGTCGGTGTGACAGATTCCGCATGCTTCCACCCGAATCCGGACCTGCCCGGCTCCGGGTTCGGAGACTTGTCGTTCCACTACTCGAAACTTGCCCGGCTCATATACTTCTACAGCTTTGTATGTGCTTTTCATCTGTATGTGCCCTCAATCCTTTTCTCGTTCGATCCATTCGCGAATACGAGCCGCTGCGAGTCTTCCATCACTACAATCGACTCATGACAGACGTCTCGCTTATGTCAGATTTGCCTGCGAGTCGTTCGCGCACCGCAGGCACCACGCGAGTGCCAATCGCTTCGATGGCTTGCATGAGTTTCGCATGAGGTAGAGAGGCCGCGTTCATTTGAAATGTGAGGCGGGAGATACCACCAAGCGCTTCACTGTGCCGAACGATCTTTTCTATTACTTCTTCGGCGTTGCCGACGAGTAGCGCGCCCTCCGGGGTTCGTTGCGCCTCGAATCCAGCACGGGTGACGGCCGGCCATCCGCGCTCCTTCGCGACAGAGGCGGCGGCGCGGGCGTAGCCCGGGAAGAAGTCGTCGATGGCCTCTTGTGTCGTACGTGCGACATAGCCCAGGGCGTGTACACCAACTCTCATGCGATCGGGCGAGTGTCCGAACCGCTTGCCGGTTTCCCGGTAGAGATCAATGAGAGGTCGGAATCGCCGCGTTTCACCGCCGATGATTGCGACCATTAAAGGAAGACCAAGCGCCCCGGCGCGAGCGAACGATCGTGGAGTCCCTCCAACTCCGAGCCATATCGGAAAAGGATTCTGCACCGGTCTCGGGTAGACACCCTGACCTGTTAGGGCCGCCCGATGTTTGCCGGACCAATGGACGTGCTCGTTCTCGCGGATCTTTAGGAGCAGGTCGAGCTTCTCTGCAAAAAGCGAGTCGTAGTCTTCGAGTTTGAAGCCGAACAACGGAAAGGAATCGATGAATGAACCACGGCCTACGACCATCTCCGCCCGGCCTTGCGAAAGAAGATCGAGCGTGGCAAAGTTCTGAAACACCCGTACCGGATCGGCTGAACTCAGGACCGTTACAGCACTAGTGAGACGGATGCGGTGCGTTCGTGCGGCCGCTGCTCCCAGAATGACTGCAGGCGCCGAGTCGAGGTAATCGCGCCGGTGGTGTTCGCCGATGCCAAACACATCCAAACCAACCTGATCGGCAAATTCGATCTGTTCGACCAGGTTGCGCAGACGGTCCGACGCACTGACGGCGAGACTCTCGTCGTCGTATGCCGCTGCGAAGCTGTCAATACCAATTTGCATTTGGGTCTCGCCCAACTCTGCGATCATCAGCTTGCTCCTTTCCGCTTCTGCGTGAGGGCGGCGGGCACGTGCCGATTATTTTTTCAGTGAGTTGCTCTCAACCCTTTCAGTGCTCCGCCCCACGCAATCACTTCATCTGCCATCGCATGCACTGCCTTGTCGTGCTGTTCGTGCGGCTTAAAGGTCGTGAAGTTCTCAAAGTCTGTCCACATCGAAAGCGCCACCTGTGCTCGCACGTCCGCAACCTTGATTTCGCCCATCACGAGCCTCAAGTTCTCCACCGCTCGGACACCGCCAGCGCCGCCATATCCCACAAATCCTGCCGCTTTGTTGTTCCATTCGTGGAAGAGAAAATCGATCGCGTTCTTCAACGCCGCCGAGGTGGCATGGTTGTATTCGGGGGTGACGAAAATGTAGGCGTCGAGCGAGGCAATTTTCTCGCTCCACGTCTTCGTGTGCGCATTGCGGTACTGATGCATTGTCGGTGGTACAGGCTCATCGAGAAGAGGTAGCTTGTAATCCTCGATGTCTACAATCTCAAACTCCGCGTCTTTACGGCTTTTCAGGATGTCGTGGACCCACTTTGCAACGGCTGCGGCCTTCCGTCCTGGTCGCGTACTACCGACGATGATTCCAATTTTCAGCATTTCCTCTTTTTCCCTTCTGGTGCGGTTTCCAAGTACCGATCATGCGAAATCGAGAGACTCCTTGTTTGTCACGCGAGTCGGATTAATCAGGCAGCACGCTTAGATTCCGGGCGGCGGAGTCCAGCCACCAATCTGCCGCATGAGGGACAGCAGGTTGCCGACCCCCCAATGATCGGTAATCTTTCCGTTTTGTACGCGCATCACATCGACGGTCTCAAACTGGATTTTGCGGTGGGTCGGAGCAATTCCAAGAAACGGGCCCTCGTGGGTTCCGTGGTACGTTTTAAAGGTGGTCACGCGGTCGCCGTCGGCAAGCTGCCAGTGGATTTCAGCGTGAAAGTCTGGAAACGCCTGCCGCAAGTACGTGTAGAGCTTGCGTACGCCGGCCTTGTCTGGAGTTGTTCCGGGCTGCGTTGTGTGATCGACAAAATCATCGGCGAAGAGTTGTTCGAAGACTTCGAACTTCCCCTGGCCTTGAACTTCCTCTGTGTTTCGGCGCACAACTGACTTGGCTGCATCAGAAATTGACATAGTGTTCACAAAACCTCCCTTCTCGTTAGAGAAGTGACTAGCTACCAGCGCTATCACCTGCTCTTGGGCTTCGCCTGTTGTTCCTCAAGTTTTTCCGCTGCGAATAGCCCAAGTTTCTTGAGCGATCCGTGGAGTTGTTCCATCTCTTTTTCGGACAGTGCTGACATGAGCGCCTCAAGGTCCTTTGCATGCCGCTCGAAGCTCGATGCCGCCAGCCGCTCACCTTTAGCCGTGAGTTCCACGATCCGCGCGCGTCGATCATTAGGGCTCGACTTCCTAACAACCAACCCGAGTTTCTCGAGGCGATCAACAGCCGCGGTCATCGAACCGCTGGCTAGGCGCACCTTGTCCTGAATCTCCGAAATCGTGAGCGGCCCTTTGTGTAAGAGAGCTTCAAGCGCGGCGAAATCCGTGAGGCACAGGCCCGTGTTGGCGATACTCCGCTCAGCGAGCAGGCTTAGCACACGATAGCTCTTCGCAATCACCAGCCAGAGCCGAGGTGCTGTAATGCGATCGCTCTTTTTCATTGTGTGTTCCCCAATCAAGCAGCCTGGGGCCGGGCCTGGGCCGTGATCCGGTTACTCGCGGAGGAAGACAACAGGCGATCCACGGAAGCTGCTCCTGCGCCGCGAATCATCAGAACGGCCGACGCCGCCAGCAAGAGGAGGTGGTACTCATAACCTTCTCCCTTCTGTGCTCCCGTCCAGTTCATCCAGAAGCCGAATTGACCATGAACCATCGCAACGGCCACGATCATGTTGCAAAAGACTCCAAAGGACGCAACGCGGGTGAGCAGTCCAAAGATAAGACCCAATCCGCCAAAGAATTCCGCGGCGATGGCCAGAAATGCGAATACGGCCGGAATGTGCAACATTCCCGTGAAGAATCCCATCGTGCCGGTGAAGCCATATCCACCGAACCATCCGAGCATCTTCTGAGCGCCGTGGGCGAAGAAGATCACTCCGAGCACCAATCGAAGAATAGTCGTTGCGGTGTCGTTATCGGTGGCAATCAGTTTACGAAACATAGAAATTCCCTCCGTGGTAACCCCGAGTCGGGGCAACAGGAGATAGGATTAGTCTCCTTATATAAGGATTCTTTTTATCGAGGTACATTTTGCCCCTCGTGCACTGTTGTTGCGAAAGGGGCCGTCTGCGGTTCGGAATCGCTGTTTCCACCTTCTTGTGCCGAACGCCAGGACTTGTCCGACCATTTGCGACAGAGCGGAAGCCTCTACGGACTGTTAACTACCCGCTGCGTCGAGGCGAAATTCTTTAGGAGTTCTGCCACGGTCTTTAGTATTTCGCGCGAAAGCGCCTCATTGGATACGGCACGTGCCAAGGACATAGCCCCGACAAGCGCACCGAAAGTCACAATCGCCCTCGATCGTGCCGTACGCTTGTTCCTGGCTGGAAGCAGGCCGGCAATCAACTGAATGTCGTTTCCGACCTGTTCGGAGGTGATCGCTCGGGTCCGCTTATCGCTGCGTGCGATCTCCGGCGCCAGCGCACTGAAGGCACACCCCGTGCCTGGATCGTCGCGGTGCGCTGCGTTCAGATACTCGTCAATCAACTTTGCGATAGATACCGACGCTCCGCCAGCTTTGGCAACGTCCACGCGACGCTTCCAGCCGCCGAAGGCCGAGCTAACCGCTTCGGCAACCAGATCGTCACGCGAATCGAAGTGCTTGTAGAACCCGCCAACCGTAAGACCTGCTTCCTTCATTAACTCGGCGATTCCGAATCCTGCGAGGCCCTTTTCGCGGAATCTC
>QHNQ01000069.1 GCA_003218135.1 Verrucomicrobiota bacterium
CGACAATGTGGACTTCAGCATTGGGCACATCTCGCCGGTAGGATTCCGGCTCCGAGGAGTCAAACGATGACTCATACTTGCCCCAAATCACCAGCAGGCGCGGCTGCTTCTCATGCATCCAAGCTTGCCACCTGGGATAGTTTTCGACGTTGGTGCGGTAGTCGTAGAACAGGTCGCTCTGAATCTCGACCTGGCCGGGCTGATTGAGAAAAGCAAATTCATCCGTCCACAGATCGGGGTCATAGCGTTCCACGTTGGGATCGCTTCCGACATGGCGCGTCCGCGTCGTCTGCAGCGACAGCAGGTTGGTACGAAGCGCGCTTTCGTTGGCCGCGCGATCGGTCCAAAAAGCCCGCCGCGTCTTCCAGTTCGCCCCGAGACCTTCATTGTGTGCCACAGCGTCTTGCACGATCAGAGCCTCGATCCGCTCCGGGTGCGCCAGGGCCACGCGAAAACCCACGGGCCCGCCGTAATCCTGCATGTAGAGTGTGTAGCGCGAGAGCCCAAGAGACTCGGTGAAGTGATTCATGGTTTCGGCGATGTGATCGAACGTGTACACGAATTTTTTCGGATCGGGCCAGTCGCTGTGGCCGAAGCCGGGGTAATCGGGCGCGACCATGTGATAACGATCGGACAGCCGGGCGAAAAGCGGCTCAAACATTCGCGACGAAGACGGAAGTCCGTGCAGCAGGAGAATCGTCGGCGCGTCTTTCGGCCCGGCCTCTCTGTAAAAAATGGAGAGCCTATCTACCTGTATCATGCGATAAAGAGTCGGGTGTTTCACGGGACGTTCCTTTCCCTGGGCCTGGACCGGCAGTTGAAATATTGCGAGCATCATAGAAAGCACCAGCTCCATCCGATAAACCTGCAACAATCGGGACGAACAGGACGAGTAGAAAGGGTGCATGGTTTACCTCCCCGTTAGAAATCCTGGACGGTTGGGCGGATGACCATCTCATCGACTTCCACCTCGCCCGGCTGCTCGATTGCGTAAGCAATCGCTCTCGCGATCGCGCTGGCCGGGATAGCCATTTTCATGAACTCCCGCAAATTCTTTCTGGTCGCTTCGTCCGAACTGCTCTCCGACAGTTCTGTGGCAATCGCGCCCGGTGAGATCATCGTGCAGCGGATATTTTGGGAGTGCAGTTCCATCCGCAGCCCTTCAGTCAACGCGCGCACAGCCGCCTTCGTGCCGCAGTAGACCGTCCCACCGGGGGCGAACATTTTGATTCCGAAAACCGAAGCCATGTTGATGATGTGGCCGCTCTTCTGCTTTTGCATGTGAGGCAGGGCAGCGGCAACCCCATATAGAAGTCCTTTGACATTGACGTCAATCTGCCGGTCCCATTCATCTACCTTAAGGGCCTCGATCGGTGCGATGGGCATAATGCCGGCGTTATTGATGAGCACATCGACGCGGCCGAAACCGTCGACGGCCCTATGGATGAGTGCTTCCACTTCTGAGCGCTTCGTCACATCCGTGGCAAATCCGATGGCCTTGCCGCCGCTGGCCGAGATCTGTTGAACCACTGCGTCGATCCGGTTCGAACGCCGCGCCCCTAGTACAACTTTTGCTCCTCGTTCTGCGAGTAGCTTCGCGGTGCTCTCCCCAATGCCGCTGCTTGCGCCGGTGATTACTACGACTTTGTCGGTAATGTTTGACATATTCATTCCCCTTTTTTCCTTATTTAAGAATTTGCTTTTCATGGCGGGCCGCGTTCCACCGAATGATGGGCTCCGCGATTTCAGAAACCTCCTCGACCAATTGGGTCAAGAAAGCCGATACGTCGGTGCAAGTAGAAAGGTTGGCACTTTGCCCAGCCCATAGGGGCAGGAGATCCGATCGGCCCGCCGCCTCTGCCGGGATCGCGAGGTTTCTGACGAGTCTTCGTTGCAACGGATAAGGCAGAACCGCCGTTCCCTCCTGGTTCAACTCCTCCATCAAGCGGTTGTGAATCGCCCGCGCGAGTCTTCCCGTGAAGCCCTTTGTCAGCGCGGTGTGCCCGGCTTTTTTCCCTCGTAAAGCCTGGCGATGAAGGAGGCTGGCGCCGGACTCCTCGCACGCCAGGAATACCGTTCCCATTTGCACGCCCTCTGCGCCAAGAGCCAGGGCGGCGACTACACCGCGTGCGTCGCCTATCCCGCCCGCGGCGATCACGGGCACATCGACGATGTCGACGATCTGAGGGATGAGCGAGAGCGTGCCCGTAAGCGAATCCTCCGCGGACCGTAGGAATGAACCGCGATGTCCCCCTGCTTCGAACCCGGAAGCGACGATCACATCCACGCCTGCCTCCTGAAGTGCTGCTGCCTCATCTGGTGTTGTCGCCGCACTAATCGTGACAATGCCTTTCGTCCGGCACTCCTCTAAGATTTCGCTTGGCGGGATTCCAACGATGAAGCTGAATACGGGGACGTTCGCGTCCAGCAAGACCCGAGCCTGATCTTCAAATCGGATCGGCGAATACGGTTTGTATGTCGGACGCGGCGCCCCCAAGGCGGCAAGATGGACGGCAAGTGGGGCAAGGCTCCTATTGAAGGCGTTTTCGTCCGATGTTCGGGCACCTTCGTCTT
Organism: Verrucomicrobiota bacterium; assembly: GCA_003218135.1. Lineage (GTDB taxonomy): Bacteria > Verrucomicrobiota > Verrucomicrobiia > Chthoniobacterales > UBA10450 > Udaeobacter. Next base: position 2,575 of record QHNQ01000069.1, read on the forward strand.
CCATCGAGACCCACAAGTTCATTGCGAACGGTTTCGATGTAAGGGAGCGAATCTCTCCGATCACGTCCTTGATCGCTTCCGGAGCCAAGCCGTGCGCGCCAAACGATCCGAGCCCGCCAAAGTTGGAGACCGCTGCCGTCAATCTTTGTGATGACAATCCGCCGAGCGGACCTTGAATGACGGGATAGTCGATCCCGAGTTTCGCTGTGAGCCGGTTCTCATTCCAGCGGTGCGGCATCATGCGGATACCTCAAAAATCAACTCCAGTTCGACCGGCACGCCGAGCGGAAGGCTCGCTACCCCGTACACCAGCCGGCTGGGGTTTTTGTCTCTTCCGAAAACGTCTTCCAGCAACTCTGAAGCGCCGTCAGCGACTTTCGGCTGCTCGCGGACATCGCCCGAAGTGGCCACTGCCACTCCGAGCCGGACGATCCGCGTGACTTTGTCGAGTGATCCCAAATGCTGCTGCGCGACAGCAAGGGCGTTGATCGCCGCCAGATAAGCGGCCTTGCGTCCCGTTTCCACATCGAGGTCCGCGCCGACGCGCCCGATGAATTTCGCTTCGCGGCCTACAGTGGGAAGCATTCCGGTGAGAAAGAGCAGGTTGCCCGTCCGCACCGCTTCCGCGTAGATGCCGAACGGCTCAGGCGGCTCTGGAAGCTTGATGCCAAGTTCTCTTAACCGCTGCTCGGCAGTGGCGAGATGAAAGCCATCCCCGCTTAAGATTTTGTTTTTCGACCCAGTATTCATAGATCGCTCCAGCAGCTTCCGTTTGATCGTCCACATTCTGATTTCTTACAGCGTCCCATTGGAGGCTGCGCCGTTATGGATGCTCAGCGTCCCACGAAATCCCCCAAGCGATTTTCTGCATCGCCGGGTTTGCAAAAGCCTCGCTCGATCAGCGTTTTGATTCTCCACTGCGTGGCCGGTCGTGCCATCGAAGCAACGCAAGCATCCCATCCGGATTCGATTTCAACATCAGGCGGCAAACTAGCAACGTTGACCAGGCGCTTGGTATCCATGATTGTCTGTTTGTCGAAGGAGGCGATCCGGGAGGCAAGCGCATCGACAAACCCGTCAAGATCAGCATCCGGCAACGACCGATTCACATAGCCGTAGAGCTCGGCCAGGTCGCCGGGGACGTCGTCCGCGCTTAGAATTACTTCCAACGCACGTCCTCTTCCCATGAGGCGCGACAGTCGCGCCATAGGGCCGCCACCAGGCACCAGACCGGCGCCGACTTCAAACTGCGACAAGATGGCTTTTTCACGACTGGCAAAACGCATGTCGCAGGCAAGGGCAAGCTCACTTCCCATACCAGTTGCCCGCCCGCGAATCGACGCTATCGATACGACAGATGCACGACTCAGGCGCACCAGCATCTCGGGCCATGGATGCAAGCCTGTAGGTCCAGGAGGGAGATGCGCCAAATCATCAAGTCTTGAAAGAAAATCTAGATGAATCAGAAAGAACCCTTGGACTGCACTGTCAAAGACCACCACCTTGACCTGCTCGTCAGTTTCGATTGCCGTAATGATCTCGTTCACTTGCGGAAGCATCTCCGGACCGAAGATGTTGAGCGGCGGGTGTTCAAACGTTACTCTCCAATACTCGGGCGAGCGCCGGGCCAGACGTATCTCAGTAGTCTTAGTTGCTGCGTAATTCTGATCTTTCATGGCTGTTGTCTCCTCATCATTTGGTTTCATGTTTGATTTTGCATTGCGGCCGTACTATGCGGCGCTTTCGTCACGCGGCTCTGGTGAGGTGGTCCCACGTAGGGAAACTCGCGTAACAGATCGCCGTGAGGTCCTACTTTGTCTTCCGTCACCTTTCCATTTGTGAGGATGCGAATAAAAGAATCGAACGCATCGTCGGTAAGTGTCCGGCCGTTATCGGGAAAAGACGCCGGGCGCGTAGGCTCATAAGACAGAACATCTGGGAGCAATGTCCCCGCCACGCGCTTCGCCTCGGCCGACGTATATCCACCTGTGTGCTCCAGAGCGTGCGCGAAGCCAGCAATGAAACGCCCATCGTTCGCCGGTTCACCTCCGAGGTAGGCATCTCTTTCTTCGACAAGTATGACCGCTTGCGCAGGCCGGGCTCCGCGCTCCACTTGGATCCAGCCGCCGCCATCACCTGGCGCAAGTGTGCGCGCCCACAGCCCAACCTCTTTTGCCTCCAGAGCAGAGCTAGGTACTTCAAGAACAATGCTGCACACATCTTTGTCAGCGAAGAAATCGTCGCCCGTGAACTGCAAGTTGTTCTTCGCGCCTTCCACATCGCAGAAGAAGGGGTCGCTGCGCCAGCCGGCAAAGAAGCGGGTATCACCTGCCTCTGTAACCCTCGCCTCGCGCCCTATTGAAACCGGCGCCCCATCGATGATCACCCGGCCGCCATCGCCGGTACCGGCAGCTTGCGGGCCATCAACGCGGCGGAGAGTCGCGGTTTGTGCGCCGCGCTCGAAAGCTGAGAAGCGCACGCGGTACGCGATATCGGCAACCGCATCACCATTGGTGTCAATCTTGAGCTCGTACAGTGCCTCGGGTGCGAAGGGCTCGGCCGTAGTAGGCCCAGGAGGATTTTCGCCGGCAGACGGATGAACGTTCATGATCAGGATGGATTTCCCAGTGTCTCCCGGTTTGGGAAAGGCATACAGATCAGTGAAGTCCAGTCGGGCGTCCCCGTGGGGAAAGCCGAAGTCAGGGCCAGAATAATGATGCGACATAGATTCGTTCTCCTCTTGCAG
>QHNQ01000152.1 GCA_003218135.1 Verrucomicrobiota bacterium
TTTCCCGCGCGGCTCCCACTTAAAATGTTTCACCGCGTTCGTGACATAAACCTGCGATCGATCGATTCCAGCTTCTTCGAGCGCTTGGTCCATGATTTTCCCGGCTGGCCCGACGAACGGTTTACCGGCGACATCTTCATAATCACCCGGTTGTTCGCCGACGAGCATCATCGTGGCACTTTTCGGACCTTCACCAAAAACCGTCTGCGTCGCCCGCTTGTAAAGATGACACGCCTCACAATCCTTCGCCGCCTCGCGCATGGCCGACCAGCTCATCGTGTCGGGTGGCCGCGCCGGTCGCGCAAATTCCTCGTCGTCGGTTCGCATGCTACGATTATGAATCGCAACTCGCGCGCGATTCGTCTCCACTACTTCCTATGCCGACTCTTGAAACCGAACGGCTGATCTTGCGCTCCTTCTGCGCACAAGATGTCGATGTCATGGCGCAGTTGTTCGCGAATCCGGATTTTATGCGCTTCTCATTAGGCGTTTTTACCGAGCGTAAACAGACAATCGCTTTCATTGACAAAGTCATGGGCTGGGATGGCGTCGGCATCCCGTCGCAGTTCGCCGTTGTCCCGCGTGACGAGGATGCGCTCATCGGTTACTGCGGTTTCTTTTATCATCCGGAGCATCAGATCGAAGACATCGAGATCGGGTACCGACTCCATCCCGATTACTGGAACCGCGGCCTCATTACCGAAGCCGCGCGCGCCGTGCGTGATCACGGCTTTCGCGATTGGAAGCTTTCGCGCGTCATCTCACTCATACATCCCGAAAACATTCCTTCACGTCGCGTTGCAGAGAAAAATGGAATGCAGGTCGAGAAGGAAATTACATTTCGGGGTTTTCCGACGCTGGTGTTTGCGATAACGCGGGAGCAGTGGCTGGCGAAGTATGGCGCTCGATGAACTCGCGCGCCAGAGCGCGATACGCCCGGGCGGCAGCTCCGCTCGGAGCATATTCCAGAATCGATTTTCCAAAGCTCGGGGCCTCGCTCAATCGCACGCTGCGCGGAATTACAGTTTCATAAACGCGTTCGCCAAAATGCTTACGCACGTCCTCAACTACCTGCTGGCTAAGATTGGTCCGAGCATCGAACATCGTCATCACGATCCCGCCCAGCTGTAGCCGCTGGTTCGCGCCTGAGTCGAGTACTTGTTCAATTAGCCGCACGATTTTCACCAATCCTTCGAGTGCGAAATATTCGCACTGGATCGGCGTCAACAGTTCATCGGCCGCGGCGAGTGCGTTGCTCATCAGAATTCCAAGTGACGGGGGACAATCCAAAAGAACGAAATCGAATGTCTCATCGGCGTGCAGCGGCCTGAGCGTTTCTGCCAGACGCGTGAGGTGATTCGGCATCCGCGCGATTTCCACCTCAGCGCCGGCCAAGTCCAGGTCAGCGGGCACGATAAACAGGTGATCGCGCCGCGTCGGGAAAATTTTTTCAGTAATAGAAGCTTCACCGAGCAGCGGTTCGTACAAACTGATTTGCTCCACGTCTTGCAAACCAAACGAGCTCGTCGCGTTCGCTTGCGGATCAAGATCTACAAGCAGGATGCGGTGGCCCAATTCCGCCAACGCGGCACCAAGATTTACGGCCGTGGTCGTTTTGCCGACGCCGCCTTTTTGGTTAGCAATCGCGACGATTTTCATTTTTCAGAAAGATGCACAGCCGTCCGGGCTGTGGGGCCAACGGGCATCTTGCCTGTCGGATTTGCAGGCGGGACACCCGCCTGCCCCACAGACAAGCTGTCTGTGCTCCGCTTGCCAGATCATGTTGCCGGTGGCGGCAAACGGAAACTAAATTTTTCGAATTTCAGGTTTGGAGTTTCAGGAGTAGCGGTTTAACGGTCAAAGAGCCGTGAAAGCTTCTCCAGCAACGATCGAATCGGCATCGCGTCCGAAAATGTCCGAAGCCGAAGAGCCACTCGTCTTGCGAAGTCAGGACGCGCGCGGCGTGGTTACATTGACGTTGAACCGCCCGCAGGCCTTCAACGCTTTATCTGAAGCAATCCTAGCGAAGCTGCAGCGCGAGCTGGACGTGATCGCGTCCGACGAATCAGTGCGTGTAGTTGTCATTGCGGCCGAGGGCAAAGCTTTTTGCGCAGGTCACGATCTTAAAGAAATGCGAGCCGATCCATCACTGGAGTATTACGAGCGACTTTTTGCTCAATGCTCCGAGATGATGCTCGCGATCCAGCGCTTGCCGGTGCCTGTGATTGCGCGCGTGCAGGGAATCGCCACGGCCGCAGGTTGTCAGTTGGTCGCGATGTGCGATCTCGCCGTCGCGTCGAGTAGCGCCCGGTTCGCCGTGAGCGGCGTAAACGTCGGCCTTTTCTGTTCCACACCCGGCGTGGCACTTTCACGAAACGTTTTGCGCAAGCAGGCGTTCGAGATGCTCGTTACCGGCGAGTTCATCAACGCCCACGAAGCGAAGGCGCGCGGCTTGATTAACCGCGTTGCCGAACCCGAGCAGCTCGATGCCGAACTCGAAAAACTCATTGGCGCAATCATCAGCAAACCGCGAACTGCGGTGGCAATCGGGAAAGAATTTTTTTACAGGCAAGCCGAATTGGGCATCGCAGCCGCGTATGAAGCAGCGAGTCAGACCATGGCCTGCAATATGATGGACGAAGCTGCGCTCGAAGGCGTCCAAGCGTTTATCGAAAAGCGTGCACCCAACTGGAGATGAGCCGCAAGCAGACGGCTTGGGGAGCGCACGCGTCTCGCGTGCTGGCGAACGCGTCCTCGCGGTCGCGGACTTTTCCTTCACCGCTGCTTCTTCGTTGCGGACGGGGTTTGAAGGAAAAGATTGTTTCGGCGCGACGCCGAAACCAGCACGCGAGACGCGTGCGCTCCCCAGAAGCCTAACGCTTTAACGCTTCCATGACTTTCACTCTTCAAGAACTGGCGAGGACATCGGGCGGCGAGTTGATCGGTGATCCAACGCTGCAAATCACAGGCGCCGCGTCGCTGGTGGAAGCCACTCCCGGAGAAATCAGCTTTTTTGGAAACCGAAAATACATCGGCCTGCTGCGCAAAACCCGTGCATCGGCAATTTTTGTTCCTCCGGATTTTGCGGAGCCTATCAATGCCGCGCACATCCGCGTTTCCAATCCGACGAAGGCATTCGAGGAGGTGCTGCTCAAATTCGCGCCGAAACCAATCACCTTCGCGCCCGGCGTTCATTCCAGCGCGGTCGTCGATCCGAGCGCTCAGCTGGGCGAGCGTGTTTCAATTCAGCCGCTTGCGGTCATTGAACCGGGCGCAAGGATTGGCGACGACACGATCATTGGCGCAGGAAGCTACGTCGGCCAGGAGACGGTGATCGGGTCCGCATGTCTCATTTATCCGAACGTGACAATTCGCGAGCGAAGCCGGATTGGGTCGCGCGTAATCATTCACAGCGGCGCTGTTATCGGAGCTGACGGCTTTGGTTTCGAAATGGTTGATGGCCGCCACCAAAAAATTCAGCAGCTCGGTAGGGTCCAAATCGACGACGATGTCGAGATCGGCGCGAACACTACGGTCGATCGCGCGCGATATGGCCGGACATGGATTCAAGAAGGCGTGAAGATCGATAATCTCGTGCAGATCGCGCACAACGTGGTGATCGGAAAAAATTCCGTGATCGTCGCGCAGACAGGCATTTCGGGCAGCACGCGTGTGGGCGAGCGCGTCATCATAGCGGGACAAGTGGGCGTTACCGGCCACATTGAAATTGCTGATGGCAGCATCATCGCGGGGATGAGCGGCGTTTCAAAGAGCATTCCGGGCGGCGTCTGGTTCGGTTATCCCGCTGTTCCGCTTGCACAAGCAAAACAGCAAATTGCCTGGGTTCACCGGCTCGGAAAACTCTTCGCGCGGGTCAAAGAGATTGAGAAGAAGTTGGGGTTGTAAAGGCGCGGTTTAGCCAAGGCCCCGTGGGCCGTCTCACAAACCGAAGGTTAACGCCAAACTGACCGGCCACAGGCGGTGGCTACAGAATTCCTACATTACTTTAGCGTCGGGCGTCAGCAATAAGTCCCCGCAACCCATCAGGCGAAATCGACTCAGCGCCGCACGCATGCACGGTTTCAGCCTCCATTGAATCGGAGGTGGCAACCACCAGCTCGTACTGTTTGGCATACTTGCTCGCTAACCGTTCGATAATGGCATCGGCGGATTGCCCACTGCGCGAATAGAAAATCTGCACGTCCGCTGGGTCAGCAGTCGCCTCCACCCTTTTGCCTTTCCCATCAAAAACTGCGACGACGCGCACACCGGTCCAGTCCTGATAGTCGCGCAGTTGCTTGATTAAAGCTTCGCGGGCCAGCGAAGAACGCCGCGCGTGAAGCTTGCGCAATTCTGGCCACGCAAAAATAACGCTGTGGCCGTCAACGATCAGGTAGCGTGTGCGCTCCGGCATACTGAGACTGTATATCTGCTCAACCGGATTGAATCTACGTCCCTTCGAATTGCTATCTCGCTTTCAGTAACACCTTGCTTGATCGATGTGCTGTGGATATCGACGAGGCTGTAGGGTCCGCTGTCCTCAGCGGACGTTAAGCGGATTTGCTGAGGACAGCGAACGCTAGAACCTAAAACTATTCCGTGGATTCAGGTTCTTTCTTGGGCCGCTGCTTCGCTTGCGCTGGTCGGACCGTGCTGGCTCTCAGTGCAGCTTTTTTGCGCTGCAAATAAGCGCGTCGCTTTTTGCGCTTGGCTCGTGCGCGATGCTGTTGCCCCATGCATGTTCTATCGATGAAACGCCGGAAAAACGCAATCCGCATTCGCGCTAATTTTCGGTCGCAACGCACGCTTTTTTCCCGCACTCTTCTTGTGGAGGGGGATACGATCGCCCGCCCAGCCGTAGGTCGCGCGGCGACCGGAGGCGGGAGGTGAAGACTCAGAGGTTTCGCGTTGGAGAGAAAAGGGCGAGGCGGCCCACGCGCTGCAGCGTATCCCGCATCCCAACGACGCGAACTGACAATTCACTAACATTACGCTTTTCCGCGCCGCACTGGAAAACGTGATTGCATTTGTAGATCGCTTCCTGTTAAAAAGGGCGTTCATGGCGAACAGGGGATCGGCGTTCTTCACGGCCAGGCAGAGGACCGTGAGCGGGCTCGCCATTCTTTTTCTCCTGGTCGCGGCATTTTTCGGCTTTTTGAACAGCCAGAAAATGAAGGCGCTCCGCACAAATACCGCGAATGCTATCGCGGCACGCGATGCAGCCGAGCGCCGTGAGGCGCACGAGAAATTGAATGCCGCAGCCGGTGGAACGACTGGAGCAGAAGAACGCGCGACAAAAGTAGAAGCGGAACTGGCGCAGGTTCAGAAAGAAAAGGCCGATCTGCAAGCAAAGTTAGATGCCAACCAGCAGGAGATGGCATCTCTACAAAAACGTGTCGGAGAAGCGCCGAGTGCTGATTTGCAAGCGCAAGTCGATGATCTTCGGCGTCAACTCGATAGCGCGGAAAAGGAAAAAACTTTCCTCGCCCAAAAAATCCAGGACGCCCAGGAGCACGCGAATCAGCCTAAGGAAACAAGAAAGCGGCGCGAAAACACCGTCGCCCATCGTGAAATCACCAGCGGTCGCACGGGTGTGCGCGGCACTGTGCTCGCATACAATCAGGCTTACAATTTCGTGGTGTTAAATCTCGGCGCTCGCAATGGAGTGGAGACGAACTCCGAAATGCTCGTGCTGCGCGACGGGACGCTGATCGGAAAAATTCGCATTTCTTCAGTTGAACCGGCGACTGCTATCGGCGATATCATCACCAACAGTTTGGAGCGCGGCGTCCAAGTACAACCTGGAGACACTGTGATTTATGCTGGCACAAGTCCATAAGCTTCGAAGAATCGTCGTCCCCGTTTTGTTGTGTGCATTCGTGGTCGCGATCACCTCATGCGCGACACAGAAGGAGACTGCTCTCGTCAAGGATCCAGACGATCACCACGACTCAGCAATCCCGTGGAACAAACAGGAATCATGGGAAAGGGGCGAGCAGTTCGCAGGGATGACCGACCGGCGCTAAGTGCAACGCCGGATTATGCATATTTTATCTGTAATCAATTACAGATTTTTCAGGCCGAATTCTCGTTAGGCGTTCGAGAATGGCTTGTGAAAACAGTCGCCACATTCAGTAAGCCTGAGGAAGCGCACCTCTTTCGCACCCGGCTGGAGGCAGCAGGCATTCCCGCATACGTTCAGGACGAGCATTTCATCCAAATGAACTGGCTCTATTCCAATGCGGTTGGTGGCGTACGCGTCCAGATTGCGGACGAGGATTTTGACGCAGCCCGAGAGTTCCTTGCCTCGGACTCTCCTCAGCCATCGCCTGACGCTGTGGATGTCGTATGTCCGAAGTGTGGTTCGCACGACACAGCACCGGACGAGTTGCCCCGGCGGATCTCGTTTTTGAGTTTGCTTCTCATCAACTTCCCGGTGTTGTTTGCGCGCCACCGCTGGCGGTGCGCATCCTGCCACTATGTCTTCCGTTGTCACCCTGCCAACGCCTAACCATGCGCTGGCATCTAACCGCTAGCCGCTGTGCGATCACATTTTCGATGATTAAGAACCTCAGATCGCATTTACGCCTCAGCTACGGTAGCGGCGACTCAGCTCGTTCTCGTTAGCCCGCGCTCGAAATGCTTGGCGATGCATCTAATTCGCCCGGTCCGGGGCGCGACCTGTTATGCAGTGGGCCAAGCGCGTGTCTTCTCTGGTGCGTCCCGTGGTTTGCCTTCGCGGTCGGCTTTCGCGAACCGCCTGTCTGGAGAACGGTGCTGTGGACAATGTCGCTCACGTTCATGGGTCTAGTGTGTCTGCTCAATGCTTCCCGCTGCGGCCGCGTTCACTGTCGCTTCACAGGGCCGTTTCTGATTCTCTGCGCTGTCGCCTCACTCGGATATGGGCTTGGCCTTCTGCCGCTTGGAGCGTCTGGATGGAAATGGATTGGCGCCGTAACAATTATTGGTGCGATTGCGCTCACCTGGATTCCAGAAGTCCTTCTTGGCCGCTATCGGCGAAGTGGAACAGACGTGGCCTAAGCAACGATGAAGCGAACCCAGTCACTTGGCTTACCTCTGTCTCGTTAGCTCGTTATCCGCTGAGGACAGCGAATGCTACAGAATCAAATCCAGAAACCGGCTGGGATAACGGCGTTTTTCGGGATCACGACGATGCCGTCGCGGATGAAGTAGTCGTCTGCATCCAGGTTCGGCGGTTTGCCTTCGGGTGTGATTACGACGCCATCAGCGATGCGGACGTTCTTATCGATGATGGCGCGGTCGATCACGCAATTGCGTCCGATGCCCATACGCGGCTGCGATGAATCGGTTTGGTCCAGCTCAAAATAATCCGCCCCCATCACGATGCTGTTGCGGATGGTCGCGCCGCTTTGAATCACGCTGCGTATCCCGACCAGACTTCGCTCCAGATGTGCATCGGAGATGATGCAGCCATCTGAAACAATCGCCTGCCGCAGCGTGGCGCCGTTAATTTTGCTTCCCGGTAAAAAACGCGGATGCGTATAGACGGGAGAATCGGGCTCGAAGAAGCTATATTCCGGGACCACATCTGTGAGATTCAGGTTCGCCTCATAAAACGCGCGGATCGTTCCGATATCTTCCCAGTAACCTTTGAAGATAAACGCGCTGACATGCCGGTTTTTGATCGATGCCGGAATAATGTCTTTCCCAAAATCTACCAGTTGGTTATGCAAAGATTCCATGAGCACGGAGCGGTTGAAAACATAAATGCCCATCGACGCCTGAAATAATTCCTCTTCCTCATCGGAACCGATGGCGCGAAGGAGCTCGCGGCTCATTTTCATTTCCTGCAAGGCAGATTCATCCGACGGTTTCTCGATGAACCCGGTGATCCGTCGATCGACATCGCTCTGCATAATGCCGAACTCGGAAACCTGATGTGGCTTGACCGGTTTCGTGGCCAGTGTGATGTCCGCACCCATTTGAATGTGCTGATGCAGCAGCGCCCGAAAATCCATTCGGTAAAGCTGATCGCCGCTTAAGATCAGGTAATAATCGTACGGTCGTTCCAGGAAGTAACGCATGTTCTGCCGAACCGCGTCTGCAGTTCCCTGATACCATTGCGAGCCGGCAAGCGTCTGTTGCGCCGCGAGAATGTCAATGAAGCTGCGCGAAAAATTGTCGAATTTGTAACTGTCCTGAATGTGCCGATGCAGCGACATGCTGTTGAACTGCGTCAGTACGTAGATCGAGCGCAGGCCGGAGTTCAGGCAATTGCTGATTGGAATATCGACGATCCGATATTTCCCACCGAGCGGCACGGCAGGTTTGGCGCGATCCTTCGTCAAGGGAAACAACCGCGTGCCGGCGCCACCGCCCATGACGATTGCAAGCGTTCGCTGAAGTGTGCCCGCCGGCAGTGCCCCATCGACTTTCGGAGCCGAACTTCTCGAAACCAAATCGCGCTGCGGCGGGGCTTTCACTGCGTCCAATCAAGCCCGAACGCTTTCAGGGTCAATGAGGCAACGAATCTTGCGAGTGTCGATGCGCGACATTACACTCGCAACATGTGTGGAATTGTTGGATACGTCGGACGCGCCAAGGCGACGCCGATTTTACTCGACGGACTGCGTCGCCTTGAATATCGAGGCTACGACTCAGCCGGCCTCACTGTTATTGAGCGAGGACACCTCGAGACTCGCAAATGCGCAGGACGGATTGCGGCGCTCGCGAAATTAGTTCGGAAGCAACCGGTCGCGGGTTCGCTGGGAATCAGCCACACACGCTGGGCCACGCACGGCGGTGTGAACGACGAAAACGCGCATCCGCATTTCGACGCCACTGGCAAGCTGGCCCTTGTGCATAACGGAGTGATCGAAAACTATCAGGCACTGAAAGATGAACTCGTTCGCGACGGCGACACGAACTTTCGTTCCGAGACCGACACGGAAGTGCTCGCGCATCTGATCGGGAAATTGTACGACGACTCGTGTGCCAGCACGGTGGACGCTCCCGGGAAACGGGCGCGGCTGTTTGATGCTGTTCGCACGGCGCTTCGGCAAGTCATCGGCACATATGGCATCGCGCTGGTTCATGCGGATGTGCCGGATTTCATGATCGGCGCGCGCCGCGGAAGTCCTCTGGTGCTTGGCGTCGGCAACGGCGAAAATTTTCTGGCCAGTGACGTCAGCGCGATTGTCGCTTACACACGGGACGCAGTTTATCTGAACGACTTCGATTTGGTGGCTGCGGGGCCGGACAAGTTCGAGATCAGTTCGCTTGCCGGAGACATCACCGAGCATCCCGTCAGCAAAGTCGAGTTCACAGCCGAAGACATTCGTAAGGGGGACTATCCCCACTACATGCTCAAGGAAATCTGTGAGCAACCAAACACAGTGCGCGATGCCATGCGTGGCCGTCTTAACCATGAGGAATGCACTGCGAAATTGGGCGGCTTGAACATGGCCCCGCCTGAACTGCGCGATGTCGGGCGGATCGTTCTCACCGGCTGTGGCACCGCGCTGCACGCCGCCAGAGTCGGCGAATATTTGATCGAGCGCCTGGCGAACATCCCTACTGAAGTTGATTTCGCGAGTGAGTTTCGCCACCGCAATATGCCCATGACGTCTGAGACGCTGGTCTTCGCGATCAGCCAGAGCGGCGAAACTGCGGATACCCTTGGGGCATTGCGTGAAAGCCGGCGCAAAGGCTTTCGCACGCTGGGAATTTGTAACAATGTCGCGAGCACAATCGCGCGTGAAAACGACGGCGGGGTTTACATGCACGCCGGGCCGGAGATCGGCGTGGCGGCCACGAAATCGTTCACGTCGCAGCTTGTGGTCCTCGCGTTGCTTGGGCTGCTCTTTGGCCGGATGCGCAATCTTTCCGCGGCTGAAGGAAATCGCGTTATTGAAGCGCTGGAAAAATTGCCGGAGCAAATCGAAACGGTTTTGGATCTGAACGATCAGATCAAGGCAATTGCCAAGAGATACGCCCACGCCAACGGGTTTCTCTTCTTCGGCCGGCAGTCCAACTTTCCGATTGCGCTCGAAGGCGCGCTCAAGATGAAGGAGATCACTTATCTCTTTGCCGAGGGCCATCCAAGCGCTGAACTCAAGCACGGCATTATCGCGCTGATTCGTTCCGATCTGCCATCAGTCTTTATCGCGCCCGATGACTCGGTATTTCCAAAAAACCTGAACAACATCGAGCAAGTGAAGGCCCGCAAGGGTCCGATTATCGCCCTGACAAGCGGCAACTGCGCGAAGCATCTCAAAGAGATTGCCAACGAAATCGTCCTATTACCGGAAGCGCCCGATTACGTCATGCCCATTCTCACGGTGATCCCGCTTCAGCTTCTCGCCTATCATCTGGCCGTCGAATTGGGCCGGGACGTCGATAAGCCGCGCAATCTCGCAAAGAGTGTAACCGTGGAATGATTCCGGAGCGGTCGCCGCGGCGACCACATTTCGGTTCCTTCGCCGAAATGCCCCTTTCGCTGGAAAACCAGCGGTTTTGCGATAAACTGGCGCCCAGTTTTCTTCCCCAGCCCGTGCAACACAACGAACAATACGTACTCAAAGTCCTCGAGGACGTGGGAGTCGTCACGCGTCCCCAGATAGACAGCGCGCGCTCCCGGTTAAACGGCGAACCTGGCGTGCTGGATATTCTTATCAACGACGGGGTTGTCTCGGAGGTAGACATCTCGCGCACACTCGCCGCGCAAGCGCACATGGATTGGATCGACATCTCCTCCATGTTGATTCCGCCGCAAGTCATTAATCAGATCCGCGGAGAAGATGCGCGCCGCTTCAAAGTGATTCCGGTCGCTTTCGGAGAAACGGGCCTGGTGGTGGCGGTGGGCAACCCGCTCGACATGGATACGATGGACAGCCTGAGCTTTCTTCTGCAACGCGAACTGGAACTGGTTTGCACCAGTCCCAGGAAAATTAACGAAGCATTAATCAAATACTACGGCACGGCCGACGAAGCAGCGGACGTCCTGCAAAAGAAAATTGGAGAAGACATTGACCTTGGCTTGGAATTTGGTGAAGGCGCGGAACCGGCCGCAGTCGATGAAGCAGACGCGCCGATTGTCCGGCTGGTATCCATGTTGCTGATCGAGGCGCACCGTGCCGGCGCCAGCGATATTCATCTGGAACCGCTGGACAAAAAATTTCGAGTCCGATTTCGGATCGACGGCGTGCTGCAGGAAATGCAAGCGCCGCCCAAGCGTCTGCAGTCAGCCATTGTGAGTCGCCTGAAAATCATGACTGGATCGATGAGTATCGCAGAGAAACGTTTACCGCAGGATGGTCGCATCCAGGTGAAGATCAAAAAGAAACCCATCGATCTACGCGTCTCCACCATTCCCACCAATCACGGCGAGAGTGTCGTTATGCGTCTGCTCGATAAAGCCAGTCTCAAGCTCGGTTTGCCGGAGCTTGGTTTTCTTTCCGACGACCAGGAAACGTTCGAACGTCTGATCAAGCTGCCGGATGGAATTCTCCTCGTGACCGGGCCTACAGGCTCCGGCAAGACGACGACGCTTTACGCCTGCCTCCATTACATCAACAAACCAGACCGCAAGATCATTACTGTCGAGGAACCGATCGAGTATCAGATGGCCGGCATAAATCAGGTGCAGGTAAACCCCGAGATCGGCATGACGTTTCCGGCCGCTTTGCGTTCCATGCTGCGCCAGGCGCCGAACATCATTATGATCGGTGAAATTCGCGATCTTGAGACGGCAAGCATTTCTACAAACGCCAGCCTGACCGGCCACCTTGTGTTCAGTACGCTGCACACTAATGATGCGCCCTCTGCTGTTGCCCGACTAATTGACCTCGGCGTGCAGCCGTTTCTGGTCGCGTCTTCGGTACGTGCGGTCGTGGCGCAAAGGCTCGTTCGCCGCCTGTGTAACAATTGCAAGCAACCGGGCGAACTCAGCGACACCGAGTTGCGGGCACTCCAAATCGAGCGCGGGCAAATTTCTGAAGCGCAGGTAATGAAACCGGTCGGTTGCGAGCAGTGCCGTCAAATCGGTTACAAGGGTCGCATGGGCATCTTTGAAATTTTTGTGATCGACGATGAAGTGCGCCAAATGATCAACAAACGCACTTCGACTTTTATCCTCCGACAAAAGGCGCGGGAAGTGGGGATGCGGACATTGCGCGAAGACGGTGTGCGCAAGGTTCTGGCCGGCCTCACTTCTGCCGAAGAAGTGATCTCCATCACGGTGGGAGACGTGAGTTAAAGACTGCTTCAACCCTTCAACGCTTCAATAAGACATGACGCACAAACAGCTTGCCGAATTTTTTGTTGAGCAGCGCGTACTTGAGCCTTCGCAGGCTGAGGACGTGTTGAGCGAAGCAGAGTTGAACGGAAAGACGATTGCACAGGCAATGATGGATGGCGGCTTCATCGATGAAGCGGGATTCTATCAGACCATTGCGAACGGCCTGGTCACCGATTTCATCGATGTAACCGAACGCGATATCGCGCCGGAAATCCTGCATTTGATTCCCAGTGGACTCGCCCGGTTGCACGGCGCTCTGCCGATTGAAATGAGCGGCAGCACGCTGCGTGTAGCATTGGTGGATCCTTTCGATCTCCATACGGCTGAGGATCTTCGTTTCGCGCTCGGTCAAGACATCCAGGTCGTCGTTTCGCCGCCAGAGCAAATCGAAGAACTGATCAAGCAGTATTACGGCACGGATACAACGAGCATGGAGGATGTTCTCAAGCAGCTTGGCGAAGCTGGCGAGCTCCTGCAATTGAGAGAGACGGATGGCGATGCTGCTGTTGAAGCAGAGGCGAACACGACGCCGATCATCCGGTTTGTCGATCTCGTTCTCTATCACGCGATACAGGACCGCGCGAGCGACATCCATTTCGAGCCGTTCGAAAATGAATTCAAAATCCGCTACCGCGTCGATGGCGCGCTTTACGAAATGTCGCCGCCGCCGCGCCACCTTGCGCTGCCGGTCATTTCGCGCGTCAAGGTGATGGCAAACATGAATATCGCGGAACGACGGCTTCCGCAGGATGGCCGTATTCAGAAGAACATCGCTGGACGCAATGTCGATCTTCGTGTTTCAACATTGCCGACTCAATATGGCGAGAGCCTGGTGCTGCGCGTGCTGGATCGCAGCATCGTCAATCTCGATCTCGAAGCGCTGGGGATGCCGGATTACATTTTCAATTTTCTGCTCGAAATGATCGAGCGGCCGAACGGAATCTTCATTGCCACTGGACCCACCGGATCTGGAAAAACAACCACGCTTTACTCCTGCTTGCGCAGGATCAACACGATCGATTCGAAGCTGATTACGGTGGAGGAACCGGTCGAGTACGATTTGGAAGGAATCGTGCAGGTGCCTGTAAACGAAGGCATCGGCCTGACGTTTGCGCGAGCGTTGCGATCGTTTCTGCGTCAGGACCCGGATCGAATCATGGTAGGCGAGACCAACGATTATTGCGCAGCATCTGCCGGCAATGCCGCACGACGTATGAACCGAGCGACACGTTCCTGGCGGAACTGGGGATTTCCCGGGCGGATATTGGCGACAAACAATTCTTTTACGGCAAAGGCTGCGACGCCTGCAACAATACGGGCTACAAAGGACGAAAAGGAATTTACGAGCTTCTAAAGATTACTGATCCAGTGCGTGAATTGATTAATGAACGCTCGCCAACGGTCACAATAAGACAAAAAGCAATTGAGCTTGGAATGATGACGCTGCGCCAAGACGGCTTGCGCAGCATCTACGCCGGCGACACTACTATCGAAGAAGTGCTCAGGTACACGTGAAGAAATTTAGCGATCCAGCGATTCAGAGACTTAGCGATTGAAATGGACTCGGAGAGCCTGGTTTGCTTTAATCGTTAAATCATTAAATCGTTAACTCGCTAAATTCCATCATGCCACGTTTTAACTACGTAGCTCTTGATGCCCGGGGACAGGAAGCCACAGGCTCGGTTGAAGCCGCGTCCACGAATGCCGCGATTACCCAGTTGCGCCAGTCCGGCTATTTCCCTACCAGCGTGATCGAGGAGGCCATAAGCAGCCCCGACGGTCAGGAAGCGCGACGTCGCGCAGCAAAGGTGGCACGCACGACCAAACCGCGCGCGAAGAAGGGCATCGTTCTCTTCGAACGCAGGAAGGTTAGGTCAAAAGTTTTGATGATCTTCACTCGTCAATTGGCGACGCTGATTGACTCGGGCTTGCCGTTGCTAAGAAGCTTGAACGTCCTGGCGAAACAGGAGCGCGATAAGCTGATGAAAAAAACGATCATTAAAGTCGCAGACTCGGTGCAGAGCGGCAGCACGTTTTCCGACGCGCTGGCCCTGCACCCGCGAGTCTTTAACGACTTATACGTGAACATGGTTAAGGCCGGCGAAGTCGGTGGCGTACTCGAGCTTGTGCTGACCCGGCTTTCGGAATTTCAGGAGAAGGCCGCGAAGATTAAAAACAAAGTCGCGGCAGCAATGGTCTATCCGGGCATCGTGATGACGATGGCCTTAGGCATCATGACTTTTCTTCTCATCTTCATCGTGCCGAGGTTCGAAATGATTTTCCAGGACCTGCTCGGCGACAAACCGCTGCCGCCCGTCACCAGGTTTGTCATGGGGGTAAGTGGCTTCGTGAAGAGCGACGGCTTGATTATCTTTGGTGCCATAGTGGCTGCGGTGATGCTTTACAAATTTGTTGGCCGCACACGTCGCGGGCGATTGCTCATTGATAATTTTAAACTGCGCATGCCGTTATTTGGCAACTTGAATCGCAAGACGGCGATCTCAAGGTTCGCACGCACACTTGGAACACTGGTCACAAGCGGTGTTCCGATTTTGCAGGCATTAAATATCACTCGCGAAACTGCCGGCAACGCGGCCATTGCCTTAGCGATCTCGAAGGTGCACGACAGCGTGAAGGAAGGCGAATCGATCGTGCAACCAATGGAGGCCAGCAAAGTCTTTCCACCGATGGTGGTCAGCATGGTCGACGTGGGCGAGGAAACCGGTAAGCTTCCGGAAATGCTCTTAAAGGTCGCCGACGTCTTTGACGACGAGGTTGATAACGCGGTCGTAGCTCTGACCTCGGCGCTCGAACCGATCATGATTGTTTTCCTGGCGATAGTTGTCGGCACGATCGTGCTCGCTCTTTTCACGCCGCTCATCAGCATCATCACCGGCCTGCAGCAGCAAACGTGATCCGCCTCTGGCGCGAATGACGAATGATGAAGGAAGTTCTCCCCGGAAATTGTAGAGGCGTTCGCCGTGGCGAACGCCATTACAATGCTTTCACTCTTATTGAGCTGGTCGTTGTCGTCGGACTCATCCTCGTCCTGACTGGATTGGTTCTCAGCACAGTTGGCTACGCCCGAAAGAAAGGCGCCCGCGCCCGCGCCGAAACCGAAATCGCCGCCGTGTCAGCAGCCTGCGAAAGTTACAAGTCGGACAACGCTGTTTACCCGAGGGACCCAACTGCAAATACAGCTACAGACGCGCTCAATGCTCGCACCATGTTAGACCCGGCTACGACAGACGCAGCCCGCTACAGAGCAGCAAGTCTGGTGCTTTACCGTGCTCTTTCCGGCGACAGAAATCTCGACCGTGCTGTTACCGATGCCGACAAGAGTTTTAATATCGATGGCACCCCGTTGAGTCAGCCACTGACGCAGCTGCCACAGTCTTACTTTGCATTTAAGCCAAACATGCTGTCTCCCTCTGGGGGAATCGGCACCGTGACCGCCACTACAGATCCATTCGGAAATGCCTACGGTTATTCGACGGCAAACCAATACGATCCAAACACGGGGTACAATCCAACGTTCGATCTCTGGAGCACTGCTGGAGTTGCACCATCTCCCACGCCCGCTCCTCCTGCCACGCAACAGGATCTTTGGATCAAAAACTGGTAGGGTAATTTACGAGGCGAGAATTTGTAGGGCGTCTGTGTCAGACGCCATTCCCGGCGCGGCGTTTCACAGAAACGCCCTACAATTTCGTGTAAACCGAGGCTACAACTACCCTTCGCTCGTATGGACCACGACTTCGACCCGGCGATTAGCGTTTTGCTCTTCAATTGAGCCGTTTGGCGACGACCGGAATTTCGTCGCGCCGTAACCGTGCGTCTCGATTTGCGCAGGGTTAATCCGCATTGCCTCGACAAGGTATCGCTTGACGCTGTCGGCGCGGCGCTGGCTCAGATCGAGATTGTATTCAAACGTGCCGAAGGAATCCGTGTAGCCTTCCACCCTGAACGTCGCTTTCGGATTGCGCTGGATCAGAGTGCCCAGCTTTTGCAATTGGTTGATCGCGCTGAATTGCAGCACGTCACTGTCATATTCAAAAAGCTGATCATCGGGCAGCCGCAATTTTGTGCCTGATCCGAGTGGACCTTTTTGCGCCAGCAGTTGATCCAAATCGCTGAAACCGGGAGTGCGCCCTTTATTTGGGCCGGCGCTATCGCCGGGGAGTTTGCTCGTGAACGTGTTCGGCCGCTTGATCGCAGTACTTGTTGCAAGCTCGGTTCCGCTCAGTGCCGGCTGTGGACGCCCTGATGTGGAGCTATTATTGAGCAAAGCTTGTTCGTGCAATGCGTTTGGGTCGTTTGCAAGCGTCTGCGCAGTGGAGCGTTCGATTTCGTTCAGAACGGAACTGATTTCGGGTTGTTCGACCTTAGGTTGGTCAGGCAAAACGTCGCGCATGTCGTCCGGAAGCGCAGCGCTCGCTTGAATGTCCTGCAATAATTTATCGAACGACTTTTTTTCGTCCGGCAATTGCACATCGGTATTGTCCGGGTTCGGTTTCGCCGCCGGATTTGCCTGGTCAGCGCTGCTCTTGTCCAGATTCGAATCCGTGATGCTCCTGACCTTGAACGTTGGCGTCTGCTCGCTTGGGGCGAACAGCGCTTCCGTAGATGCGAACCGCGTCCGATAAAAATAAGCGCAGAGCGCGAAGTGTATTGCCAGCGAAACAACCAGGCCGAACCAGATCCAGCTGCGTTCTCTGCTGCCGGTGAGTAGACCTTCCGTCTCGAGCTGATCAAAGTCTTCGAACTCGGAGACCTTCATGTGACTGGCAACGTATCACATTTGTAGGCGTGAGCCACGGCTTGGTCAAAATGACGAAATCTGAATGAACGAATGACGAACTAAGCTCGAATGATCAAATGACGGAAGGATCAGATGCATGCACATTCGGATTTCGTCATTCCTTCGGTATTCGTCATTCGTGCTTCGTCATTTTCCTCGTGTGCGTTCGATGAACGCACGTGCCGCTCGCCGAATTTCCTCCGCCACACGCGCTTCAGGTGAGACAAACTTCGGCGTGAACCACGGAAACAGTCCGATCAAATCGTGGGTGACCAGGATTTGTCCGTCGCAATGCTCGCCGGAACCGATTCCAATGGTTGGGATCGAGATGGCATTTGTGATCTGCTTCGCGACGTCGGCGAGCACAATCTCCAGCACCACGGAAAATGCGCCGGCTTTTTCGACGGCTCGCGCGTCGGCGAGCAGAGCTTCCTCCTCCGATTGCGTGCGCCCCTTGATTCTATAGCCACCTTCCTCGCGCACACTTTGGGGAAGCATGCCGATGTGCGCCATGAACCGAATGCCTTCTTGTGTGATCGCTTTGATTTGCGCCATATGACTCGCGCCGCCTTCGAGCTTCACCGCTTGCGCGCCCGCGTCGACAAATTTTTTCGCCGTCGCGATCGCCTGTTCGGGGGTGTCGTAGGTGTGAATTGGCATGTCCGCGACGAGCAACGCCTGTTTTGTCCCGCGTGCCGCCGCGCGCGTGTGATGCAACATCTCTTCCAGCGTTACAGGCGTCGTGTCCTGGTACCCAAGCACAACCATGCCCAGCGAGTCGCCGACCAGGATGATGTCGATGCCGGTTTCGTCGAGCAACCGCGCCGTGGGATAATCGTATGCGGTCAGCGCGGTGATTTTCTCGCCGCGTTGTTTCATCTGGCGAAAATCTTTCATGGCGTTGCTAGGAAGATCAGCTGCTGATTTGAGAACGCAAGCCGTCACGAAAAGCGGCGGGGGCACCGCCGCACGCCAAAACGCAAGCGCAAAAATGTGCGCGCGATCACGGCCACGTTTTGGAGTGCGGCAGTATTCTGCCGCTTTGGGCAGCGCCTCAAGAAGTTACCAATCGTCAGTGAAACAGGCCACGTCTCCAGACTCCTCAAGTTTCGCGAGCAATTCCCTCACGGTTTTTGTTTGGCCAAGCAAAATCAAGGTCGGCCGGATATCGGCTAGAGGTTCAAGGACGAACTTTCTCTGGTGCATCCGCGGATGCGGCAATTGGAGAGGTTTGTTGTTAATTCTGCGATCGCCGCAGTACAGCAGGTCAATGTCCATGGTTCGTGAAACATTTTTTTTGTGATCGCGCCTCCGGCCTAATCCTTCTTCGATTTGAATCAATTGCTTGAGCAAGCTTGCGGGATCGTTTTTGTAATCAAATTCAACAACTGCGTTTAGAAATTTTTCCGCTCCGGGCTCGCAACCGACAGGATCGGTTTCGTAAATCGCCGAACAAAGAATCGGCGGCCTCACATTTGAGAGACCGAGAATCGCCTTTCGTGCCGCCCGCAAATTACCGAGGCGATCACCGAGATTAGAGCCGAGGCCGACTGCAGTTCTCATACGTGTAGTGGCGCGTCTATGACCGCCGACAGAAATTGTAGGGCGTCTGTGCTAGTCCCGAAAGCATTCGGGGTTCACAGAAACGCCCTACAGTTTCACAGGCCCAGCACATCCTGCATTGAGTAGAGACCCGGCGGTTTCCCGATAATCCACTTTGCTGCGCGCAGTGCTCCACGCGCAAAAATCTCGCGACTCGCTGCGCGATGCGTGAGTTCGAGGCGCTCCCCTGGTCCGCTGAAAATTACCGTGTGCTCGCCAACAATCTCGCCTTCGCGAATCGATTGAATTGGTAGGTCGTTCTCGATTTTTAGCGTTGCTTTTAAAATCTCCGCAAGAGTCTTGGCTGTGCCGCTGGGCGCGTCCTTTTTCATTTTATGATGCGTTTCGATGATCTGGGAACTGAAATCCCGCCCGAATAATTCAGCGGCTTTGCGCGTTAACCAGAAGAGCACATTCACTCCAACGCTGAAATTGGACGCGAATACAATCGGCAGAACCTGCGCCGCATCTTCGATTTTGCGACGTTGCTGTTGCGAATGTCCAGTCGTCCCAATGACGAGCGGTTTATGATCGTGTAACGCAGCGCGGCAGATTTCGTCGATGGCATCGGCGTGGCTGAAATCGATAGCCACGTCGCAATTCTTGATGACTGGCTGAATCGCATCGCCAAGATCGCATTGCGCGACGATCTCGATTTCCCCGTCGGTCCTCGCGAGATCGAGAACCGTTTTTCCCATGCGTCCGGCCGCGCCGATGAGCAACACGCGCGTAGACGGCTTCATTTGTTTTGCTCGAATTCCTGGAGCGTTTTGCGTAAGTGCGCCTGGTTTGCTGCGGTCATTTCGCACAATGGCAGACGAACTTCGCCCAACATCGCGCCGCGCCAGCCGAGGGCCGTCTTCACCGGAACAGGGTTTGGCTCGATGAATAAATCTTTAAACAATGGCAACAATTTCCGGTGCAGTGTTGCTGCCGATTTGAAATCGCCTGATTCGCAGGCGCGCACGAGCGCACAGACTTCTGCCGGAAACAAATTCGAAGCCACGCTCACAACGCCCGCTGCGCCAACGGACATAAACGGCAACGTAAGGGAGTCATCGCCACTCAAAATCGTAAACGCTTCGGGCAAACGGCGGCGCAGATCGCTGACACGCTCCACGCTTCCGCTCGCCTCTTTGATCGATACAATGTTGCGGCACTCTTTTGCCAAACGCACCACAGTTTCGGGATTAATATCTACACTGCAGCGTCCAGGAATGTTGTAGAGGATGATGGGCAGCGATGTGGCGTCCGCGATTGTTTTGAAATGGCGAAAGAGTCCCTCCTGACTTGGTTTATTGTAGTACGGTGCCACGAGCAGCGCGCCGCCGATGCCGAGTTTCTCGGCCATTTTGGTATCCGCCACCGCGTGTTCAGTGGCGTTTGAACCTGTTCCCGCAATAACGAGACAGCGTTTATTCGCGGTTGCGACCGTAAGTCGGATCACTTGCTGGCGTTCGTCGTGTGAAAGCGTCGGCGATTCACCGGTGGTTCCGATCGCGACGATTCCGGTGATTCCTGCCGCGATTTGCGTTTCGATAAGCGTTTGGAAAGCAGAAGCGTCAATCCCGCCATTGCGAAACGGAGTAACCACCGCCGTGAACGTGCCGCGAAACATCTGGAAAAGTTAAAACGTTACAAGGTTACAAAGTTACAAAGTCAGCGCTCCGCCGCGTCTAAATCAAATCTCAATCGACCCTTCAAAAACGAATTCAGCGGGACCGGTGAGCGTGACGTTGCGAAAAGCGGTATCGCTCTTTTCAAATCCGACACGAAGTTCGTCTCCGCCACGCGCAATTACTGTAATCGGTGAAGCGGCGTTTTCGGTAGCCGCGAAGACGAGCGCGCTTGCCACTATCCCGGTACCGCATGCAAGCGTTTCGGCCTCAACACCGCGTTCGTAGGTGCGGACGGCAATTTTCTTCGGCCCACGTTTCTCGAGGAAGTTTACATTTGTTCCCTTCGGCGAAAACATTTTGTGGTGGCGGATGGCTGAACCCGCTCCTTGCACATCGACATCGTCGAGCTGCAAAACCGAAATGACGACGTGCGGCACACCGCTATTGATGAAGTGTACGGTTTTGTTCTCATCCATAACGCGAAGCGTCGTTTTAAGCCGTAAGTCGGTCGGCTCAGTCATCTGCAGCGTAACAAGATCACCCGCCAGCTTCGCCGAAATCACGCCTGCCGGCGTTTCAAACGAAATTTTTTCCTTGCTGCCGGCAACTTTGTTTGCAAAACGGGCAAAGCAGCGGGCGCCATTGCCGCACATTTCAGCTTCTCCTCCATCTGCATTGAAGTAGCGCATGCGAAAGTCGGCATGGTTCGAAGCCTTTTCGAGTAATAGAATTCCGTCCGCGCCGATGCCGCGATGACGATCACAAAGGCGCGCAATCTGAGGGCGATCCAAATGGACGTGCCCTGTCCTGTTATCGATCAGGATGAAATCGTTTCCTGCGCCGTTCATTTTGGTGAAGTGTAGCACGGTCAAAATTGTAGCGGCGGCCGTGATCGTTGTCATGTCGAGTGTCACATCAGGGCGTTGCCAGATGATGTTTCGGTGTTTAGTTATCCGCCGTGAAAAAATCGGGCCTTGGGGTTGTGATGACGATCCTTGGTCTCACACTGCAGATCTCTTTGGCTGGAGACTACAACGACTTGATTCTCGAGCAGGTCAAACAGATGCCGCAAGGTGGCCGTTATTCTGTTTCGCATTTCGCAAAGATCCGGCTGCAATCGTCGGCGCATTTTGAGTCCGGCAAATTTTTCATTGTGCCCTCGGGGCCAAGCTTCTGCTCGGGCGCAACGTATCTGGTGTTCATCAGAACAATCGAGGCTTTGCGCGCGCGAGGCGAGCTTGGCCTCGACTATTCCACCCTCGAAAGGCTGATCATCCGGGACCAACGCGATGGCGAAGGAGTTTGGGGCCGCTGGAATGCAAATGGGCCCGGCACAGCCCGTCTGTTTCACGAGCTGCAGCTGGGACAAAACTTCGACAACTTCGATCGAGCCAAGCCGGGCGATTTCATGAAAATCTTCTGGTCACGGCAGGTGGGTAGGAACGAACACGGACACTCTACAATTTTTCTCGGAATGGAAAATCGGGCGGACGGCCAGTACGTCCGTTATTGGTCAAGCAATATTCCGTCCGGATACGGTGAGAAAGCTGTCCCGCGAGCTAAGATTGCCTACGCAATATTTTCGCGTCTTCAAACACCTGCGAACCTGGCTCGAATCAACAGCGCGCCTTACGTCGATACTTATCTAGCGTCTCTACTTCGGACTCGTTCGAGCATTTCAGAAGCCGGCACAAAGTGCGGGCTGTAACCGGGCGCGCTCTCTTCCAGCTCACTCCAAGAGCGTTTCGCATGATGCAAAACGCTGCCCGCAAGATGCGCGGCGCTCCCGGTGTCGCAGCCAAATCGGGCTTGCTTTTATAAAGCTTGCGCAGCTAAAACGAAACCATGCTTATCGAAACCTTAAAACGTCATTGGTGGGTTCCGGTGCTAAGAGGAATTCTCGCAATTCTGTTCGGAATAATCGCGTTTGCCTATCCTGGCTTAACTGCCGCCACGTTGGTGATATTTTTCGGGGCCTGGGTACTGGTGGACGGTGTGTTTCGCATAATCGCTGCCATTGGGCATCGTGCTTCCGACCCAGAATGGGGATTCCATCTTATCATCGGAATTCTCGGAATCATCGTCGGCCTGCTCGCGTTTCACGCACCCGGGGTAACCGCGCTGGCGCTCGTCATTTATATCGCAGTCTGGGTGCTCATGATCGGCGCCACCGAGATCGCGTTTGCAATCAAAGTGCGCCGGGAAGTTAAAGGCGAATGGTTGCTTATCCTTCTGGGCCTATTATCCATCGCTTTCGCCGTTCTGCTCTTGTGGAATCCGCTCCTGGGCGCAGCCACGTTGATCTGGCTGATAGCATGGTACGCGATTGTGTTCGGAATCCTGGGGATCATTCTTGGGTTCCGCTTGCGCAGTTTACCGACAATCCCTGTGCGCTAGTCGGCGCAACTAATTCCATTCTAGTTTCGTTTTATTCGTCCGCTTTGCTTGCTGAGCGAGCAAATTCGTTCGTTTACAATCACGGTTTTGTATGGCGACGGACCAAGAGTTAAGGCTCGCATGCTGTCGACTCGACCGCCCAATATTTAATTAACCGCGGACGTTCGGGGCGGCAATATCTGCCGTCCAAGGGGCGGCTGCGCGAAGTAAGATGGATTTCGCCTCCAAGGGGCGGAGCTTCGGGAAGACGGAGAGCAACCGGGCGAGCAAACCACTAAATACCGGCGCCGCAAAGCTACTTCCAGTCATTTGCTTAATCGCACCCCGATTCCACGGGACTTCTATATCGACGCCGCGTGCCGCAAACTCGACAAGATTTCCCGGTTTGTAATAAAACCGATGGTAGTCAGCCACTCGGGCCATGTTGACGGTGATGACGCTGGGAAAGTAGCCGGGCCACTCTGGCTTGGAGAAGTCGTCATTGTTGCAGGCCGAGACGATGTGGACGCCGTGCAGATAAGCTTCATCAACCCACTCTTTGTATTGGAATATGTGCTGCGGCAGACCACAACCGAAACTGCAATTAAGAACTGCGTAACCGCGGTCAAACGCCTGCCGTACCCCCTCACGAATGATCGCCGTGCGGGAATCGAGGTGCTCACCCAAGACGCGTACGCTTCCGATTTCAGCATCAGGGGCGATCGATCTGATGATGCTGGCGACAGCGGTGCCGTGGCCGAAAAGGTCGGTGCCATCGCCCGGCCGTGCCTCAACGTGCAGCCCCGCATCAACAACGTGAATATCGTCCCGAAGCTTTAAGCCGGATAAGCGAGGGTGGCTGATTTCGATTCCCGAATCAATGACGGCCACGCGTACGCCTCGCCCGGTTCCCTCGTGCAATGCTCGAAGAGCCCGATCCAGCTGAATTACGCCACTACCGTCATCGTCCATCACCTGTCAGACCCAACCAAGTGCCTGTTTGAACAGACGAAAATCGATTAGCTGACTTATCACCCCAATCCCTTTTCTAAAACTGTCCAGATCAGATCGCTCAAAGCCCAGCGGCTCATTGCCCACGAGAACGGGGCGACCGTCCTCGGATGTAATGCTAGTCAACTGCACGCACGAAACAACACCGTGTAAGTGTTCGAGAATGTAAAATGGCACAACCATCATAGCGTAGGTGGTTTTGTGGGTGATCCGGTCGAGATTCGGACTATGTTCGGCATTTTTGAAGACTTGGTTCTCCACGACTGGCTGCTCGGTTGCTGCAACCATGCTCACAATCCCGCGAGTCAGTGGTTGCTTGAACCCAACAATCGTTTCGGCATCCGGCCCGCTATTGTACGCAACGATCAAGTGAGTCTTCGGATTATCTAGCAGCCAAATGCTACCCTCATCTGCTCCAACATGCTGAAACATGTCCTGAAGTATCTGCGATACGTGGGCCCCAGAAATGCTAAGAAAATTGGCTGGCGTAATGGCCCGCGAGAGCTCGGCTAAATAATCCTGGAGCAGCGGACGGCGCCTGGCGAGTTCAGGGTGCGGAAGAAAATTTGCTCTAACTGGCTGCATTATCGTCGAGCAGCTGACCTCGTGAGTTCTTCCACAATTCGTTCATTAAGAAACCCGCGAAGAAAGCCGCTCGAAATCATACGGAATTTTTCATGCCTGTATAGTCACCGGCGTACCGACAGTAGCCGTTTGGAAAAGGAGCTTCGCAACTTGCTCCGGCAGCCGGACGCAGCCGTGTGACGCTGGGTATCCCGGGAGCTGACCAACGTGCAAGCCAAACGACATCCCGCTCAACCGAAGGAAATACTTCATCGGGCAGTGGTAGATGGTCGATACGTGATTCTTATCCTTCTCGCTAACAGTGTAACTGCCGGTGGGCGTTGCCCTCCCGTGGCGGCCAGAAGAAATCGGTGAGTCAATAGCCACATCGTTGTCGACCATCAGATAGACGCGTTGTTTGGAGATGCTGACTACGACACTGATATTTTGTGAAGTTGCTCTGTTAAGCACGTCCTCATTAATTTTGGCTGATTCTTGCTGTGCTGTCTGAACTTTTCGTTGTTTTGCAGCACTCAAATTCTGCAAAGTTGATTCCCGCTGTTTTGCGGCGCTCTGTTCTTGAGCGGGCCCGACGCTTTCAGTGCCAGCGCGCGCAACTGTCGCTGCAAAAGGCGCCGAACTGATGCCAAATAACACAATCGCGGCGGCCAACTCGCGCATGCCTCGCCCGGAAACTTCATCCTCGGCGGCAATGCCGATGATCCTGCAGGTTTGGAGCCGCTCATCGTCGATGCCGTACCGACCAAGCCCCGTCGTAGGACGGAGCCAAAAGCCAATGAGCGCGCCAGAAATCTCGTCGGCATTCTGCGACCAGCGAAAGATGGGAATTATAGTGCTATCTTCCTGAGCAGCGAACGGCTCCGATACCTCAAACCGCCGCAAACGCGTTATCTCCTCGGCCAGAGCGTCGGCGATAGCGCCAGCTGAAGTAGGAAGATTGCCATGTAATTTTTGGCACAATTCTCGATCAATTCCATCGCTGTTCCACCAAACGAATTCAGATGATTCATCGATGCAAACCGTGCCTCCGTCGTCTGCTTGAGGACGCAAAAGCACCGATTCGAGTGTGACCTCCGACTCTCCCGTAAAAATTTCGAATTTCGAGGCGTCAGATTTCGCAAACCGGCACGCGAGCAAGGGTTTTGTCACCAGCTGATCAACACAGCCGAACAGATCCGGGGCGCGGCCGACCGGAACCTTCAGCGGCATGTCATCCTCACCTGGGAGCACATCTGCGGGGAGTAAGAACCGCAGTGTTTCTACGCCAAGACCCAATTTCATTGCGATTGCCTATGCGATCGCCGGTCGCATGGGCCTGTGGCAGGCAAAACACACATAAAACGTGGCCGCTCGCGTTTCCTCAGTGTGATTAATTGCCCCGCACCAAGGACACTCGAACATGACTGAGTTCTCGGACGAGCGTCCGCGAACTTCCGGCTTAGCCGCACGCGGCGCGCGTGTTCCTTTAATCGCACCGGTCAGGTCCACGTCCCCCTCAGCCTTCTGGCCAGTAATTACTTCCACTGATCTTTTTTTCGTACTCATATTCGCTATCCGTTGAATCCCACTTCCTCCGCATCAACAGCCGTGGCCAACTTCATGTCATGTCAATGACCAGGCCCAGTAAACAACAAGCTGGGCGGCGCCGATTTTACGGCGCCGCCTGCCTGCTGCAGCTGAGCATTAGAAGTAATAATTGCCACCGCAGTTCCCGCATGTGTACCATTGATAGGCTCTCGTTTCTTCGACGATATAACGAAGAAACCCACAATGTGGGCAAACGACGTACCGCCCTCGCCGATAGCGGCCTTCGACTTCGCTTTCCTTCGGTGGCCCACCGGCGTCTTTTCCTCCCTCGCCCTCTTTTTTTCCTTTTTCTGCGACGATCGCTTCGATCGTTTTTGTTTCTGCCATATGCTGTCCTTTCTCTTTTTTGCTCTTTGTTGCTTGCCCGGCTAATGCACCGGGCAAAATTGATTAATTGTTCATAATTGCCTTCGTTTTATCAGAGATACGATTTTAGTGCCCGTACTTGCAATCTTTCTTTGATCAGACCCGTGCAATGTAGGTTGCAATTTCTTTGGTCTTCGGGCCCATTGCGGCCACATAAAGTTGATAAAGCAAACCATCGCGGGAGAGCAGTTCTTTCGCAGTCCCCTGCTCGACAACCCTGCCTTCATCGAGAACGACGAAGTAATCACAAAACTGGAGCAGCCAGTTAACGTCATGGTCGACGACCATGACGGTCTTGCCGCGTGTGCCTTCACGGAGCATTTTGCGAATCTCGAATTTTTCCTCGTTATCCATGCCGACGGTTGGTTCGTCCAGAAACAGCAAAGCAGGGTCCCGCAGCAAACAGCGCGTAAGCGCCAATAGTTTGCGCTCACCGCCAGATAGCGTTTTACCGGCGGCCAAATTCGCGTCTAAAATTGAGCCCGTCTCCGACGGTGGAAGCTTTTGGCTGAGAATTCTCCAAACTCCCGTGCGTTCGCAGATGGCCTGAAGTTCCTCGTCGGTCGCATCCGGCTTTGCCATCCGCAGATTTTCTCGCACGGTGTCAAAAAAGAATGCCGGAAATTGCGACATCATTGCAATGCGCCGCCTTAGCGTATCGGGGGTGTAATCAGTTGTGGGCCGTCCGCCGACTATGATTTGGCCTCGCTGGGGATCATAAAATCGGAGCGCCAACTTGAAAAAGGTCGTCTTGCCCTGTCCCATCTTCGCTACGAAGCCAGTCGTTTTTTCTGGCGGGACAGTGAAAGAGAGCTGATCAAAAATCTGCGAGGAGCCTGGCTCATAGGAGAAGACAACATTTCGCGCCTCGATCGTGGGCGCTGCCACTTGCGTTTCCATTGTGCCGGGCTGCTCTTCCGTTTTGCTGCGGGATTCCAGAATGTTGATTACCCGCTCGATGTTTGGCCAGGAGCTTGAAGCCATTACGAGATAGCCAGAGAGCGCCTGAATGGGCGACATCAACATCGGTGCGAGCAGAAGGACTGCTACCACGTCGCCTGGGCGCGCGTTCCCGCCCGGCTTAAGGACGAGCCACACTGCGAATCCTAACAATGCAATCTCGATCAACAGCGTAGGCAATCGATTCAGCAGGTTAACAGTCTCAATCGTGATTGTTTGTCGCAAACGCGCCTTGAGGGACTGGTCCAAACTCGCATTATGCTTCTCGCTAAAAATGCGTTCTGCTTCCATTGCCTGGATTTCTTCTGGGGACTGCGTGGCGCCTGTGACAAGGCTCGACAAGGACAGCATGTAGGTCTGTACAGCCTTTGACGCGGTGCGAATACTGTCGCCGATCTTGCTGATGAGATAAGGCGAGAACAGCGCCAAACCCACGATCATCGGCGGGATTGCCCACGAGGGAAGCTCGACCCCGAAGATAGCGAGAGGTTCTTTGTGCAGTTGGACAAAATTGTAACTCACCAGGCACGTCGTTCCGGCGAGGACAACAAATTGCAGTATTGGATCGACAATAATCTGCCGAAGAGTCATCTCCGTCTCGATTGTCATTTGGTTGATAATTGCGTTTAGTTGGCCGGGATCGTAGTCGTGAAAAAACTCGGGCGATTGTCTGAGAACGCGATCGAACAGATTCGTGCGCAAGCGGTTCGAGAGTAGTGCGTCCATTTTCGTCGTCACCCATCTCAAGGGAATGGAAAAGCCAACACCGCAAATCGCGAGGAAAACCCAGCCAAGATAAGTCCCGACGAGGCGATCAGAGCTGCTAGTACTAAC
The DNA here is from genome assembly GCA_003218135.1 of Verrucomicrobiota bacterium. Classification (GTDB taxonomy): domain Bacteria; phylum Verrucomicrobiota; class Verrucomicrobiia; order Chthoniobacterales; family UBA10450; genus Udaeobacter. Next base: position 28,022 of record QHNQ01000152.1, read on the forward strand.
TTGGTTGGTGAGGTAGCCGAAAAGTTGGATTATACCGCGATCAATTGCTTCGTGGGTCAAAGAGAGGATCGCATATAACAATACCAAGCCGCGGCAGACACCGATAAGCTTCCAGCCGAAACTCAAAAGGGTTTTCCATTTTAGAGAAGAGATAGGTTCGACAGGTTGTCGATACATCTTGGCCGCAGGTGATCCGCTGGGGACCGGGCCGCCTGGGAACTGAGAAAGCGTGGGCCGCGAAGCGATCTTTGTCGCAGCCGGAGACGGCAGATGCCGACTGTTCATATTTTATTGTGGCAGAGCGCTGTGCCCGTTTTCCCTTCAGCACCAGAGGCGGCGATGTTGGGTTTTTGCCATTGGCAAATCAAGACTTAATTTTATTCAGTCGCCGCGCGTCATTTTCCACTGCAATAAACGCCACGTTGTCGAGACACGACAGTTTGCCTCATCGTACCGCGCCAGTAGAATCGGCCGTGGTTACTCAGCCGAATTCAGCTCTGAGCGCCTCAGCTCACGTGAATCAGGTGCTCGAGTTGCTGCGCAAACTGATGGAGTACCGCAGCTCGGACGTACGCCTTCGATTAGAAAAAGTCGGGCAGGCCGCCTCCATGTTGCACATGGATGTTCTGCTTCTCATCTATCACTTCGCCAGGTTCAGCCCGGGAAATGTCTTGGAGATTGGTCCTTATGTCGGAGGATCGACGATTGCCGCAGCGTATGGCGCGCGCGAATCCAGTGTGCCGAAAAAAATTGTTAGTATCGAGGCGGGAGGAAAATTGAAACATTTCCGTCTCTCAAGCAGCCACATCATCAAAGATTTGAAGAAGAACCTCGCTCGTTTTGGAGTTGCGGAAGATGTTACGCTGATCAATGGGCGCTCCTTCGACGAAGCAACCATACCAGAAGTTCGTCAGGCCATGGATGGTGGCGAAGTAGGGCTCTTTATTTTCGATGCGGACAACAATGTGCGACGCGACCTGGATTGCTACGGCGATTTACTCGCCGACCGTTGCTGGGTCATAATAGATGATTACCTCGGCCCGGCGAAAGCAGCACCGATTCGGGCACAGGTCGATGCACTGGTATCGGAGGGTCGACTTCTCCCATTTGGGTATTACGGATGGGGTACTTGGGTCGGCCAGTGGCAGCGCGCATAGTTTTGCCGCAGAGCGCTCCATCGAAAAGAATCCGATGATGGCATCCACTATTGTCGCCCAGCCGAAAGTAATTTGTGCTGTTGTGGATGAAATCCGTTGACAACGAGGCGCTTCACTCGCAGGATCAACACTCGTTTTTACCATGCTTGCCCCGCAACTTGTCCCGTCCGCCCTTACAAACAGCGTGCCGGTCATTCTTCAATTCCCGATCCCGCACACGCGGGACTCGGTCCGATCCTTGCGCCATATGACGACACAACTTCTTAACGAAGCAGCCCAGGTGATCCCCAATCAGCAACTTCTGATTAATGTTGTTTCCAAACGTGTCCGTCAGCTTGGATTGGGACATCGACCGTTGGTAGAGACGACACCCCGGATGTCATTGACGGACATTGCGCTGAAAGAAATCATCGCTGGCAAGCTGGACTACGAGGCGTTAGAGGGTTCGGACGGCGCTTAGTCGCTGACACAGGCTCAGCGCGTCCGCTCGTTTGTCGCGAGCTCGGCGTACGCAAAATGGCGAGCGAATCGATCACCAATCGCAAAGTGCTCCGTGACTATCGCATTCTCGAGCGGTACGAAGCGGGCATCGAATTGAAAGGTAGCGAAGTCAAATCGATTCGCGCGGGCAAGGCAAACATCAGTGATGCGTTCGCGCGGATCGAAAATGGCGAAGCTTTTCTTTACAACGCCGATATCCAGCCATACGAACGTGCCAGCCACGAAATTCCGGCGGCGAAGCGCGTCCGCAAATTGTTATTGCATCGTCAGGAGATCGATAAGCTCTACGGCGAAACGCAGGTGAAAGGCCGCGCGCTCGTCGTTCTCAAGCTCTACTGGAAAAATGGAAAGCTAAAGGCTGAGCTCGGCGTGGGGCAGGGGAAGGTCGCGCATGATAAACGGGCCGACTTGAAGAAACGCGCAGTGGATCGCGAGACGGCGCGCGAAGTCGCGCGGTTCAACCGCAGACACGCTTGAGCGTCTCGTTATTCACGGCCGTTTGCTGCGAAGGTTTCGTATCTCATTGTAAACCGTTGAAATGAATCTTCGCGTTCTGTTAGCCACAGGCGCCATTCTGCTAGCCGTCTGGTTAATCGTTCGTTTCATCCGCACCGTAAGTTATCCACTACGCGAAAAAGTCGTCCTCATCACCGGCGGATCGCGCGGACTGGGACTGGTGCTTGCGCGACACATTTGCGCGCGAGGTGGGAATGTTGCCCTCATTGCACGCGATGCTGAGGAACTGGCGCGTGCAAAGACCGACCTCGCTATGCGGCCCAACACAGTAATGACAATTCAATGCGATTTGCTCGATAGCGAACAAATTCAGGCGGCTGTTCGCCGAGTGATCGATCGGTTCGGCAAAATCGATATCTTGATCAACAACGCCGGCATCATCGAAGTCGGTCCACTCGAGCATTTGATGCGCGAGGATTTCGAGCGCGCTATACGGCTGCATTTTTGGGCGCCTTTCGAATTAATCTCGCAAATCGTTCCCGAGATGCGCATCTGGGGCGGAGGCCGCATCCTCAATATTTCTTCCATTGGTGGCAAAGTTGCCGTGCCGCACATGGCGTCCTACAGCGCAAGTAAATTTGCGTTGACCGGTTTTTCCGATGCGATTCGCGCCGAACTGGCGCGTGACAACATCCATGTGACAACGGTCGCGCCAGGACTAATGCGTACCGGTTCTCATGTGAATGCGAAATTCAAAGGCAGGCATGATGACGAGTTTGCCTGGTTCGCTGCTTCCGCAGGTGCGCCGCTCATTTCGATGAACGCCGATCGCGCCGCGAGGAAAATTCTCGCTGCCTGCCGTCGCGGGCAACCATCGCTTACGCTCACCTTTGCTGCGCGCAAGATTGTTTTGGGCAATGCTCTTTTTCCAAATCTGACCGGCTACCTGATGAAATTTGTAAATCGGCTTCTTCCCGGAACTGGGGGTGAGCAAGGCAATGAATCGCGCGCCGGGTCGGAGGTCCCTCGGCGAACACCGGGATGGATGACAAAGCTTGCCGATCGTGCGACTCAGAAGAACAACGAAGAAAGAAGCCACGCGCCATAACGGCAGCCGCCCCCTCGGGCTCAATTGGACGTTGGACGTTCGATGCCTGCCACGCCGTAGCATTGCGAAGGCGGGTTGAGCGTTGGACTGACCGATATGGCCAACCGTCTCTTCGTTGCGATCGATTTGCCGGACGCAACCCGCCGGTTGCTTGCGGATCTTGACCCGCACATCCGCGGCGTGCGCTGGACTGATCCGCCTCAGATGCACCTGACACTCGCGTTCTTCGATGATGTGCCGCAGGACGTTGATCTCGCGCTGCGTGAAAGACTTAGCGCGATCGAGTTCGGCGCGTTCTTTCTGCCCGTTACTGGTGTCGGGACGTTTTCTGCAAAAGGTGCTCCGAAAATTATCTGGATCGGTGTCGGCAAAGCGCACCCGCATTTGTTTCAAATCCACAAACGCGTGCAGGAAGCCGCGCTCGCCGCGGGGATCGAGCCGGAGTTGCGCCCGTGGCATCCGCACATCACGATCGCCCGCTGCCGCAATGTCGCACCACAATCGCTGCGAAACTTTTTAAGACTCAATGCGGAGTTCGATGCTGGAATGATTCGCGTCGAGGCTTTCCATCTTTACTCGAGCAAACTGACTGCCGCGGGGCCAATTCACACGCGCGAACTGACGGTCAACTGTCGCAAATAGGATTCGCTGTAGCCGCTTCGCTGCCCTGCGGCGCCGTAGCGCCACACTAATTCGTTTACCACTAAGCCTCGCGCGTCTCACAGAGACGCGGCTCCCCGGGTTCACAACCCTTTGCTCGAGAGCGGCGCAGCGATGTGCTCAAGCGAGCATCGCTCGGCTGGAATGCCAATCCATGCTTCAATCGCCGCCCCGAAAATCATTAATGCCGCCGCCACCAAATATCCGATGAACAACGCGGTAATCGATCCGATGCCGATAATCCATCCGAACAACAGCGGTGCGCCGACCCCGCCAATCAGCGTTCCAATTGCATAGAAAATTGCGATAGCTAGCGCGCGAATTTCCAGCGGAAAAATTTCGCTCACCGTCAGGTACGCTGAGCTGGCCGCGGCTGACGCGATGAAAAAAATTATCGTCCACGCAAGAGTCTGTGTTTGTGCGGTGAGCACGCCAGCGCGAAAAAGCCATCCGGTGAGCGCGAGCAAAATTCCTGCGAGGCCATACGTAGCGGTAATCATTTGTTTGCGCCCGATTGTGTCGAACAGATGTCCTAGCAGAAGCGGCCCGAGCACATTGCCGAGCGCAAACGGCAGAAGATAAGCGCCGACCTTCTGCTCCGGCACCCCGTAGAATCGCATTAGCACGAGTGCATAAGTGAAAAAGATCGCATTATAGAAAAAGGCCTGCGTGGACATCAGTACAAGACCGAGAAATGAACGGCGACGATATTCGTGCACAATCGCGTCCCACATTTCCCGCCAGGGCGTATGCCTGCGCGTGAGAATTGTAATTGGAGTGTTGGACTGGAGGAGCGGTGATGCCCCTAACTTTCGCTCGACTTCGGCAACGATTTGTTCTGCTTCGGAATTTCGACCGTGAATCATCAACCAGCGCGGGCTTTCGGGAATCCAGCGACGAAAGAAGATCACAATGAGCCCCAGGGTTGCGCCGATTCCAAACGCAAATCGCCAGCCTAACCACACGGGCACATGCCGAGGGTCAAGCAATACGAGCGTTGCTGCGGCGCCCACGGCGGCGCCAATCCAGTATGAACCGTTAATGATTAAATCGACTCGGCCCCGCACGCGCGCCGGGATCAGTTCGTCAATCGCGGAATTGATCGCCGCGTATTCGCCACCAATGCCAGCGCCTGTAAGGGCGCGAAAGACTGCGTAGCTCTCGAAGTTCCACGAAAAAGCAGACAGCGCAGTTCCGATGAGATAAACCGCAACGGTGATGAAGAACAATTTTTTGCGTCCGAATCGATCTGTCCCGTAACCGAAAAGCAGCGCGCCGAGCACCGCGCCTGTGAGGTAGCAGGTCGCACTAGCGCCGACCTGCGTATCAGTCAATCCAAGCGTCTCCTGTCGCGTTAGAATTCCGCCCAACGCTCCAGCCAAGGTAACTTCCAAACCATCGAGAATCCAGGTCGCGCCGAGGGAAACCACAATTAGCCAGTGCCACGAACTCCACGGCAGTCGATCCAGTCGTGCCGGCACATAGGATTCAATTTTTTTGCCATTTGCCATCGTGGCAGTCTACTGATCGCCTGTCTACAGCATGCCGTCGACCATAACCGCCAGTTACCCTCATGAGATGCGTCGCTCATGATCAGAAGCCCCAACTTGCGGCAGTGCGGCCTGCGCGATGAAATGCAGGGAGCGTCCTACGAGCCAATCTACGGGACGCGGATACAGGTCGAGCTTTGATTTCCAAGTTCGTAATCTGAGACCGAGAGCCTCAAAGGTATTTAGCCATTCTTGTTTCGGCCAATAGTTATATGGCAGTGCCACGTTATACCGGCGGTTTCCGATTCGATCCATAAACCGCAGGGTCGGTCCGGCTGCAAAGCCATTGAGAGTATGATCCTTAATCACGATCGTTTTGCGCGCCACTCTCGCCGCCTCGCGTAGCAACAAGACCGGGTCGTCCATGTGATGCAGAACATCGACAAACACGAGTGTATCGAAACTCCGGTCAGGAAAAGGAATAGTCGTCCCGTCAAATTTCACAACCGGGATATGCGTGTGGTCGCGCACCAACACATCGATGCCTGTAATGACCACGTTCGGCTTATCCTTTTGCATGAGCGCGGCTAGTAGCCCGTCGCCGCAGCCGACATCCAGGACCTGGCCATTAGCTGGCAGCAACGCGGAGAGCTCGCGCGCCAGCACTCTCACCCTGCGATTGTGGACATAGCTTCCATGAATCTTTTCAAGCAGATTCATTTCCGCTTCATTCCCAGAATGCTCATGAAAAAGCTGAAGAGCACAGTCTGAAAGCCGAGTGCTGTTAGCGTCGCACCTGGAATGACTACTCGCATGACCTCGCTGTAGTCTAGCCGGCCCCAGCCCGTTCTTCGCCAAATCAGCACAGCCATCAATAGCAGAATAAAACCGGCGACTAGCGCGACAGTGCCACCGGCCAGTCCTGTTTCAAGGGTAATGTGCCGGAACGCACGTTCAAGTCGCGGATCGGGAGGCAGCAAACCTTCCGTGATCGCGAACAACTTCGTTAGTATCGCGAACAGCACGGCCTGGAATCCACACAACAATGCAAGACTCGCAAAGAGCAAGGTATGCGCGTCGAATATCACGCCATTAAATGTTAGCCGCGAGAATACGACCGCGTAGCCGGCTCCGCCAAGTAAGATCAATAGCAGACCTGGCATGAGAAAAAGCCAGCGCGGACTGCAAATCAGGAAGAACCGCAACGTTCGCCAACCGTCGCGAAACGTTTTGAGATGCGGCGCTCGAGTCTTCCGGCCGTCAGGATGAAGCGTGATGGGAACTTCGGCAATCCTTTCCTTGTTAAGGCTCGCCTTGATGATCATCTCAGTGGCAAACTCCATTCCAGTGCAACGTTGATCGAGCCGTTGGAAGAGGCCCTTCGTGAAGCCACGCATACCGCAATAGATGTCGTGCACGGGCGCGCAGAACCACTTGCGCGCCAGGAACGAAAACATCGGATTACCCAGCCAGCGATGAGAAAGTGGCATAGCACGCCGGCGGACCGTGCCCCCGCCCGATGGTAGTCGGCATCCTTGCACGAGCTCATAGCCTTCGCGCAGCTTGATGAGGAAAGGCATAAGCTGGCTGAAATCGTAACTGTCGTCGGCATCGCCCATGATCACATACTTACCGCGAGCTGCACCGATACCACCCATAAGCGCGTTTCCGTAGCCTGGCGGGGTGACCGGCACTACACGCCCGCCGCAATAACGGGCAATCTCCTGCGAGCCATCCGTGCTACCGTTATCTGCAATGATGACTTCGCCGATGATGCCCTGCTTGTGAAGGAAGCCTTGCGCCTTGTTGATACAGCTTGCCAAAGTCTCAGCCTCGTTCAGGCAGGGCATCACAATAGAGAGTTCCACTGGACGCTCGGAAGGAACGGCAAGCGCAATATCGGACCGCGTTTCAGCCGGGGCGGTAATCATATTGCTCCGGGATACATCGCCGTTCCAAGGCACTTTGCAACCGATCCGTCCGAGACAGGAGGGGAACGTGCGTGAAACCAACGGCCAGAGCGACCGGAAGATGACGATGAAGTTGACACCCGTACCCAAGCGCGTAAAAAAGCAGGGCGTTGTCTTCGAGATTGAACAATGTTTCTTCGGACATTTAAAGCAGCTCAGCTTCGACACGACCATCGAGCATAAATTTGAACCTCGTGACGACATCCGGACGCCCAAGCGAGCTTTCAGTGCGCCGCTTAGCGGGCTGGCTGGCATTCGCCGCCTTATGTGTCTTTGTTTTTCTGGCTGCCTACCGAATTGAACTTCCAGGACTCTATTACGACGAACTGGCTTTTGCAAATGCAGCCCTGGGCGCTCCCGATAACACCTTTATTTATATGCGGCTGGGACGGCTGCCATTTCTCGTCTTCCCTTATATGGGAGCTTTAAAGGCATGGGGCTACTATCCGATTTTCCACCATTTCGGCGTATCGGCTTTGACTATTCGCTTGCCGGCCATTCTGCTCGCGGCAGTGACACTGCTCATTTTGTATCAGCTCATGCGAGCGAAGCTTGGGGCTGTCTGGGCGACCATCGCCCTATGGATATTGGCGGTGGATCCGGCTAATGTTTTTCCAAGTCGCCTGGATTGGGGGCCGACAGTCTTGACGCACCTCTTCCAAGCAACCATTCTTGCTCTCTGGTTTAATTATCGCGACGAGCCGAAACTGTGGAAGCCAGCGCTCATTTTCGTTTGCTTCGGCCTCGGTTTTTTCGACAGGTTCAATTTTGTTTGGCTGGCATCAGCTTTCGTTATCGGAATTTCTTTGTGCTACCCGGACAGCCTGAAGAGGCTGTGGATTTCATGTCCGAAATTCGTTCGCTGGACAGCGATCATTCTTCTTTTGATCGCGTTGGGGGTCACGCTGTACTTAATTTTGCCGCTTCTTCTGTATTTCCACCACGCAACCGGGGCTCCTACGGCGTCGCTCAAAGTAAAGTGGTATGGGGTCCTAGGCACGTTATCAGGTCACGAAGTAGCTGGGTTTATCTTTGGAGACGCTAGGACGATAATTTCCTGGGTTCCCTTTTGGTTGATTGTTGTCGCTGGATTTTTGGCATTGGCCACCTCGTTTCTGCCAATGCCAAACACCGAAGCGCGCGAGGATCGAAAAAACGGTCTCTTCTGCTTCCTTGTTGGTTCTCTGATTTTCTTGCAGATCGTAATTACGCCTCAGGCGGACGGTGCGCAGCATTACCTAATGGTTTTTCCCTTGCCTTTCCTGGCGTTTGCCTTTCTTGGGAAATCGGTCTACACGCAACTCGCTGCGAAAAATCTCTGCCACATTGGTGGTCTCCTTTTTGGTTCCGCGGCAGCTTGTCTTTTTGTTATGAACGTCCATAACAGCGCCGAATATCTTTCCCATTTCCGAACCAACCCGCACTATAACCCACGATGGTCTCCGGAAATCTATTCTCTCTCTCGTTACATCAACGAGCATGGCTTCGAGGCGAGAAGCATAATCTGCGTGGACTGGGGTCTGCACACCCAACTCCACGCACTAGCGCCAAAAAAGCTCCGCCGGAGGCTGCACGATCAATGGCCGATATTCAAAGAGCTTGGAGAGAAGAATCAGAAGGAGCAGACTGCTACGCTAGATTACTTTTTCCTACAGGGTAAAACCTTTGTTCTTACATTTGCCGCTTCGAAAGAAACTTTCCCTGAGACTCGACGGAATTTCCTTGCCTCGATGATGGCTCACCCGGAGCTGAAATCTCAATTGGTAAAGGAATTTTGGTTTGCAGGAGAAAAGATTTACGACCTGTACGAGGTTGTTCGCCCTCCGCATTCTGTGTTACAGGCCAATTAGTGCGCAGCGAACGACGATTTTCCGCAGGTTCGCGCTGCTTCTTCGGCCGGACGTTTGGCCGGGACCACTTTTCGAGGATGTGCCCCCCCGTCACGGCAACCAGTTTACACAAATGCCTTTGCGTCAGGCGCATGCGAAGAGAAGGAAATCCTGCAAAAACTATCCGAATACACTTGACTGTCGGTCATCTGTTGGTTATTTTAACGATCCCGCCGGAAGCGGGACTCTACTAATTTGGAGTGCGTTCTACGTACAACTGGGACTGCAAATTGGTGCTCAATTTTGTCCCGACGTGTTCATCGGGGCTGTCTCCGCAGACGCTATGGCGGAGCAGACCCGAGTTCAAGTCGGACGCAAGATTGAGTTTTTTTGTGGTCTGAAATGTACGTGAACGGCTGGTTCTTTGACATCTACATACAGGGTAGTAAGAAAATACAACTTTAAGAGCTGAGTCTGAAATCAAGTTGCTGTAGCGTCCGCTGTCCTCAGCGGATCACCTGCAGCAAGAGAGTTTCAGTTATCATACAAATCTCGGTCCGGCGTTGCCGGACTGAACAGATTGATCAAGCTACAAAGAGCGCATCATGGATGCCTTGGTGCCAATAGGCGATGAAGGACGTGGCAAGCTGCGATAAGTCACGGAGAGCGGCAAACACGCTTTGACCCGTGAATTTCCGAATGGGGTAACCTGAGCGGGGTAATACCTGCTCGAGTTCGTGTGAATCCATAGCACGAACATCGCGACACCCGGCGAAGTGAAACATCTCAGTAACCGGAGGAAAAGAAATCGAAAGAGATTCCGTCAGTAGTGGCGAGCGAAAGCGGAACAGGCTAAACCTGCCGATTTATCGGTAGGGGTTGTAGGAGCCCGACGTGGTAGTGCAAAGGTTAGGTGAAGCTTCTGGAAAGCTGCGCCATAGAGGGTGAAAGGCCCGTAACCAAAAACCCGAGCACGCCTAGGGATTTCCTGAGTAATACGATGCACGTGAAACTTCGTATGAATCTGCGCCGACCACGGCGTAAGCCTAAATACTCATTGGCGACCGATAGTGAACAAGTACCGCGAGGGAAAGGTGAAAAGAACCGCTGCGAGCGGAGTGAAATAGTACCTGAAATGATGTGCTTACAAGGTGTCAAAGCTGGCGCAAGCTGGTGATGGCGTGCCTTTTGCTTAATGAGTCTGCGAGTTACTATCAGTGGCGAGCCTAAGGCGTTCTGCG